>NZ_JBHJVK010000045.1:0-72231 GCF_042264695.1 Kitasatospora sp. NPDC056138 | reverse complement strand
TCGGACCGGGTGGGTGTGATGTACCTGGGCAAGATGGTGGAGATCGGGTCGGACGAGGAGATCTACGAGCACGCCACCCACCCGTACACGCAGGCACTGCTCTCGGCGGTGCCGGTGCCGGATCCGTCCGGGCGTGAGGGTCGTGAGCGGATCATCCTGTCCGGGGACATCCCCTCGCCGGCGAACCCGCCGTCGGGCTGCCGCTTCCGTACCCGCTGCTGGAAGGCACAGGAGCGGTGCTCGACCGAGGTGCCGCTGCTCGCGGTGCCCTCGCTGGAGGGTCCGGCGGCGCACGAGTCGGCCTGCCACTTCGCCGCGGTGCGGGTGGAGGCGTAGCACGGACGACGGGACGGGCCCGGAGGGAAGATCCCTCCGGGCCCGTCCCGTTGAGCGGCTCAGGGTCGAGCGGTCATCACTTGGTGAAGCCGATGTTCTCGTAGACGTAGTCCGCGAGGCCCGGGGCACCGAGGTTGGCGACGGCCTTCTTCACACCGAAGATGGCGGGGCGCTGGTACAGCGGGAGCAGGCCGGAGACCTTCCACGCCTCGGCGTCCGCCTGGTTGATCGCGGCGAACTCGGCGTCCGTGGTGGAGGCGGCGACGGCGTCGTTCATCGCCTTGTCCAGGGCGTCGCTGCCGACCTGGGAGTAGTTGGCGCCACCGTTCTGGGCGTAGTTGGCGGTCGAGGAACCGGCCGGGAACGGGGTGCCGATCAGCGAGAAGGCGGTCATGTCGAAGTCGTACTTGTAGATGTACTTGTCGAAGAAGTCGTTCGACGGCGCGGTGAAGATGGTGAGCTTGACGCCGATCTGCTGCAGCATCTGGGTCAGCATCGAGCCTTCGTTGGTGGCCACGCTGACACCGGCCGGGATGACGAACTTGAGCGCGAGCTCCTTGCCGTCCTTCTTGCGGACGTCGCCGTCCATCTTCCAGCCGGCGTCGTCCAGGGCCTTCTTGGCAGCCTCGGGGTCGAACTTGCTCAGGCCGCCCGAGTTGTCCTTGTAGCCGTTCTGGCCGGGCACCAGGAAGTGGTTGTTCATCGGCTCGGCCGGCCAGCCCAGGCCGTTCAGGTCCGACTTGGCGATGGTCGAGCGGTCGACGGCCTGGAAGATCGCGGCGCGGACCTTGGGGTCGGTCAGCATCGGGCTCTTGCCGTTGAGCATGATGTGGCGGTAGTTCGGGCCGCCGGCCTCGCGGACCTCGCCGTCCTTGGTCGCCTGGATCTGCTTGAAGCCGGAGGCGTCCGGGCCGTTGTTGTAGAAGTCCACCTCACCGTTGGCGAACGCCTGCGGCATGGTGTTGGTGTCCATCGCCTTGAAGACGATCTTGTCCAGCGTGGCCTTGTCGCCCCACCAGTTGGGGTCGGCCACCACGGTGACGGTCTTCGCGGTCTGGTCGATCTTGTCCAGCTTGAACGGACCGGCGGTGACCGGGATCTTGTCCACGTACGCGGTGTTGAAGACGTCCGGGGTGGCGACGTACTTCGCCGGCATCAGCGGCGCGTTGGCGGCGTTGTTGAACATCGACTGCCACTCGGAGTACGGCGTCTTGAACGTCATGATCGCCTGGTAGTCGTCAGCACCCTTGACGACGCTGTCGACCTGGTCGAAACCGGTGGTCGAGGTGGCCTTGAAGTCCTTGTTCTGGCCGTTCTGCGCCTTGACGTTGGCGTCGATGTCCTGCCAGGTGATCGGGGTGCCGTCGGACCACTTGGCCTTCGGGTTCAGGGTCCAGGTGACGACCTGCTTGCCGTCCTTGGTCTCCGCCTTGGCGTCCAGCAGGTACGCCTTGTTCGGGGTCTGGGTGCCGCCCGCGTCCGAGCGCCAGAAGGTCGGCATGAGCGCCTTCATGACATCGGTGGTGGAGGTCTCGTTGCCGTCCGCCTCGATCGGGCTCCACTGCGAGGAGAGCTGGTCGATGGCCCAGTTGAGGGTGCCGCCCTGCTTCAGGTCGGCACGGTCCTTGGCGTTCATCGCGCTCTGGGTCATCTTCGGCGCCTCGGAGGCGGCCGGGGCGGCCGAGTCGCTCTTGCTGCTGGAGCAGGCGGTGAGGGACAGCGAGGCGGCGGCGATGGTGGCGACCAGCGCGACCGGGATCCGGTTGTGCTTCAAGGGGTTCCCCCTGGTGGTGTACGGATATCGGTGAGTAGGCCCGGCAGCGTCAAGGCGACGGGTGGTGCCGGTGGAGCTATGGGGCGGTGCTTGGGCGGTGCTGGTGGTGCAAGGCGCCTGGGGCGCAGCTCGGTGGGGGTCAGATCACTTCGAGGGCACGGGCGTAGTGGCAGGCGGCCGAGTGGTCGGTGCCGAGCCGGTCGCTCGCGGGGTCCTCGTCGCGGCAGCGAAGCTGCTCGTCCTCGCTGAGGGTGAGGTACTTCGGGCAGCGGTTGCGGAACCGGCAGCCGCTCGGCACGTTGGCCGGGCTGGGCAGGTCACCGGTGAGCAGGATCCGGGTCCGCTCGCGCTCCTTGCGCGGGTCGGGGAGCGGTACGGCGGACAGCAGAGCCTGGGTGTACGGGTGGGAGGGGGCTTCGAAGATCGACTCGGTGTCGCCGACCTCGACGATCCGGCCGAGGTACATCACGGCGATCCGGTCGGCGATGTGCCGGACCACGGAGAGGTCGTGGGCGACGAACAGGTAGCTGAGGCCGAGCTTGTTCTTGAGCTCGTCCAGCAGGTTCAGCACGCCGGCCTGGATGGAGACGTCCAGGGCCGAGACCGGCTCGTCCAGGACGACCAGCTTGGGCTCCAGGGCCAGGGCGCGGGCGATGGAGATGCGCTGGCGCTGGCCGCCGGAGAACTCCTGCGGGTAGCGGTCGGCGTGGTCGGGCTTGAGGCCGACCAGCTCCAGCAGCTCGGGGACCCGGGCGGCGATCCTGGCCTTGTCCCAGCCGTGGGTCTTCAGCGGCTCGGCGAGGATGTCGCCGACCGGCATCCGGGCGTCCAGGGCGGCCATCGGGTCCTGGAAGACGATCTGCATGTCCCGGCGGAGCGCCTTGCGGTCGGCCCGGTTCATGCTCTTGGTCTCCTTGCCGAAGACCGTGACGGTGCCGACCTGGTCCTTGGGCAGGTCCAGGATCTCCAGCAGGGTGGTGGTCTTGCCGCAGCCGGACTCGCCGACCAGACCGAGCGTCTCGCCCTCGCGGATGTCCAGCGAGATGCCGTCGACGGCCTTGACCACACCGACCTTGCGCTTGACGACCGCGCCCTTGCTGAGCGCGAAGTGCTTGGTCAGGTTGTCGAGTTCGAGGACGGTGGCACGCTCGGCGCGCGGGCGCTGCTCCAGTGCGGAGAGGGCGGGGACCTCGGGAACCGGGTAGATGGTGGCCGGGTCGAGGGCCTCGCCCAGCTCGTGGCTGCGGTGGCAGGCGGTCGGGTGGGTGCTGCCCTCCTTGACCGACAGCATGGGCTCCACCTCGCGGCAGCGCTCGACGGCGATCGGGCAGCGGGCCTCGAACGGGCAGCCCTGCGGCAGCTCGACCATCGACGGCGGGGTGCCCTCGATCGGGGTCAGCGCGCGGCGCTCGGTGTCGTCCAGTCGCGGGATCGAACCCAGCAGGCCGATGGTGTACGGCATCCGGGGCGTGTAGTACACCTCGTCCACGGTGCCGGCCTCGACCGGCTTGCCCGCGTACATCACCTGGACGCGGTCGGCGAAGCCGGCGATCACGCCGAGGTCGTGAGTGATCATCACGATCGCGGCGCCGGTGACGTCCTGGGCCTTCTTCAGGACTTCGAGCACCTGGGCCTGGATGGTCACGTCGAGCGCGGTGGTCGGCTCGTCGGCGATGATCACCTTGGGGTCGTTGGCGATCACCATGGCGATCATCGCGCGCTGGCGCATGCCGCCGGAGAACTCGTGCGGGAAGTTGTCCACCCGGCGCCGCGGGTCCGGGATGCCGACCAGGTCGAGCAGTTCGACGGCGCGCTCGCGGGCCTTCTCCTTGCTCAGCTCCTGGTGGATCTGCAGGGCCTCGACGATCTGGGTGCCCACGCTGTAGACCGGGGTGAGCGCGGACAGCGGGTCCTGGAAGACCATGCCGATGTCCTTGCCGCGGATCTTGGACATCTCGTTGTCCGAGAGGCCGAGCAGCTCACGGCCGCCCAGCTTGATCGAGCCGGAGACCGCGGCGGTGTCGGGCAGCAGGCCGAGCACGGCCATCGAGGACACCGACTTGCCGGAGCCGGACTCGCCGACGATGCCCAGCACCTCGCCGGGGCGGACGGCGTACGAGACGCCGCGCACGGCGCGCACCTCGCCGGCCTCGCTGGGGAACGAGACCTGCAGGTCGCTGACTTCGAGGATGGGCTGAGCCTTGTCCAGCCGGGTGTCGGTCACCGGTCGGAGTCCTTCCTTGGTACGGGTGCTGTCCGAGGGCTGCGAGGAGTCGTTCGCGGCCGTCATGAGGTGCTCAGCACATCGGTAGAGGTGCTCGGGCCCTGCAGCTGGTTGGACAGGTTGGTCGCGCCGGCCTTGGTCTCACCGGTCTTCTTGATCTTCTTGGCCTTGGCCTTGGCACCGGAGGCGTTCGGGTCGAGGGCGTCACGCAGGCCGTCACCGATGAAGGAGACCGCGATACCGATCAGCACCAGGCAGCCGGCCGGGAAGTAGAACAGCCACGGGAAGGTCGGGGCGTTGGTGGTGTTGTCGGCGATGATCGTGCCGAGCGAGACGTCCGGCGCCTGGATGCCGAAGCCCAGGAAGGACAGGCCGCTCTCGCCGATGACCGCCGCGCCGACCTGGATCACCGCGTCGATGATCAGCAGCGAGGCCATGTTCGGCAGGATGTGCCGGAAGATGATGACCGGTCCCGGCACGCCCATGTACTTGGCGGCCTTGACGAACTCCCGGTCCTTCAGGGTCATCGTCATCGAGCGCACCACGCGGCCGGTGATCATCCAGGCGAACGCCGCCAGCAGCACCACGAAGATCAGCCAGCTGGCCTTCTGGAACAGCGGCGAGAGCACGGCGATGATCAGGAAGCTCGGCAGCACCAGCAGCAGGTCGACGCCCCACATCAGGACCCGGTCGATCCAGCCGCCGTAGTAGGCCGAGACGGCGCCGACGACCGCGGCGACCAGGGTGGTGATGGCACCGACCAGCAGGCCGATCACCAGGGACTTCTGCAGACCGCGCATGGTGAGCGCGAAGAGGTCCTGGCCGCCCTGGTTGGTGCCCCACCAGTGGTCGCCGCCGGGCGCGGCGTTGAAGGCCATGTAGTCGTGGAAGGTGTAGTCGTACTTGTCGAACAGCGGGCCGACGTAGGCCGCCAGGAAGAGCAGGACCAGGATGCCCAGGCCCACCAGGGCCATCCGGTTGCGGGCGAACCGGCGGACGGTCAGCCGGGCGCGGCTCTGCCGCTTGGGCTGGCGCTCACCGGCGGTCGCGGTGGCGATTTCGACGACTGCCGTATCGGTCGTGGGCTGCGTGCTCATGGCTTCTTCTCCTCTGCTGAGTACGGGACGTGATGCTCGGTCGGGTGCGTCAGCGCACCCGGACGCGCGGGTCGAGCGCCGCGTACATCAGGTCGGAGAGGATGCCTGCGATGAGCACCAGGACGGCGGTGAACAGGGCGACCGCGGCGGTCGCGTTCACGTCGTTCCGGGTGATCGCGGTGATCAGCAGCTCGCCCATGCCGTGCCAGCCGAAGGTCTTCTCGGTGAAGGTGGCCCCGACGAACAGCAGGACGATGTTGTAGACCAGCAGCGGGACGACCGGCAGGATCGCGGTCCGCAGACCGTGCTTGACCAGGGCGGCCCGGCGACGCAGGCCCTTGGCCCGGGCAGTGCGCAGGAAGTCGCTGCCCAGCACGTCGAGCATGGTGCTGCGCTGGTAGCGGCTGTAGAGGCCGACCTGGATCAGAATCAGCGTCAGACCGGGCAGCAGCATGTGCTCGGCACGGTTCCCCAGCGCGGCGAAGTCCCAGCGCCCGGCGAACTCGGGGTCGGTCTCACCGGTGAAATGGATGGTGCCCGCGCCGAGGAACTGGATCGACGCCAGCTTCAGGAACAGGCCGAGCACGAAGGTCGGCATGGCCAGGATGAAGAACGACGCCAGGGTGGAGACCCGGTCGAAGAGTTTGTACTGCTTGATCGCACCCAGTGCACCGAGTGCGACACCGCCGATCGAGCCGATCAGCGTGGCCAGCACCAGCAGCCGGGTGGAGACCCCGATCCGGCGCCCGACCTCGTCGTTGACGGGCGAACCGTCGATGGTCTTGCCCAGGTCACCGTGGACGACACCGTTCGCCCAGGTACCGAACCTGGTGACGATCGGCGTGTTCGGGTTCATGTTCACGTCATCGAGGGTCTTGTAGATAGTGACCTTCGACAGCGGAGGGTTGCGACCTTCGTAGTTCGCCTGCGGGTGCAGGCTCAGGCCTGCTACGAAATATGAGAGGGAGGCGGCAAGGACGACCAAAATCAGATTATTGGCCAGCTTGCGCAGCAAATAGCGACCCAAGGTGGTTCTCTCCCTCGTGCGGTCCCGCGTTCGCCGACTGCACAAGGCCCCGGCTGCGCGATCCGTAAGGATGGCGGGTCCCGCACTTGGTGCTGAGGGGCGTCTCGGATGTCGGACTGTTGGTCAGAAATGCGCCGGCCGCTGTGGAACGGCTTGCTGCCACATCTTGCTGACCTCGTGAACGCTTGTCGACCGGCGTGGGATCAATTATTGGTAACGCCGCACCCAATGCACGAGGTCGAGGGCCGTTTTGACCATCGGTTCATGGGCTCAAGACGCAGGCTGCGGGCCATATTTCAGGTCTGAATGCCCTCGGAACACAAGGTTTCGCAGCCGTGCGATGTTTGATGCACTATGTCCGGTTATGAACCGCCACTGGCGAGGACTCGCCAGCTGGGCCCGGGAAACGGGACTGTCCGTTATCGCGCGTATATGTCCCGTGTTCGAGCAATTGCGGCCGTCGCAGGGGGTATCGGCGGAATGTGAACGGTGTGGGGCCGGGCACGCCCGAGGCCGGGACCCGCGAACGGATCCCGGCCTCGGAGTGCGGTGGAGCGGGTCAGATCTGGAAGCGGTACACCCGGTCCTTGGCGGCGCTCTTGTCGATGACGGAGGCGATGCCCTCCGCGACGTCCTGCGGTGTGACCTGCACCAGGGCGCCGTTCTTCTTGATCTTGACCTTGTCGAAGGCGACCTTCTTCAGGGCGTCGTTCAGCTTGTCGAGGTCCCACTTCAGGGCCATCTTGCCGGAGTCGTCCGGCGCCAGGGTGAGCGCCTGACTGGCCGTCACCTTGCCGAAGTCGAACTTCTTGGTGCCCGCGTAGACCGACACCGTCCCGTTCAGCACCGACTTGCCGAGGCCGTCGGCGGCGGCCTGCAGGGCGTCCGCGGTGACCTTCGGCTGGGCCGCGGCCACCGGTACGGTCACCACCGCGTCCGGCTTGCCGGCGGCCCGGTCCCGGTACGCCTGCTCGATCAGGTCCATCGCGGCGTTGGCGTCCACGGCCTGCCCCGCCTTGCCGGGGACCACCTCGGTCTGGCCGTCGGCCGTGAAGCGGACGTAGCCCTCCTGGAGGCCCTGGCTGGACTTGCCGCCGAGGGAGTCGAGCGCGGCCTTCAGCTTCGCCCGGTCCACCTTCACCTCGGGCTCGACGGCCGTGCTGCCGCCCTTGAGCGATCCGATCACCTGGACCGGGTTGTAGCTGTGCTTGGTCAGCCCGTCCACGGTGGCCGTGGTGTCGAAGCTCAGACCGGCGGTGGACGGGTCGAGATCGACCGTCTGGTCGCCCAGCTTGAGCTTCAGCGGCGCCTGCCCGGCCTTGCCGACCGAGTCGTCCAGCATGCTCACGGCCTGGTCGCGGGAGTCGCCGCCGATCTCCGTGCCGAGCACCGTGGTGCCCTTGGGGATGTCGGCCTGATTGAGCATCAGTCCGGTTCCGTACGCGGCGGCCCCGGCGAAGAGCACCCCGCCGACCGCGTAGGTGGCCAGCTTGCGGCCGCGGCCGCGACGGGGCTTGGCGGCCGGGGCGGACTCGGACGCGGGTTTGGGCTGGGCGCCCTTGTCGTCCTTGCCCTTGTCGTCGCCGTCGCCCTTCGGGGCGGCCGGACCCTGGGAGTCCTCGGGCTTCTCGGCGTCCGGTGGGACGGACCCGAAGCCCGGGGCGCCCGGCGCCCGCCCGGCGCCCTGCGGCTGACCGGAGAAGGGCGACGGGCCAGGGGCGGCGGCTGCGCCCGGTGCGCCGGGGAACGGCGAGGCCGGTTCGAAGCCCGGCGTCTCGGCGAAGCGGCCCTGGGTGGGCCGGCCGTCAGCGAAGGGGCGGGCCCGGTCGGAGGCCGAGGGGCCCTTCGGGCCGGGGCGGCCGGGAGCGAAGGGATCGGTGCCGGGCGCCCCAGTGGGGGCCGCGCCGAACGGACCGGCCGCGGGCAGCCCGGATATGGCGGCCGACTGCGGGTCCTCACCGATCGGGTCGAAGCCGCCGACCTGGGTGTCCTCCGGCCCACCGGCGGGCGCGGCCGGACCGGTGGCCGAATCGGTGCCCCTGGGTGCGGCCTGACGGCGTGGCGCCGCGGCATCGGTCCGGAACGGGTCCGCCTGGCCGGGACCGGGCGCGAACGGGTCGGCCTGCGCCGGTCCGCCGGCGAAGCGGTCGCCCTGGCCGGGGCCGCCGGCGAAGCGTCCGCCCTGGCCCGGGTTGGGCGCGAACGGGTCGCTCTGGGCGGGACCGGGCGCGAACGGGTCGCCCTGCGCCGGACTCGGCGCGAACGGGTCCGCCGGGGCCTGGCCGCCGGCGAAGCGCCCACCCGGCGCCGGGCTGCCCGCGAACGGGGCCCCCTGGGCGGGGTTGCCCGCGAACGGGTCGTTCCGCGCGGGGTTGGGCGCGAACGGGTCGGCCGGGGCCTCGCGGTAGGGGGCGGCGGAGTACGGGTCGTTGGGGACCGGCCCGCCCGCGCCGAAGGGAGCGCCCTGGCCGGGGCCCCGGCCGACGCCCCGCCCGGCGTCCGGTGCGAACCCGGCATCGCCCTGCCGAGGCGGCCGGCCGGCCGCGAACGGGGAGGCGGGGGTGCCGGGCAGCTCCTGGCCCGGAGCGCCCTGACCCGGCATCGGGTACTCCTGGGCGGGCAACTGCTCCTGGCCCGCCCGCGCGGCGGCCTCGGCGCCCGCGCCCGCGGCTTCGGTGCCCTGGCCCGCCTGCGCCGGCTGGGCGTCCTGCTGGCGGCCCCGCTGGCGCGGGCGGAACCACGCGCCGGTCGCCTCGGGGGAGCCGCCCTGGCTCTCGCCGCCCGGCTGCGGACGGCCGTTCTGCCACTCCGGCGGCAGGTTGGGCGGGGTCGAGGCCCGGGCGGCGGGGTCGATGACCCCGAGCACGGGGGAGGAGGGGGTGCCGGAGCGGTGCCGGGGCCCGTTCGGTCCGGAGGCGGCGGCCGGTTCGGCGGGAGTGCTCTCCTCGTTCTTCACGGTGCTGCGCATCACCACCGGCGGGATCGGCCGGGACCCGGGGATGTTGATCCGGATCCTGGTGGTCAGCGTGGTCTCGGTCTTCGGTGTGTCGTCCTCGCCCGCCCCCGGCTCGGTCGCAGACGGGCCTTCGCCCCTCGGGCCAGGGGCAGCCCCGGGCCCGAACGGGTCGGCGCCGTAGCCGTTCGGGAGGCCCGTGCCGTAGGGCGGGGTGCCCGACGGGTACGCGTCCGGGCCGTCCCCCGGTCGACGACCCGGGGGAACGTCCCGGCCCCCAGGCTGGGGGCGGGAGCCCCCCTGTCGGCGCGACGGGTACGCGCTGTCAGATTCGCGGCTGCTCAATGCTGCTCTGCTCCGGGTTCGCAGCCGCACTGTGGAACGGCGACCGCGGGTTGTGGGGCGTCAGCCCGCTCGGGCGGCCACTGCTGCCGCGCGACGGACCGGACAACCCCTCCGACACCAGTCTTGTTTTCGTGTTGGCTGCGGCAGGCCGCCGACCTTGCGATTGGGTGAAGCTACCTGCTCGTCCCGTGCACCGCATCGACCGGGGCGGTTCTGCCGTTGCACCACCTTACTGGGAAGAAGTGCACGGCGAACTGGTTCGGATAGAACCTGATACGTCCGGGTTCCTCCGGTATGAGCCTACGTGCGGAGCACTCTGACTGCTCGTCGCAGGGGGTTCAGCGCCCCGGTCCGGGGGCTCCGAAACCGAACGCGCTGCGGGTCGGCAGGGTGGCGCAGATCACGCCGCCGACGGCGCCGAGGAAGAGGTAGGCGTACGAGGTGAGATCCGCGGACAGCACGAAGTCACCCTCGGGTCGGGGGCTCATCAGCACCAGCAGCATCAGGAACCAGCCCCCCAGCGGAACTCCCGCGCCCAGCTTGGTGCCGGTGAGCCGCAGTCCGCCGTAGAAGAGGCCGAGGCTGGCGGCCACCGCCAGCAGCATCCCGAACGGCGGCCAGAGGGCCTGCACGAAGCACCCGCAGAGCGAGACCAGCAGGCCGAGGACGAAGAGGAACACGTACGCCACGATCCGGCCGGCGCGCGGGGGCTGAGGCTCGGCCAGCCGCTCGGCCTGGGTGCCGAGCACCCTGGCGGGAAGGCTGCGCTGCCGCACGGTCGGGCCCTTCGCGGGGCTGCCCTTCGGGGGATTGCTCATCGGAGGAACTCCGCGTTCGCCGGGGCGGTGTCCGGACCCGCCGCCTGCCGGCCGGACGTGCCCGGCTCCACCAGGTCGAGACCCGCGAACAGATCGGTCTCGGGGAGCTCGCCCCCCGCTTCACCACGGACCAGCTGGTAGTACTCCCTCGCCACGATCGGCTGCGCGAGGTGGTTGCTGAGCGCGAAGAACTCGCCGCTCACGCTGATCTGGGTGAGGTGGGCCCGCAGCGCGGCCGTCTTCACCGCGGCGTGGGCGGTGCCGTCGACCACGGTGGTGATCACCTCGTCGTCCACCACCCCGGGGATGTCCGAGACCCGGGCCACCCCGGGGAACGGCCTGCGGGCGGCGGCCTCGGCCAGGCCCCGGTCGATCACCGAGCGCGGCATCCTGGTCCAGTAGACCTTGGAGATCCGCCAGGGCGCGCCCAGCTCGGTCCGGTACGCCGGGTCGGCCGCCAGCTCGTACGCGCGCATGGCGACCAGGTGCGCCTTGATGTGGTCGGGGTGGCCGTAGCCGCCGTTCTCGTCGTACGCCACCAGCACCTGGGGCCGAACCTCGCGGATCACCGCGACCAGGTGGCCGGCCGCCTCGTCCAGGTCGGCCCGCCAGAAGCAGCCGGGGACGTCGTTCTCGGGTACGCCCATCATCCCGGAGTCCCGGTAGCGTCCGGGGCCGCCGAGGAAGCGGAAGTCGGCGACGCCGACCGCGCGCATCGCGGCGGTCAGCTCGCCGATCCGGTACCGGCCCAGGGTGTCCTCCCGATCGGCCGTCAGATGGGCCAGCTCGGGTGGGATCACCTCGCCGCCCTCGCCGAGGGTGCAGGTCACCAGGGTGACCGAGGCTCCCTCGGCGGCGTACCGCGCCATCGTGGCGCCGTTGCCGATCGACTCGTCGTCGGGGTGGGCGTGCACCAGCAGCAGGCGCCGGGTGGGCCGGTCGGTGGCAGAGGTCATGGGCAGCAGCCTATCCACCGGGGCCCCGACGGCAGCGCCCGGCGGCCGACGGGTTCCGGGCGGGCCGGCCACCGGGCCGCTCCCTGATCCACCGTCCGCCGGGTCCGCTAGAGCTTCAGGCCATTGAGCATCCCTGCCAGGTTGCTGGTCACCGCCTGGATCGACGGGGCGATGGAGCTGGACGCGAGGTAGAAGCCGAGCAGCGAACAGATGATCGCGTGTGCCAGCTTGAGCCCTGACCGTCGGATCAGGACCACCACGATGACCAGCATCAGCATGGCTGCGGAGATGGACAAAGCCATGACGGCTCACACCCTTTCTCGGGTGCGCCGCCCTCGGCGAGGGCGGCGGTCGGGACGTGCGGGACGAGCTCTTGACCCGGACCGGACGCGGGGCGCGAGCACACCTGGACGCGACGGTTCCGAATCGACCAGACAAGGAATACCCGATCAGTGAGGATTGCATTACTTTCCGTGAGTCCGCATGGTCGGGGTACGGAAGCGTCCACGGGGCGCATGGCCCGGTGGGAAGGGGTGTCGGGGCCGCGCGGAGCCACTTCGGGGCGCTGCTCCGAACGAGTGATCACCGTGTCGGCCAGGCCGTAGGGTCTGGTGCCATGACCACCGACACACCTGCGGACACCTTCCCCCGGCAGCACGCGCGGACCCTGCGCTACACCGTCGGCGCGCCCCGGTCCTTCACCGTCGCACCCGACGGCTCCCGGGTCGTCTTCCTGCGTTCGAGGTCCGGCCGGGACCGGGCCAACCTGCTCTGGACGCTCGACACCGCCACCGGCGAGGAGCGGATCGCCGCCGACCCGGCCGCCCTGCTCGGCGGCGGCGAGGAGGACCTCTCCGCCGAGGAGAAGGCCCGCCGCGAGCGCAGCCGTGAGGGTGCGGCCGGGATCGTCGGCTACGCCCTGGACGGTGCCGGCGCACTGGCCGCCTTCGCCCTCTCGGGCCGCCTGTTCACCGCCGACACCGCCACCGGCGCCACCCGTGAACTCCCCGCCGCCGGGCCCCTGCTGGACCCGCGGCCGTCGCCCGACGGCAGCCACGTCGCCTACGCCACCACCTCGGGCCAGCTGCGGATCACCCGCACCGACGGCAGCGAGGACCGCGCGCTCGCCGAGCCGGAGCGGGCCGGAGTCACCTGGGGGCAGGCGGAGTTCATCGCCCAGGAGGAGATGGACCGCGACCGCGGCTACTGGTGGTCCCCGGACAGCGACCGCCTGCTGGCCGCCCGCGCCGACGACGCGCCCGTCCGGCGCTGGTGGATCGCCGACCCGGCCAACCCGGCCAGCACCCCCGCCGAGATCGCCTACCCGGCGGCGGGCACCCCCAACGCCGAGGTCGGGCTCTGGCTGCTCGGCCTGGACGGCTCGCGCACCGAGGTGCGCTGGGACCGCGAGGCCTTCCCCTACCTGGCCCGGGTGCACTGGTCGGCGGGCGGCGCACCGCTGCTGCTGGTCCAGGCCCGCGACCAGCGCAGCCAGCAGATCCGCACGGTCGACACCGCCACCGGCGAGAGCGCGCTGCTGGTCGAGGAGCGGGACGAAGTCTGGCTGGAGCTCTTCTCCGGCGTCCCCGCCTGGACCCCGGACGGGCGGCTGGTGCGGATCTGTGACGAGAGCGGCGCCCGCGCCCTGGTGATCGGCGACCGTACGGTCACCGGCGACGAGCTGCAGCTGCGCTCGGTGGTCTCGGTCGGAGCGGACGGCGTGCTCTTCGCCGCCTCGGCCGGTGCGGGCGACGCGCCCCTGGAGCCGGGCGCGATCGGTGCGTTCACGATCGGCCTGGAGGACGGCGCGCGGCCCGTCGCGCTGGGCGAGGCGGGCGTGGTGGCGGCCGTCCGGGCGGGCGGGGTGACCGTGCTGTCCTGCGCCGACCCGGGCTGGGCCGGGGCCAGGGTCGAGGTCCGGCGCGAGGACAAGGTGCTCGCCACCGTCGCCTCGCACGCGGAGACCCCGCTGCTCACCGCCAGGCCGCAGTTCACCCTCGCGGGCGAGCGGCGGATCCCGTGCGCCGTCCTCCTCCCCACCGGGTACGACCGCGAGCGGGACGGGCTGCTGCCGGTGCTGATGGACCCGTACGGCGGTCCGCACGGCCAGCGGGTGGTCCGCTCGCACAACCCGCACCTCACCTCGCAGTGGTTCGCCGACCAGGGCTTCGCGGTGGTCGTCGCGGACGGGCGCGGCACCCCGGGCAGCAGCCCCGCGTGGGAGAAGTCGATCGCCTTCGACTTCGCCGGGGCCACCCTCGACGACCAGGTCGACGCCCTCCGGGCGCTCGCCGGGCAGTTCCCGCTCGACCTCGGCCGGGTCGGCATCCGCGGCTGGTCGTACGGCGGCTACCTGTCCGCGCTGGCCGTGCTGCGCCGTCCGGACGTGTTCCACGCGGGCATCGCCGGTGCGCCGGTGACGGACTGGGAGCTCTACGACACCCACTACACCGAGCGCTACCTCGGCCACCCCGCCGAGCGGCCCGAGGTGTACGCGGCCAACTCGCTGATCGGGGACGCCGCGAAGCTGGAGCGGCCGCTGATGATCGTGCACGGTCTGGCCGACGACAACGTGGTGGCCGCGCACACCCTGCGGCTCTCCTCGGCGCTGCTCGCCGCCGGGCGCCCGCACAGCGTGCTGCCGCTCTCCGGCGTCACCCACATGACGCCGCAGGAGCAGGTCGCGGAGAACCTGCTGCTGCTCCAGGTCGACTTCCTCAGGAACGCGCTGGCCGTTCAGGGGTGACCGGCCGCGGGGACCGGCCCGGTCGGGCCGGTCCCCGCACCCCGCCCGCCCCGCCGGGCCGTTCGGGCATGACATCCGTCATGGCGAGGACACGACGGCGCGCACTGCCGGGGCACCCCCCGATCGCGGGAGCCTGGACGGGTCAGGCGATCGAGAAGGGTGTGTGGGGCGGATGAGTACGGTCACGGCAGGGCCCAGGGCGGACGAGGAGGTCGCCGCCTTCCGCAACGTCAGCAAGAGCTACGGCCGGGTCAGGGCCGTGAGCGGCCTCGACCTGGTGCTGCGGCCCGGCGAGACGGTCGCGCTGCTCGGCCCGAACGGGGCCGGGAAGTCCAGCAGCCTCGACCTGCTGCTCGGCCTGCGCGACCCCGACCAGGGGAGCGTCTCGCTGTTCGGCGGCACGCCCCGGGCCGCGATCGAGTCCGGCCGGGTCGGCGCGATGCTGCAGAGCGGCGGCCTGATGGGCGACGTCAAGGTGCGCGAGCTGGTGAAGTTCGCCTGCGACGTCCACCCGCGCGGCCACCGGCCGGCCCAGGTGATGGCGGACGCGGGCATCACCGAGTTCGCCGACCGCAGGGTGGACAAGCTCTCCGGCGGCCAGGAGCAGCGGGTGCGCTTCGCCCTGGCCGTCGCCGGTGCCAACGACCTGATCGTGCTGGACGAGCCGACCACCGGCATGGACGTCTCGGTCCGCCGGCAGTTCTGGGCGACCATGCGGGCCCAGGCCGACGCCGGACGCACCGTCCTGTTCGCCACCCACTACCTGGAGGAGGCCGACTCGATCGCCGACCGGGTGCTCGTGCTGCACCGGGGCCGGCTGATCGCCGACGGCACCTCCGCGGAGATCAAGGCCAAGGCCGGCGCCCGCCGGATCACCTTCGAGCTGCACCCCGCCGACCCGCACGTCGAGGAGACGGCGCTGCGCACCCTGCCGGGCACCGTGAGCCTGGACGTCACCGGCCGCCCGGACGGGGTGCGGACGGTACGGATCCGCAGCACGGACGCCGACGCGGGAGTCGCCGCCCTCTACCGGGCCGGGTTCCACCCGCACGGCCTCGAAGTCACCAGCCTGGGCCTGGAGCAGGCCTTCCTGACCATCACCGGCGAGCAGGACGCCGCCGACGACTGGGCCGACCGGGAGGTCACGCGATGAGCACCCTGATCCAGCTGGAGATCATGCGCACCCTGCGCAACAAGCGGTACCTGCTGTTCAGCCTGCTCTACCCGGGCCTGCTGTACGTCTTCTTCATCAACGCCTACGGCAGCGGCAACGTGGCGGGCGGCACCCCGGCGAAGTCGTACTTCATGGTCTCGATGGCCACCTTCGGCGCGGTCGGCGCGGTGCTCAGCAACAGCGCCCAGCGGATCTCGCTGGAGCGCAAGAGCGGCTGGGTGCGGCAGCTGCGGCTGACCGCGCTGCCGGGGCGGGCCTACACCGCCGCCAAGATCGCCTCCTGCGCGGTGACCACGCTGCCCGCGATCGCGGTGGTGTTCGGGATCGGTGCGGCCGAGGGGGTGCGGCTGTCGGCGGCGCGCTGGCTCGGGCTCGGGCTGGCGCTCTGGCTCGGCAGCTTCGTCTTCGCCGCGCTCGGCGTGGCGCTCGGCTACGCGGCGGCGCCGGACTCGGTGCAGCCGATCGTCATGATCACCTACATGCTGATGGCGGTCTTCGGCGGCACCTGGTTCCCGGTGAGCGGTTCGCTGGAGAACCTCGCCCGGTTCGACCCGGTGTACCTGTACAACCGGCTGGCCGGCTTCACCCAGCCGGGACACTCGCTCGACGTCACCGCCGTGGGCGGGCTGGCCGGCTTCCTGGTGGTCTTCGTCGCCGCCGCGGCCTACCTGTACCGCCAGGACACCAAGCAGGCATGATGTCCGCCATGTCCAAGATCCCGCCGCCCTCCCGCCCCGTCGAATCCGCGGAGGAGGGGCAGCGGGACTCGTACGGCAACGTCCCCGGCGCCCGGGTGGAGAACCGGCGCCAGCTGGTGGTCAAGCTGGCCTGGATGTCGCTGTGGATGATCTACCTGATCTACCCGGTCAAGGACCTGGTGAGCGGTCGGCACGGCACGGCGGCCGTGGTGGCCGGGGCGCTCGCCCTGGTGGCGTTCCTGGCCGCGTACGTCAGCCTGGTCGCCGTGCGTTCGACCCGCCCGGAGTCCTGGCGCGGCAGCTACCCGATCGTCGGGACCATGGTGCTGCTGGCCGTGGGCACCTCGTTCGGGCTCGGCCAGCCCTGGCTCACGCTGTTCACCTACTGCTCGGTCTGCGTGGCCACCGTGGTGCCGCCGAGGCTGGGACTCCCCGGGGTCGCCGGGACCACCGCACTGGCGCTGGCCGTCGCCCTGCTGGTGCGCGCGGACGCCGACACCCTGGCCTCGATCATCCTGCCGTGCTTCCTCGGCGGTCTGGCGATGACCGGCCTGCAGCGGCTGATCTCGACCATGCGGGAGCTGCGCGAGGCCCGGGCCACCGTGGCCCACCTGGCCGCCGCCGAGGAGCGGCTGCGCCTCGCCCGCGACCTGCACGACCTGCTCGGCCACTCGCTCTCGCTGATCACGCTGAAGAGCGAACTGGCCGGGCGCTTCATGGACTCCGACAAGCCGGAGGCGGCCCGGGCGCAGGTCGCCGACATCGAGAAGGTCGCCCGTCAGTCGCTGATCGACGTCCGGGAGGCCGTCGGCGGCTACCGCAGGCCCACCCTGCCGGTCGAACTGGCCGCCGCCCGTACCGCCCTGACCACCGCCCAGGTCACCCTGGAGGCCGCCCCCTCGGTCGCCGGGGAGCACCCCGGTCTCGGCACCGAGGAGGCCGGGGCCCTCGCCTGGGCCCTGCGCGAGGCCGTCACCAACATCATCAGGCACGGCACCGAGGCCACCACCTGCACCGTCACCATGGACGAGACCTGGGAGGGCGACGGCGACCGGTACGCCGTCCTGGAGATCACCGACAACGGGCGCGGTCCCGGCAAGTCGGCGCCGGGCAACGGCCTCTCCGGCCTCCAGGAACGCCTGGCCCAGGTCGGCGGCCGGCTGGAGAGCGGCCCGGGCCCGCGCGGAAAGGGCTTCCGGCTGCGGGCACTTGTACCGGTCCGCGCGGTCACCGGCCCCGCGGCCGATAGTGTGCACGAGTGATCAGAGTTCTGCTGGCCGAAGACCAGGGAATGGTCCGGGAGGCGCTTGCCGCGCTGCTCGGCCTCGAAGGGGACATCGACGTCGTCGCGCAGGTCGCGCGCGGGGACGAGGTCGTGGCCGCGGCCGAGGCGCACGACGTCGAGGTGGCCGTGCTGGACATCGAGATGCCCGGGATGACCGGGATCGACGCGGCGGCCGAGCTGCGACGGCACCGGCCCGGGACGAAGGTCGTGATCGCGACCACCTTCGGGCGGCCCGGTTACCTGCGGCGCGCCATGGAGGCCGGCGCGGACGCCTTCCTGGTGAAGGACGCGCCCGCGTCCGAACTGGCCGAGGCGATCCGGCGGGTGCTGCGCGGTGAGCGGGTGATCGACCCCGCGCTGGCGGCCGCCGCGCTGGCCGAGGGCGCCAACCCGCTGACCGCCCGCGAGCGGGACGTCCTCGCGGCGGCGGCCGACGGCGCGGTCAACGCGGACATCGCCAGGCGGCTGCACCTCTCGGAGGGCACCGTACGGAACTACCTGTCGATGGCGATCCAGAAGACCTCCGCGCGCAACCGCGCGGAGGCGGTCCGGGTGGCCAAGGACAAGGGCTGGCTCTAGCTCGCCCCCGCCGGGGCGACGGGTGATCCGTCCCCGGCGGCTCCCGCCTGCCCGGCGCGGGCGCGGGGTCAGTTGAGGCGGTGGCGGGCGGCCCGGGCCTCGTGGCGGACTCGGCCGGCGGACTCGGGGTCGAAGGCGTCCAGGATCTCGGCGTAGGCGTCCATCTCGGCCGCACCGGCCAGGAAGTGCCCGGTGCGGACCAGGAGTTCGGCCCGTTCCAGGCGCAGGCTGGCCGGGTGGCGGGGCAGCAGCAGGGCGAGTTCGGTGGCCCAGAGCTGGGTGCGGGCGTGCTCGGGGCGGTCGGAGGCCCAGCTGCGGATGTTGCCGAGTACCCGCAGCACGGTGTCCAACGGCTGTGCGGGGGTGAGGAGTTCCGGCGAGAAGGCGTGGCCGGTGGCCGCGACCAGCTGTTCGACGTCGTCCAGGTCGAGCAGCCGCCCGCCGTGGAAGGGGTCGGCCAGCACGTACTCGTCGCCCCCCTCCGGGCCGCCCACCGCGACGATGAAGTGGCCCGGCAGGGCCACCCCGCGGACGGTCAGCCCGGCGCGGGCGGCGACCGCGCACCAGACCAGCGAGAGCATGATCGGCAGCCCGCGCCGCCGTCGCAGGACGTCCGGCAGCAGTGAGGACTCCAGCCGCCGGTAGTCCGAGGGGCGGCCGTGGAAGCGCTCCCGTCCGCCGAGTACGGCGGCGAGCAGCGCGGCGGTCTCCTCCGGGGTGGCCGGGGCCCGCTCGGCCACCGCGCGCCGGACGGCCGCCGCGTGCCGGTCGAGCGCGACGTGGCAGGCCGTCAGCAGCTCGTCCAGGGTGGCGGGCTCGTCCGGGTCGGCCAGGGTGTGCTCGGCGGCGGCCAGCAGGCAGAGCAGCACCGGATCGGGGTGCTCTGCCCTGGCCTCGGCTCGGAAGCGTGATCTGCTCTGCTCGGTCAACAGAAGCCTTCGTCGGTCCGGGAGCGGTGCTGCCGCAGGGGTCGGTCCTACCGCTGGGGAAGCTGGGCGTAGTGGTAAGTGTGACTCGTCCGGAAGCCGAGCCGGTCGTAGAGGGCGATCGCGCCGGTGTTCTCCGCCTCCACCTGGAGGTACGCACCGCTCGCGCCCTCCTCGGCGGCCCGTGCGGCGAGCACCGCCATCACATCGGTGGCCAGTCCGGTGCGGCGCGCGTACGGGGTGACCTCGATCGCGCCGAAGCAGGCCCACGGCCCGTCGACCACGCAGCGGCCGATCGCCAGCGGGGCGTCGGGCCCGGGGGCGGTGGCGAACCAGACCGAGGGGCCGCCGTGCAGCACCAGGGCGGCCGCCCGCTCCAGCGCGGCGTCGTCGCCGACCCTGCGGTACTGCGCGAGCCACTCGGGCCCGGCGGTCCTGGAGAGCCGCACCCGGTCGTGGCCGCTGCCCAGCCGGGTGAGCGGAGCCAGCGGTGCGGTGCGGACCAGGGTGGGGGCGTAGCGGGCGCCGAGCCGGTCGAGTTCGGCGGTGAGGTCCTTCGGCGACCCCGGGTCGACCACCTCGACGTACGCGGGCAGGCCGCGTTCCCGGTACCAGTCGCGGACGGCGGTCAGCGCCTCGGGCAGCGGACGCCCGGGGTCGCCCAGCGCCTGGACCGAGTTGGCCCGCCGGGTGAACCCGGCCGAGGCCCGCAGCGTCCACTCGCCGAGCGCCTCCTGCTCCACCGCGGGCCAGCCCCGCGCGGCGATCCGCTGGAGTTCGACCGGATCGGCCTGGGGTGCCCGGGACGACAGGCGGGCCGGGAAGAGCGGTACGGCCTTGCCCGCGACCAGCAGTTTCTCAGGGAACGAGACCGGTTGGCCGGTACGTGGGACGACCGTCAGCCCGTGGTCGTCCCAGGATACGAGCACGCCGATCACATCGCGGAACACCGGACGGCCGTCCACGAACTCCGAAAGGCGCCGCACGGAGACCCGTCGTCCCACGTCAGAGCGGTCTATCCGGACCTCGGGACGGGACCCGATCGGATCTTGACCTGTCATCTGAGGCACCTCCTGTGCATTTGCGGGCTCTGACCCGCGATACTAGGGCGGGCATCGACGACGCCGCGCTCACCCGCGCACGCGAGCAAGAGCAAACAGTTTGGGGCGCCAGCCCTTCCGAGGAGGAACGAAAGCGTGACCTACGTCATCGCGCAGCCTTGTGTCGACGTCAAGGACAAGGCGTGCATCGAGGAGTGCCCGGTCGACTGCATTTACGAGGGCTCGCGCTCTCTGTACATCCACCCGGATGAGTGCGTCGACTGCGGTGCTTGTGAGCCGGTCTGCCCGGTCGAGGCGATCTTCTACGAGGACGACACTCCGGAGGAGTGGAAGGACTACTACAAGGCGAACGTCGAGTTCTTCGACGACCTCGGTTCGCCCGGTGGCGCCTCGAAGCTCGGTCTGATCGAGAAGGACCACCCGTTCATCGCGGCCCTCCCGCCGCAGGGCGAAGAGTGAGCAGCTGAGCTGTGAGCACGACTGACACTCCGCACGCGCCGCTCCCGGGTCACCCGGGGGCGGCGCGCCGCGTCTCCGACCTCCTGCCCGTCTTCCCCTGGGACAAGCTGGAGCCGTACAAGCGCACGGCCCTGGAACACCCCGGCGGGATCTGCGACTTCTCCGTCGGCACCCCGGTGGACCCGGTGCCCGAGGTGATCCGGAAGGCGCTGGCCGCCCACACCGACACCCCCGGCTACCCGACCGTCTGGGGCCCGCTGGAGCTGCGCCGGGCGATCGCCGGCTGGCTGCACCGCCGGGTCGGCGCCGAGATCGGGCCCGAGGCGGTCCTGCCGACCATCGGTTCCAAGGAACTGGTCGCCTGGCTGCCGACCCAGCTCGGCCTCGGCCCCGGCGACCAGGTGGCGTACCCGCGCCTCGCCTACCCGACCTACGAGGTCGGCGCCCGGCTGTGCGGCGCCGAGCCGGTCGAGTACGACGACGTGACCGAGCTCGACCCCGCGCGGGTCCGGCTGCTCTGGCTGAACTCGCCCTCCAACCCGACCGGCCGGGTGCTCTCGGTCGCCGAGCTCCGCCGCGCGGTGGAGTGGGCGCGCGCGCACCGGGTGCTGCTGGTCAGCGACGAGTGCTACCTGGAACTCGGCTGGGAGGCCGACCCGGCCTCGGTGCTGGGTCAGGAGGTGTGCGGGGGCGACCACGAGGGTCTGCTGGTGGTGCACTCGCTCTCCAAGCGCTCCAACCTGGCCGGGTACCGGGCCTCGTTCGTGGCCGGCGACCCGGTGGTGATCCGGGAGCTGCTGGAGATCCGCAAGCACGGCGGCATGATCGTGCCCGCGCCCGTGCAGGCGGCCACCGTCGCGGCCCTCGGGGACGACGTCCACGTGGCCGAGCAGAAGGCCCGCTACGCCGCCCGCCGCACCGCGCTGCGGACCGCCCTGGAGGCGTACGGCTTCCGGATCGAGCACTCCGAGGCGAGCCTGTACCTGTGGGCCACCCAGGGCCGGCCCTGCTGGGAGACCGTGGCCGAACTGGCCGAGCTGGGCATCCTGGTGGCACCGGGCGACTTCTACGGGCCGTCCGGCGACCGGTTCGTCCGGGTGGCCTTCACGGCCACCGACGAGCGGGTGCGGGCGGCCGTGGAGCGGCTCACCCGCTGAGACGGCGCAGGGGCGCGGGGAACCGCGCGACCGGCCCTCCACGGGGGTGCCGGGTCGCGCGCGGTTCCCCGCGCCCCTGAACGGTTCGCGGCCGGGTCAGCGGCCGAGACCGCCGAGCAGGTGGGTGACCTGGCCGGTGGGCAGGCCGAGCGAGTCCAGCGGGCTGTTGCCGAGGCCGGGCATGCCGCCGCCGAGACGGTGGTCGCCGCCGTGGTGGCCGGTCAGCTGGCCGAGCGTGTCGGCGAGCGGCAGCGACTTGGTGACGCCGCCGGGGACGGCGTCGGTCACGGCGTCGGTGTTCGGCACGCCGCCGGTGGGCAGCGCGCTGGCCACCGTGGTGCCACCGGGCACGGAGTGGGTGAGGTTCTCCAGTCCGGCGGTGGCGGAGGCGCTGCGGGTGCCGGGCAGGCTGTGGGTGCCGGGCAGCGTGGGCAGGGCCTTGGTGGCCTCCGGGGCGAGCCGCTCGGTCAGCGCCGGGGTGGCCTTGGCGGCCACGGTGGTGAGCGCGCCGGTGACGGCGGCGGCCTTGCTCGCCGGTCCGGCGAGCTTGCCGAGGGACTGGTCGGTGTCCGGCAGGGCGGTGGCGACCGTCTTGCCGGTGGCGTCGGCGGTGGCCGGGACGCCCGCCTGCACGGCGGCCGCGCCGGTGGTGCCGAGCGCCTCGCCGAACTCGTGGGTCGCTCCCTGCACCGTGGTGGCCGAGCTCGGGGTGTCCAGCTGGGTCAGCCCGGCCCCCAGGTCGGTCGACGAGGGCACCAGGTCGGCGGCGGAGGCGGACCCCGCCCCGAGCAGAGGTGCCGCACCGGCCGCGACGAGCAGTGCGGCCTGGGCGATCCGGCGCGTGAGGGGGAGAGACATGGTGCTCCTTAAGAGGTGAGTTCGTACCGTCCGGCGAACGCGACGACGTGAATACCGCTGGAGGAGCGAGAAGGTTTCGGGCCGTACGGGTCAAGCGTTTCCAAAGATCTGACGATCAGCTTTGGGGCAAACCGGACGGATCGGCCATCCGGCGGACGCCTGCGGAAACGTCACGCCCCTTGCCCCGCAAGGGCCCGCCGACCGCCTTCCGGGGCCCGCCCGCACCCGGTGTGCCGGGCGTCGGGCGTCCACCGGGCTTGACCGGAATCACCCGTCCGGCGGTAACCCGGCCATCTGTGCGTCAACCGGGCGTCAGCCCTTGCCCGGGGCGCCCAGGGTGACCAGCACCCGGTCCGTCGAAGGGGCGGTGGCACTCGCCTTCCAGCCGTCCGAGGGCCGGTCCACCCGCCAGACCTTGCCGTCGTACGCCACCGCGCCGATGCCCAGCTGCTGCGCCTCGGCCACCGACCACTGCGCCACCGCCCAGCCGCTCTGCCGCACCGCGTCCGGCCCGGAGTCGGTGCTCGCGGCCGGCTGCGGGGTGAGCGCGATCACCGTGCGCGGGTCCTTCTCGGCCTTGGCGGCGGGTGCCGAGGTGACGGTCTTGCCGAACTCCCGGCGGACCCGCGCGCCGACGTCCAGCGGCTGTCCCGAGGGGGTGGCCGAAGCGGCCGGCGAGGGGACGGTCAGGTCGTCCACCACGCAGGTGAGCGCGGCCGGCTCGCGGCCGGTCAGCACCGAGGAGACCAGCGTGGCGTTGTTCTCGTGCTTGGCGTACGCCTGCGGGTAGCCGCTGCGCTGCACCTGCTGGGCCGCGTCGGTGAGCGGCATCCGGGCGTAGCCGGGGACCTTCACCAGACCGTCGAGGAACTTGTTGGTGGCGTACACCGGGTCCATGATCTGGTCCACCGTGCCCCAGCCCTGGGACGGCCGCTGCTGGAACAGGCCGACCGAATCCCGGTCGCCACCGGAGATGTTGTGCAGCTTGGACTCCTGCATCGCCGTCGCCAGCGCGATGGTGACGGCCCGTTCGGGCAGGCCGCGGGAGATCGCCACCGAGGCGATGGTGGCGGCGTTGGCCGCCTGCGAGAGGTCGAGCGTGCCCTTCCCGGCCTGGGTGGTGACGGTGCAGCCCTCCGGCGGCGAGATCAGCCGGTCCCGGTTGAGGTAGACCACCACGCCCGCCAGCACGGCCAGCGCCAACAGACCGATCAGCACCCGACGTACCGGCCGTCGTCGGCGGCCGCCCGCCTCGCCGTCCTGCCCGTCCGCCGCCATGTCGGTCACCGCTTCCCCTTTCGCCCCGCACCCGTACCGTCGTCCCTGCGCTCGCACACCGTACCCACTCGGACGGCTGTGCGGGGACGCCGGTTGCGCAGGCCCCGCCGGAGGGACCCGCAGACCCGGCCCCCGGGGCACCCGGCAGCCCGGCCGGTACCGCGCCCGGCCATCGTCCGGCCGGACGCGCACGGCTACGCTAGGCGTCCATGAGCAGCCCACACACGCCTCTGGACCTGACACTCGACGGCGGCGCACTGACCGCCCGGCTCGTCGACTTCCCCTCCGTCAGCGGCGACGAACAGGCGCTCGCCGACGCGGTCGAGAGCGCACTGCGGGCCTACCCCCACCTCACCGTCGACCGGCACGGCAACAACGTCGTCGCCCGCACGAACCTGGGCCGGGCCGAACGGGTGCTGCTGGCGGGCCACTTGGACACCGTCCCGATCGCCGACAACCTGCCGTCGTACGTCGAGGGCGACCTGCTCTACGGCTGCGGCACCTCGGACATGAAGTCCGGCATCGCCGTCCAGCTGCGCCTGGCCGCCTCGCTCACCGAGGCGAACCACGACCTCACCTACGTCTTCTACGACTGCGAGGAGATCGAGGCCTCCCGCAACGGCCTCGGCCACCTGGCCAAGGAGCACCCCGAGTGGCTGAAGGCCGACTTCGCGGTGCTGATGGAGCCCAGCGGCGGCATGGTCGAGGGCGGCTGCCAGGGCACCCTGCGCGCCCAGGTCAGGCTCACCGGCACCCGGGCGCACTCCGCCCGCAGCTGGCTCGGCGACAACGCCATCCACCACGCCGCCGAGGTGCTCGGCCGGCTCGCCGGGTACCAGGCGCAGCGGGTGGAGATCGACGGCCTGGAGTACCGCGAGGGCCTCAACGCGGTGCGCATCGACGGCGGTGTGGCCGGCAACGTCATCCCCGACGAGTGCGTGGTGACCGTCAACTTCCGCTACGCGCCCAACCGCAGCCGGGAGGAGGCCGAGGCGCACGTCCACGAGGTCTTCGCCGGGTTCGAGGTCACCGTCACCGACCACGCCCCCGGTGCGCTCCCCGGTCTCTCCCAGCCCGCCGCGCAGGCGTTCCTGGCGGCGACCGGCGGCCAGGCCCGGGCCAAGTTCGGCTGGACCGACGTGGCCCGGTTCAGCGCACTCGGTGTACCCGCGGTCAACTACGGCCCCGGCGACCCGAATCTGGCCCACAAGCGCGAGGAGCACTGCTCGCTCAGCGCGATCGCCGAGTGCGAGGCCCGGCTGCGGGCCTGGCTCACCTGAGTCCGGCACCCGGGTCCGGCACCGCCGTCCCGTAGGCCCCGAAGGCATCCTGCGTTCTCCCGCCGTTCCCCGAAAAGGCGGAGCGGCGGGCGTAGGGTTTCGCCATGACAGGCACTGGCGAGGAAAAGCACTACGGCCACGGCCCCGAGCGGGCCGACGCACCCGAGCGGAAGAAGGCCTGGCCGGAGAAGCAGAAGGGCCCGGTGCTGCTGCGCCGCGACCAGGTCGGCACCAGTACGACGGACCAGCGGCTGCTGGACACCACCGGGCCGACCGACTGGCTGCACACCGATCCGTGGCGGGTCTGGCGGATCACCTCCGAGTTCGTCGAGGGCTTCGGCGCGCTGGCCGAACTCCCGGCCGCGATCAGCGTCTTCGGTTCGGCCCGCACCTCCGTCGACTCCCCCGAGTACGCGGAGGGCGTGGCGATCGGCCGTGCGCTGGCGCAGGCCGGGTACGCGGTGATCACCGGCGGCGGGCCCGGTGCGATGGAGGCCGCCAACCGGGGAGCCTCCGACGCGGGTGGCCTGAGCGTCGGCCTCGGCATCGAGCTGCCCTTCGAGCAGGGGCTCAACGAATTCGTCGACCTCGGGCTGAACTTCCGGTACTTCTTCGTCCGCAAGACGATGTTCGTCAAGTACGCCCAGGGGTTCGTGGTGCTGCCCGGCGGACTCGGCACGCTGGACGAGCTCTTCGAGGCCCTGACGCTGGTGCAGACCAAGAAGGTGACCCGGTTCCCGGTGATCCTCTTCGGCAGCGCCTACTGGGGCGGTCTGGTCGACTGGCTGAAGAACACCCTGGTCGCCGAGAAGAAGGCCTCCCCGCACGACCTGGAGCTGTTCCGCGTCACCGACGACGTGGACGAGGTGCTGGCGATCCTCGCCGAGAGCCGCCGCCCCAACGGCGACATCTGACCGTCCGGCCGGGCCGGGCCCGTCCGGGGGCGGGCAGGGCTCCGCACCCCGGGCGGTGCTTGTCCGGGGGGTGCGCTACGCCAGGCCGCGGCGGGCGACCGCCGGGGGACGGGTGCCCCGGATCGAGGCGACCATGTCCAGCACCTGCCGGGTCTGGGCGACCTGGTGGACCCGGTAGACCCGGGCGCCCAGCCAGGCCGAGACCGCGGTGGTCGCCAGGGTGCCCAGCAGCCGCTGGTCGACCGGCAGGTCCAGGGTCTCGCCGACGAAGTCCTTGTTGGAGAGCGAGACCAGCACCGGGAAGCCGGTCGCGGTCATCTCCGGCAGGCGGCGGGTGGCCTCCAGCGAGTGCCGGGTGTTCTTGCCGAAGTCGTGGCCGGGGTCGATGATCAGCCCGTCCTTGCGCACACCCAGCTCCAGGGCCCGCTCGGCCAGGCCGACGGTGACCCGCAGGATGTCCGCCATCACGTCCTCGTACCCGGTCCGGTGCGGCCTGGTGCGCGGCTCGACCCCGCCGGCGTGGGTGCAGACCAGGCCGACGCCGTACCTGGCGGCGACCTCGGCCAGCTTCGGATCGGCCCCGCCCCAGGCGTCGTTGAGCAGGTCGGCGCCGACCTCGCAGACCGCCTCGCCGACCTCGTGCCGCCAGGTGTCGACACTGATCACCGCCTCGGGGTGGCGCTTGCGCAGCTCCGCCACGAACGGGACGGTGCGGCGCAGTTCCTCCTCGACCGTGACCTCCTCGCCGGGGCCCGCCTTGACCCCGCCGATGTCCAGGATCGCCGCGCCCTCGGCCATCGCCCGGTCGGCGGCGGCGAAGGCGGCCTCGTCGCCGAAGGTGGCGCCGCGGTCGAAGAAGGAGTCCGGGGTGCGGTTGACGATCGCCATGATCACCAGCTCGTCCTCGCCGAACTCAACGGGGCCAAGGCGCAGTACCACCGGTGTCTCCTCCACAGCTCGCCCGGGTGCAATGATGGGCCCCGGCCTACTCCGGGACCATGATCCCACCTGTTTCCAAGGCCGGCTCGGAGACTGGAGGACAGCTCGTGTTCTGGGTGATCGTGGCGGCGATGGCCGTGGTGGTCGGCGGCGCTGCCCTGGTGGCGCTCGGCGGTGGCGGCAGTCTGCCGGAGGCGGTGCACGACCGGATCGCCGCCCGGCTGCCGCAGGACCGTCCGCTCAGCCGCCACGACGTGGACGAGATCCGGCTCCCGATGGCCCTGCGCGGCTACCGGATGGACGAGGTGGACGACGTGCTCGACCGCCTCGGCGCCGAACTCGCCCACCGGGACTCCCGGATCGCCGAACTGGAGGCCGCGGCAGCCGTGGCGTCCGCGGTGACGGCCACGACCCCGGAGGGCGAGGAACCGCTGCCCGGTCTCGAGGACTTCGCCAGGACGGTCGGCGCGGCCGGTGCCGCCGCGAAGGACGCCGCTGCGCAGGACGCCGCTGCGCAGGACGCCGACGTGCAGGACGCGGTCACGCAGGACACCGCCGCGCAGGACATCGTCACCGACGGGAAGGGCGAGAAGTGACCGGCGCCGTACCCGGCCCCGACGGCCTGTTGCGCTGCGGCTGGGGCCTGTCCGCCGAGGACTACGTCGAGTACCACGACACCGAGTGGGGCCGCCCGGTGCACGGCGACGACGCCCTGTTCGAACGGATCTCGCTGGAGGCGTTCCAGTCCGGGCTGTCCTGGATCACCATCCTGCGCCGCCGGGAGGGCTTCCGGGCGGCCTTCGCCGGGTTCCGCGCCGCCGAGGTGGCCGGGTTCGGCCCGGCCGACGTCGAGCGGCTGCTCCAGGACCAGGGCATCATCCGCAACCGCGCCAAGATCGAGGCGACCCTGGTCAACGCCCGTGCCGCACTGGCGCTCGGGGCGGGCGGGCTGGACGCGCTGGTCTGGCGCCACGCCGGTGACCCGGACCGGCCGGCCCCCCGCACGCTGGACGAGGTGCCGGCCGTCACGCCCGAGTCCACGGCGCTGGCCAAGGAGCTCAAGAAGAACGGCTTCCGCTTCGTGGGCCCGACCACCGCCTACGCCCTGATGCAGGCGTGCGGCCTGGTCAACGACCACCTGGCCGACTGCCACGCCCGCACCCGGTAGCCCCGCGCGGGGCGCTCGGCGGGTGTTCGGCGGGTGTTCGGCGGCCGCTCAGCGGCCGAGGTAGACCGGCTTCTCCTTGGCGAGGAAGGCGTCCACCGCGATCCGGTGGTCCGCGCTGGCCCCGGCCAGGGTCTGCAACTCGTCCTCCTTGTCGAGCAGTTCGCTCAGCGAGTGCGAAGCGCCGTACGCCAGCGACTCCTTGATCGCGCCGTACGCGACCGTCGGTCCCTCGGCCAGCCGCTTGGCGAACTCCCGCGCGGTGTCGGCGAGTTCCGCGGCCGGTACGACCTGGGTGGCCAGGCCGAGCCGGAGCGCCTCCTCGGCCTTCACCGTCCGCGGCAGCATCAGCAGCTCGGTGGCCCTGGCGTGCCCGACCAGCCGGGGCAGCGTCCAGGAGGCGCCCGAGTCCGCGGTGAGCGCGACCCCGGCGAAGGAGGTGTTGAACCCGGCGGTGTCGGCGACGATCCGGAAGTCGCAGGCGAAGGCCAGCGACGCGCCCGCGCCCGCCGCCACTCCGCCGACCGCCGCGACGGTCGGCTTGCGCATCCCGGCCAGCGCCCGGACCAGCGGGTTGTAGTGCTCGGCGACGGTGCGCAGGGCACCCTCGCCGGTCTCCTCCTGGTGCTTGAGCAGGCCCAGGTGCTCCTTGAGGTCCTGGCCGACGCAGAACGCCTTCCCGCCGGCGCCGGCGAGCAGGACCGCCCGTACCGCGCCGTCCTCGGCCGCGGCGGCCACGGTGTCGCGCAGCGCCGCCTTGGTGGGCACGTCCAGGGCGTTCATCGCGTCCGGGCGGTTGATGGTGATGACGGCGAGGCCGCCGTCGAGCTCGTACAGCACGGAGTCGGACATCGGCGAGGGCTCCCCGGGTCTCAGGTGGTGGGACGGTGTCAGCATGCCCGAGGGGGCGGCCCGCCGGGGAGTGTGAGGTGCGGCACCTTTTCGCGCCGGGTGGAGTACTGCCCTGATGAGGCTTCCGGCAGTCGGCGCACGGTTCGGACGGGTGCGGCCGGGCCTGCGGAGGCAGTGATGTTGGTCATCGGGTCGCCGTATGCGGGATAATGGCTTCCGATCAATGCGTTCGATACCGGTGGTGGACGGACTGCCGGTGCGTAGCTGAGCGGTTGCAGGAAGGGGAACGAGCATGGCGGCCATGAAGCCGCGGACGGGTGACGGCCCGCTCGAGGTCACCAAAGAGGGGCGAGGCATCATCATGCGAGTTCCGCTCGAAGGCGGCGGACGCCTCGTGGTGGAGCTCACGCCCGATGAGGCCGATGCCCTGGGCGAGGCCCTGAAGAAGGCCTGCGGCTGACGCAGCGGGTGCTCCCCTCATCTCCCGGAGATGATGCGCACAGAGCCCGGGTCCCGGACACACCGGACCCGGGTTCTGCGCTGTACGGGGGGACTTGGGACGGGCTCCGGGCGGGCGTCAGCGTTTGACGGCGCACAGCAGGCCGTCGCTCACCGGCAGCAGGGCGGGCAGCAGCCGGTCGCTCTCCCGGATGTCGCGGACCAGTTCGCGCACCGCGTCGGTCTGCGGGTCGCCGTGGTCGGGTTCGGCCAGCCGGCCCTCCTGGAACACACCCTCGAAGCAGACCATGCCGCCGGGTCTGAGCAGGCGCAGCGACTCCGCCAGGTACTCCTGCGACTCGGCCGGGTCGCCGTCGCAGAACACCAGGTCGTACTGGCCGTCGGCGAGCCGGGGCAGCACCTCCAGGGCCCGTCCGGGTATGAAGCGCGAGCGGTTGGAGGCGAAGCCCGCCGCGTGGTAGGCCTCCCGGGCGAGCTGCTGGCGGACCGGTTCGGCGTCCACCGTGGTGAGCACGCCGTCGCTGCGCATCCCGCGCAGCAGGTAGAGACCGGAGACGCCGGTGCCGGTGCCGATCTCGGCGACCGCCTTGGCGTCCAGCGCGGCCGCGAGCAGCCGCAGACAGGCGCCGCCGCTCGGTCCGATCGCGCGGATGCCGGTCCTGGCGGACTGGGCCCGGGCGTAGGTGAGCACCGCGTCCTCGCCGATGTAGGTATCGGCCAGAGCCGCGTGAGCGGGCCCGAACTCGCTGATGGCTGCCTCTTTCAGAGCGCCGGCTGTCGGCCTGGTGGCGGCCGGATGTCGATATTTCCTGCCACAGATTACTGGCCGCCCGGGAACCGCGTTCGATGACCGGCCGTTGATCCCTGAGGAACGGGCGGTCGGCCCGGGTACCGACCCGATCGAGCACTTTTATCCAGATCTGACGGGTGAGGTGGATATGGTGGTGGCCCTGCTGGGCAGAAGAGCCGACCGAGGAGGTGTGGCCGAGGGCGACGTCCCTGTGCGGCGGCACCTCCGCGGCACCACGTCGGCCCGTACGCCGAAGCCCGTGATGAACCAGTCTGCGCACTCCCCCCTGGACAAGTCGACGGCAGCCGACTCCGCGATGGCCGAGGCCCCCGCCGCGCTCGCGACCTTCGCCGAGGGCCCTGACGCGCAGACCTGGACGCCGCCCAGCTGGGAGGAGATCGTCGAGGCGCACAGCGCCCGGGTCTACCGGCTGGCCTACCGCCTGACGGGCAATCAGCACGACGCCGAGGACCTCACCCAGGAGGTCTTCGTCCGGGTCTTCCGCTCGCTCTCCACCTACAGCCCCGGCACCTTCGAGGGCTGGCTGCACCGGATCACCACCAACCTGTTCCTGGACATGGTGCGCCGCCGTCAGCGGATCCGCTTCGACGCACTCGGCGAGGACGCGGCCGAGCGCCTGGCCAGCCGTGAGCCGAGCCCGGCCCAGCACTTCAGCGACACCCACTTCGACGCGGACGTCCAGCAGGCGCTGGACACCCTGGCGCCCGAGTTCCGCGCCGCCGTGGTCCTCTGCGACATCGAGGGCCTCTCGTACGAGGAGATCGCGGCCACCCTCGGGGTGAAGCTGGGCACCGTGCGCAGCCGGATCCACCGCGGCCGTTCGCACCTGCGGGCCGCGCTGAAGCACCGTGCCCCCGGTTCCGCCCCCGGGCGCATCCGGCGCGGCGGCACGGCGGAGCCGGTCGCGGTCGGTGTCGAGTCGGGCCCGTCCGGCGGGAGTGAACGGGGGCGCTTGTGAGTGGCGCCAACCTTCCGGGCTCCGGCCGCTCCCCGGGAGCGGGGCCGGACGTCGCGGGCAGGCTGCGGCGCGGGGCCGGCTGGGCCCAGCGAGGCCGCCGCGGCGAGCCGGAGCGCCGTACCCCGGACGGCCCCGAGCTGCGGGCGGTCGCGGTCCGCACCGGCGAGCCGGCGGCCGAGGAACACCACCTGGGGGACCGGCTGACCGCCTTCCTGGACGGCGAGCTCGGCCATGACGCCCGCGAGCGGGTCCAGGCCCATCTGGCGACCTGCCCCGAGTGCCTGGCCGAGGTGGACGAGGGCCGCGCGGTCAAGCAGCTGCTGACCCGGACGGTCACCCCGGCGCCCTCCACGATGCTGATGTCCCGTCTGCTGGCGGTCGCCGCGCTGCCGGACGACGAGCCGGGCCCCGGTGCCGGGCCCGGGCCGCGTTCAGGTTCGGGTTCTGGTTCCGCCGAGGTCGCGACCGGGACGATAGGCGGCAGTCGGCTGACCGGCGGTTCGTTCGGGCGCGGGGCCGGTGCCTCGTTCGGCGGTGGGGCGCTGGGCGCCGACACCCCGCTGCCCGGAGTGGACCCGCGGGCCGGCCGCTCGGGCTTCCTGCGCCGTTCCCCGGCCGGCCCGGACAGGCCGGCGCAGCTGCCCGCACCCGCGCCGCTGGCGGCCCTGACGGGGCCGGTGGCGGCCCGTCCGGTGCGGGGGCGCAGGTTCGTCTTCGCGGCGGCCGCCGGGGCGTTCTCGGTGGCCGCGGTCACCCTCAGCGGAGTGGGCGGCCTCTCCGGCGGCGACGGCCGGCAGCACGGCAACACCGTCACCCCGGCCCGGGGCACGGGCGGCCAGCTGGTGCCGATGACGGTCCAGCAACCGGTGGACTTCCCGGTCTTCCCGGACCGGGCCCCCTTCGGGGCCGGGGCGGTCCCGCAGGCCCCGTACGGAGTCGGGACGCAGGTCGCTCCGTCACCTCGCCAGCACGAACTCCGTTAGCCCCTCGGACCCGGACCGCGCCCGTGCGGTCGGGGCTCCCGGCGGACTCTCGGCGGGTCGGCCATCGGCAGGTCTTCGCCACCGCTTCATCCTGCGGTGGGACACGGACCGGGCCGGTGGCCATTACGCTGTACTGACCGTTGTCCGCAGAGCTCATCGGGTTCGACCACCAGGAGCTGGGAGCTTACGTGTTCACAGACATAGGCCTACCTGAGGTCCTGACGCTGATCGTCATGGGCATCGTGATCTTCGGGCCGGACAAGCTCCCCAAGCTGATCCAGGACGTCACCGGCTTCATCCGCAAGGTGCGGACCTTCGCGGACGGTGCCAAGGAGGACATCCGCAACGAGCTGGGCCCGGAGTTCAAGGACTTCGAGTTCGAGGACCTGCACCCGAAGACCTTCGTCCGCAAGCAGCTGCTCGGCGGGAACGAGGACCCGCTGGGCCTGAAGGAGATCCGGGACGGCCTGGACATCAAGTCCGTGCTGAACGACGAACCGGCACCCGCCATGACCAGCGCAAAGGCGGATCTGACCAAGAGTGCCGCCCCGGCCGCCGGCGCCGGCGCCCCGCTGTCGGAGGGCGAGCGTCCCCCGTTCGACATCGACGCGACCTGACGGGTCGCCAGCACGCCCCGCCCGGCAGCGCAGCTGGGCGGGGCTTCGTCGTGTCCCCGGCTATGGTGTCGAGTGCCTCCGCTGTGCTGTGGCTCACGGCCCTTCCGGGCCCGAGTCGCCGGGCGGAGGTGCCGCCGTAGGCCACCATGGAGCGCGCTACGGCACGGAACGGTGCAGCGAGGAGGCCCCGGGGATGGATGCGACGAGTCAAGCGGTGGGAACGGCCGAGGCCGTGGTCGGTGCACAGGCCGGCCCGGTGGTCCCGGCCGACCCGCTGGCGCCGTACCTGGCGGCCGACTTCCCCTGGTACGGCCTGGACGACGGCTGGACCGGCCGCCGCTGGCTGATGCAGGCCGGCAGCGGCGGTGTACGGGCGGGTCAGCGCGGCGCCATCGACTACGGCACGCTCGGCCACGGCGAGGAACCGGCCCGGGCGTACGAGTCGAGGGAAATCCGGCGGTTCGCCGTGGTGGTCACGGTGGCCCGCCGGGACGTCCGCCGCAGTGCCGACAACACCGGCATGCTGGAGGCCACCTCCGCCTCCTCCGCAGCCTGGCTGGCCGGCTCGGGCCTGCTCGCCAACAGCTGGCCGGGCCAGCTGGACCGGGCGCTGCGCCAGGACTGGCTGGACCAGCAGAGCGCGCTGGCCTGGGACCTGGCGGACGACCTGGAGGGCTCCGGCTGGAGCTCGCTAACCCTGCCGGTGAACGGTCTGCCGCAGCCCTTCCGCTACCGCGAGTCCGAGTACGGCTGGGTGCTGGCCGGGGAGGCCCCGGGCGTCCTGCTCGGCGCGTACGGACGCGGGGTGAGCGCCTACGGGCTGGGCTTCTCCGCCGTCCCCGACCTGACGGCGTACACCCGGAGCTGACGGAGTACGGAGAACCGCTGCGCTCTTCGACGGCGGAGGGCGCCCACCGAAACGGTGGGCGCCCCCGGAGTGCGCGAGGTCTGGCGGGTGCGAGGTCGGCGGTGCGGGCTCAGAACTTGTTCTTGGGCGTGAGCCCCAGCGAGAGGCCGGAGAGGCCGCGCTGGCGGCCGCCCAGCTTGCCCGCGACGGCGCGCAGCGCGGCGCCGGCGGGGGAGTCGGGAGCGGCGAGCACGACCGGGCGGCCGTCGTCGCCGCCCTCGCGCAGCCGGACGTCGATCGGGATCGAGCCGAGCACCGGGACGGTCGCGCCGACCGAGCGGGTGAGCGCGTCGGCGACGGTCTGACCGCCGCCGGTGCCGAAGACGTCGATCATCTCGTCGCAGTGCGGGCAGGGCATGCCCGACATGTTCTCGATCACGCCGACGATCTTCTGGTGGGTCTGCAGCGCGATCGTCCCGGCCCGCTCGGCCACCTCGGCGGCGGCCATCTGCGGGGTGGTGACGATCAGGATCTCGGCGTTCGGGACCAGCTGGGCGACCGAGATGGCGATGTCACCGGTGCCGGGCGGCAGGTCGAGCAGCAGCACGTCCAGGTCGCCCCAGTACACGTCGGCGAGGAACTGCTGGAGCGCGCGGTGCAGCATCGGGCCGCGCCAGACCACCGGGGCGTTGCCCGGGGTGAACATGCCGATCGAGATGACCTTCACGCCGTTCGCCGACGGCGGCATGATCATGTCCTGGACCTGGGTCGGGCGGCCCTCGACGCCCAGCATCCGGGGCACGCTGTGGCCGTAGATGTCGGCGTCCACCACGGCGACCTTCAGCCCGTCGGCGGCCATCGCGGCGGCCAGGTTGACGGTGACCGAGGACTTGCCGACGCCGCCCTTGCCGGAGGCGACCGCGTACACCCGGGTCAGCGTGCCCGGCTTGGCGAACGGGATCTCCCGCTCGGGGGCACCGCCGCGCAGCAGCTGGGAGAGCTCCTTGCGCTGCTCGTCGCTCATCACGTCGAGCTCGACCTCGACACCGGAGACACCCGGCACCTTGGTGACCGCGTCGGTCACCCGGTTGACGATGGTCTCGCGCATCGGGCAGCCGGAGACGGTCAGGTAGACCGCGACCCGGACGACGCCGCCCTCGGCGATCTCGATCGATTTCACCATGCCGATCTCGGTGATCGGGCGGTTGATCTCCGGGTCGTGGACGGTCGCCAGGGCCTTGCGTACGGATTCCTCCGTCACGCCGGGGGCAACCTCTGTCTCGTTGGCCATGCCTTGATGGTACGGCGAACGTCGAAGTAGTTGACGCCCCAGTAGCGTGCTGCCGATCACAACAGCTCGGAGGACTCCCGCTGACCGTCCAGTTCCTTGAGCAGCGACTGGAGTTCGGAGCGGATGAAGTCGCGGGTGGCGACCTCGCCGAGGCCCTGTCGGAGCGCGGCGACCTCACGGGTCAGGTACTCGGTGTCGGCGATGTTCCGGTCGCTGCGGGCCCGGTCCTGCTCCATGTTGACCCGGTCCCGGTCGTCCTGGCGGTTCTGCGCCAGCAGGATCAGCGGCGCCGCGTAGGAGGCCTGGAGCGAGAGCACCAGGGTCAGGAAGATGAACGGGTACTCGTCGAAGCGGACGTTCGGCGGCAGCATGGTGTTCCAGACGACCCAGGCGATGATCACCACCGTCATCCAGACGATGAACCGCCCGGTGCCCAGGAACCGCGCGATCCGCTCGGAGAGCTTGCCGAAGGCCTCCGGGTCGTAGCTGGGCAGCGTGATCAGACCGGGCCGGCCGGTGCGCGGCTGGTCCAGCCGGGTGCGGGCGGCGCCGCTGCCCGTGCTCTCGGGCCTGGACGAGCGCTGGCTGCCCTCCCTGACGCGCAGTTCGCGCAGCTGGCGCAGCTCCCGCAACTCGCCCTGGAGTCGCTGGCTGGGACCGTCGTCCCGCCTGCCCTTGCGGTCAGCGTCCACCGGCGGCCTCGCTCTCGTGCTCATGGTCCACGGTCTCGCCGCCGTGCAGGGCCGCCTCGCGCCAGTCGTCCGGCAGCAGGTGGTCCAGCACGTCGTCGACGGTGACCGCGCCCAGCAGGTGGTCGGCCTCGTCGACCACCGGGGCGGCCACCAGGTTGTAGGCGGCGAGGTAACTGGTGATCAGCGGCAGCGGGGTGTCCGGCGGCAGCGGGTCGAGGTCGTCGTCCACGATCGAGCCGACCAGGACGTACGGGGGCTCGCGCAGCAGCCGCTGGAAGTGCACCGTACCCAGGTACTTGCCGGTCGGGGTCTCGGTCGGCGGGCGGCAGACGTACACCTGGGCGGCCAGGGCGGGCTTGTTGTCCGAGATCCGGACCCGGGCCAGTGCCTCGGCCACCGTGGCGTCCGGCTCCAGGACGATCGGCTCGGTGGTCATCAGACCGCCGGCGGTGTCCTCCTCGTAGGAGAGCAGCCGGCGCACCGAGGCGGCGTCCTCCGGCTCCATCAGGCGCAGCAGCCGCTCGGCGTCCTCCTCGGGGAGGTCGGAGAGCAGGTCGGCCGCGTCGTCCGGGTCCATCGCCTCCAGGACGTCGGCGGCGCGCTCCTCCTTGAGCTTGCCGATGATCTCGACCTGGTCGTCCTCGGGCAGCTCCTCCAGGACGTCGGCCAGCCGGTCGTCGTCCAGCGCGGCGGCCACCTCGGCGCGGCGCTTGGCGGAGAGGTGGTGCATCACGTTGGCCAGGTCGGCCGGACGCAGCTGCTCGAAGGTGGCCAGCAGGTTGGCCGCGCCCTGCCCCTCCTCGGCGAGCGAGAAGCCGGTCACCGCCGACCAGTCCAGGGTGAGCGTCTCGCCCTTGGCCTTGCGCAGCCGGGTCATCTTGCCGGTCTGCACGAAGACCTTGCTGATCTCCCACTCGCGCACCCGGCTCTGCACCATCGCGACGTCGAGCACGGTGACCGGCTCGTGGGTCTTGGTCCGGGTCACCGTACGGTCCAGCAGTTCGGCGAGGACCAGGGTCTCGGACGGGCGCTGCTCGAACCGCCGCATGTTGATCACGCCGGTGGTCAGCACCTGGCCGGACTCCAGGCTGGTCACCCTCGTCATCGGCAGGAAGATCCGGCGCCGGCCGATCACCTCGACCACCAGCCCCAGCACCCGGGGCGGACGACCGCCGATCCGCAGCGACACCACCACGTCACGGACCCGGCCGACCTGGTCACCGTTCGGGTCGAAGACCGCGACCCCGGAAAGGTGCGAGATGAAGACCCGGCTGCCTGGCCCTGCCATGGACTCCCTCTCTTTTCGGCTGCGCTCCGCACGCACGTAGCGCGCTGCTCCGCGCATAGGCTACCGGTGCCGCCAGCCCGTGGCCCGCCGACCGGCATCGGCTCCCGGCGCCCGCCCGCAGGGCCGTTCGGGGGTGCCGGGAACCGTGTGCGGAACCCGGCGCCTGCGTCGTGTACGAGCCACCCGCCCGCCGGGCAGCCCCCGCCCCCGGCGGGCGGGCCGCCTCCCGGTGCGCCCGGGCGGCTCAGCCCTTGCGGCGCTTGAGCAGCAGCTTCGGCAGTCCGGCAGGGATCGGCTTGCGGGTGGTCGCGGACGACGGCATCGGGGCCGCGGAGTGCGAGCCCTCCGGCATCGCTCCCGGCTGCTCGGTGAGCGGCCCGGACGGCTCCAGCCGGAGCACCCGGCACTCGCGGGCCCAGCGCTCGCCGATCGCGTCGGTGTCGGGCGCGTTCAGCCGCTTGCCCTTGAGCTCCTCGACCGCGCCCGTCCAGGCCTCGCTCCCCGGCGCCAGCTCGCCGACCCGGGCCGTCCAGCCGACCAGCCGCCCCCACTTGTCCTTGCTGCGCACCGTCACGGCGGCGGTGGACCGGTCGGTGAGGCCGTGCAACGGCTGCTCGGCGCCGTCGCCGACCACCACCACCGCACCGTCGTGCCAGGCGTGCCAGAGTGCCCGGCTGTGCGGCTGCCCCTCGGCCTGCACCCAGAGCAGGCCGGACTTCTTCGCGGCCTCCTCCAGCAGCGCACGGTCGAGGAAGGCGTCGGCGGTGGTCGTAGGCTCCATGCCGGACAGCGTACGACCTGGGTGTCCGAGGGGTGTCTCACCGGTCAGAACGACAGTTACGTCAGTCAGGTGGAGGCCTTACCGTGGGGACCGATTCGTCCGCCTCCGTTCGCCGAGGAGAGCTGTGCCCGCCGCCAGGCCCGACACCGCCGTGTCCACCGCCGCCCCGAGCCCCGGCGCCGCCGCTCCGCACCCGCTGCCCAAGCTGGACCTGGTCCTGCTCGCGGTCTCCATCGGAGGGATCTCGCTCTCCGCCCCGCTGATCAGCGCCACCGCCGCGCCCGCGCTGGCGATCGCCCTCTGGCGCAACGCCATGTCGGTCGGCGTGCTCGGCCCGTACGCGCTGCTGCGGCACCGTGCCGAGCTGCGCGGGATCGGCCGACGGCCGCTGCTGCTGGCGATGGCGGCGGGTGCGCTGCTCGCGGCGCACTTCGCGCTCTGGATGCCCAGCCTGCGGATGACCTCGGTGGCCTCGTCGACCGCACTGGTCACCACCACCCCGCTCTGGACGATCCTGCTGCTGCGGCTGGCCGGCCGCCGGGCGCCGAGGCTGGTCTGGCTCGGCATGGCGGTGGCGTTCGCCGGGGTGCTGGTGCTGACCGGCGTGGACCTGTCGCTCTCGCCGCGGGCCCTGCTCGGCGATGCGCTGGCGCTCGGCGCCGGGCTGGCCGCCGCAGGGTACGTGCTGCTGGGCGCCGAGGTACGGCGGACCGTCAGCACCACGGCGTACACGCTGGTCTGCTACGCGACCACCTCGGTCGTCCTGCTCGGCGTCTGCCTGGCGGCGGGTGTCCCGCTCGCCGGCTGGCCGGCCGGGGTGTGGTGGCAGATCGCCCTGCTGATGGTGGCCGCACAGCTGCTCGGCCACTCGTTGAGCAACCGGGTGGTCCGCTCCTTGGGCCCGTCGGTCACCTCGACGGCGATCCTGCTGGAGACCCCGGGCGCGGCCCTGATCGCGGCCCTGTGGCTGGGCCAGTGGCCGCCGGCGGCCGCGTACCCGGCCGTGGCCCTGATCCTGCTCGGCCTGGTCCTGGTGGCCCGTGGCGGCCGCGGCGCCCCCGCGTGAGCCGTGGCCGTGGCGCCCGGGGCGGGTGCTGCGGGTGCTACAGCCAGCCGTTGCGGCGGAAACCCCGGTACATGCCGATACAGATGAGCACGATGCCGCCGAGCACCACCGGGTACCCGTACGGGCTCTTCAGCTCGGGCATGTAGTCGAAGTTCATGCCGTAGACGCCGGTGATCATGGTGGGCACGGCGAAGATCGCCGCCCAGGCGGTGATCTTGCGCATGTCCTCGTTCTGCGCCACCGAGACCTGCGCCAGGTTGGCCTGGAGCAGCGAGTTGAGCAGTTCGTCGAAGCCGTGCACCTGCTCGGTGACCCGGGCCAGGTGGTCGGCGACGTCCCGGAAGTACTTCTGGATGTTCGGGTCCACCAGGCGCTGCACCGGCTCGGAGAGCTGCTGCATCGGCCGCAGCAGCGGCGTCACCGCGCGCTTGAACTCCAGCACCTCGCGCTTGAGCTGGTACACCCGGCCGACGTCGCCGCCCCGGCCGCCCTTGTTGGCGAAGACCTCGTACTCGATCTCGTCGACGTCGTTCTGCAGCCGGTCGGCGACCAGCAGGTAGTTGTCCACCACCTGGTCCGCGATCGCGTGCAGCACGGCGGACGGCCCCCGCCCGAGCAGTCCCGCGCCGTCCTGGTCGGCCTCCAGCCGGTGGCGCAGGTCCGTCAGCGAGCTGTGCCCGCCGTGCCGGACGGTGATCACGAAGTCCGGGCCGACGAAGACCATCAGCTCGCCGGTCTCGACCACCTCGCTGGTCGGCGTCAGCTGGTCGTGCTCGACGTAGCGGATGGTCTTGAAGACGGCGAACAGCACGTCGTCGTAGCGCTCGACCTTGGGCCGTTGGTGGGCGTGGACCGCGTCCTCGACGGCCAGCGGGTGCAGCCCGAAGCGCTGCGCGATGCCCTCGAACTCGGCCTCGGTCGGCTCGTGCAGCCCGATCCAGCTGAACGATCCTGCGTCCGTCTCCCTGGCCTGCCTGACCCGTTGCACGGCCTCGCGCGGGCTGCAGCTCTCGCCGTGCCGCTTGCCGTCCCGGTAGACCGCGCAGTCCACCACGGCCGAGGTGACGTCCCCGACGTGCAGGGCGTCGAACCCGTCGGCGTCGGCGTCGACGCGGCGTCGGTGCGGGCGGACGGCGGCGCGCAGGTTGTTGATCATCGACATGGCAGGCTCCTCGGGCAGGAACCGTCGCACGGCAGGCGCTGGGACGCTGGGTGGGACGGCGGAAGAAACACCAGGTGATTCCGGGCCTGCGGCCGGTCCAGCTGCCTTGCTGGGGCACGGTGAGGACTGCGCGGGCTCCGGGGAAGGTGCTCGCCGGACCGGAGGTGACGGCGCCTCAACTGCCGGATCGGGAAGGGATCAACGGCACGTACGGTGAAGGCGACGCGGCGGCCGGGCAGAGCTGCCGGTACTGCATGGTCGGCTGGTATCCACCGCAACCACCTCCTTCATGCCGCTGCCCCGGAGAGAGGATCCCCAGTGGCCAGCTGCCCACACTAACAGTTGACGGCCGGCCAACGACGGGGGGTCGGAGGAGGGCCCGGCGGCCGGGCGTTAGGGTCTGGCCATGGCGCACGACTTCCCGCTCTTCGGCGACCCCACCGACCCTTCGGGCAGCGGCTCCGACGAGCTCTCCCGCGAGGCGGTGCTGGCGGCCGTCGAGGCCCGTCTGCTGGCAACTCTCGGCGAATCCAGCGGCCGGGCGGCCGTCACCTTCCTCGGCGCGGACCGGATCGAGGTCCTGCGCTTCGGCCCCGACGCGGACGGCCTGGTGAGGTACGTCACGCTCGGCATGTCGGCTGCGCCGATGGCCGACCCGACCGCGGTGGTCGCCGACCCGGTGCGCGGGCCCCGGGTCGAGTTGGTGCTCACCGTCCGTGGGGGGCGCGACGACGTGCTCCGCACGCTGGCCACCTTCGCCGCCACCCCGCAGGTCGAGGGTCTGGTCCTGGCTCCGGGCGGCTCGCTGGACCTCGGCTCCCCGCTCTGGGAGGGGGCCCCCTTCACCTCCGTCCTCGCCGCCGAGCCCGGCGGTCTGGTCCCGGACCTCGAACTCGCCGACCCGGCCGAGCCCGTGCGCTTCCTGCCGCTGCTGCCGATGACGCCCAACGAGGCCGCGTTCAAGCGGGTGCAGGGTGCCGAAGCGCTCCAGGAGCGCTGGCTGCGGCACGGCACCGACCTGCGCGACCCCCGGCGCCGGGGCGTACCGCTCGACTGAGCCGCCGTCAGCAGGACCGGCCCCGCAGGGGCGTCAGCCGGTGACCGGGCGGGCCCCGGTCGCCTGGGCCACCAGGGCCTCGTACACGCCGGGGTCGGTGGTGCACTCGCCGAGGCGGACGGTCTTGCGGCTGCCGTGGTAGTCGCTGGATCCGGTCGTCAGCAGGCCGAGCTCGGCCGCCAGGCCGCGCAGGTGCTCGCGGGTCTCCTCGTCGTGGTCCAGGTGGTCCACCTCCAGCGCGGCCAGCCCGGCCGCCGCCAGATCGGCGATCACCTGGTCGGAGACCGTGCGGCCGCGCTTGACCGCCCCGGGGTGCGCGAACACCGGCACCCCGCCGGCCGCCCTGACCAGCCGGACGGCCGTGGCCGGGTCCGTCTCGTGCTTGCGGACGTCCGCCCGGCCGCCGTTGGCCAGCCAGTCCCGGGTGAAGGCGTCCGACACGGTCGCCACGACGCCCGCTTCGACCAGTGCGCTGGCGATGTGCGGACGGCCCACCGACCCCGCGCCCGCGATCCGCTCCACCTGCTCCCAGCTGATCGGTGCGCCCAGCTCCCGGCAGCGTTCCACGATCGCCCGCCCGCGCCGGAACCGGTCGGTGCGGACCAGCTCGCGCTCGGCGGCGAACTCCGGCTCGGCCGGGTCGAAGAGGTACGCCAGCAGGTGCATGCTGATGCCGTCCACCTGGCAGGACAGCTCGGCTCCCGGGATCAGGGTCAGCCCGGTGCCCCGGACGGCGGCCGCCGCCTCGGCGTGCCCGGCCACCGTGTCGTGGTCGGTCAGCGCGACCACGTCGAGCCCGGCCGCCAGCGCCGAGGCGATCAGCTCGGTGGGGGAGTCGGTGCCGTCGGAGGCGTTGCTGTGGGCGTGCAGGTCGATGAGCACGGTCTTCGGCACTCCAGGAAGCGGGCGGGCAGGTGCGCCCCAGGATAGTCAGCAGCGGTTGACGGCCGAGGGCGTTCCGGACAGCCCGTCCGCCTCCTGGCCGCCCGTCTTCCTGCCCGTCCGTGCGCTCCCGGCTGTCGGCCTGTCCGTCCGCTCCCCGGGCGCCCGTCCGGCCGCTCGCGTCCCGCTCAGCCGAGCAGGCGCGGGGAGAGCGCCCCGCAGGGCAGCAGTTCGAGCTCCGCGCCCGCGTCCCGCAGATCGGTGAGCACCAGTTCGTCGTACATCATCAGCGCCGACGTCTCGGGCCAGACGATCGCCCAGAGCCACAGCCCGCGCGCCTCGCCGACGAAGACGGCCCGGTCGGTGGGGGCGTCCGGCACGTGGAACATCGGGGTCGGGCGGCCGGCGGCGAGCAGCTTGGCGTCGGCGGGCTTGTAGAGCGACACCGAGTCGCCCGGGTCGGGCCCCGGCAGGCCCGCGTACCTGGCGCCGAGGCCGACGCCCAGCTCCTCGGCCACCAGGACCAGCTCGCCGAAGCCGCCCAGCGGCGCCGGCCCCGAGCAGGCCACCGCGGTGGCCCGGGCACCCGAGACGTCGTCCCCGGCGTGGGCGATGCCGGTGAACAGCCAGCCGACCGGGAGCGGCCAGGGCAGCCAGACCGGGACCTGCGAGCGGGCCACCGCCACGCTCAGCGCTTCCACACTCGGAGGCAGCACCGGCTGCATCGGATGTACGGCGCCGTGCTGGTCGCACTGCCAGGTGTCGGAGAAGAGGCCGGGGGCGCGGACCCGACCGGCGCACCTCGGGCAGCTTGGCTCGCCCCTCATAGCGGACAACGCTCCTCCCTCCGGAGCGCCGCGTCAAGGACGATCACCCGTACGGAGTGCGCCACGTTGCTCCCCCGGGGTGACCGTGCGGGCAGCTGCCCCCGGGGTGGATGTCCGGTGGCGGGCGGCGGCAAACGTCCGCCCGGGGAACGGGCGGGACCGGAACGCACTGACGCCCCGCCGACGATCCGCTCTCGGATCGGAGGGTGACGGGGCGTCAGTTCGGTATCGGAACGTCGGACGCGGCCTCGGCTGGGGCCTCGGTCGGTCCGGCGTGGGTCAGGCCGCCTTGCACGGGCGGATGTAGAGGCGCTCCCCGGTGCGGGCGGCTGCCTCGACGAACTCGCGGACGGTGTCCGCGTCGGCGATCAGGCGGTCGGTGACGGCGCCCTGGGCGTCGTCCAGTCGGAGGATCTCGAAACGCATGGGCCTCTCCCTTCCCTGCCCCGCTGGCTTGGGGGCGATTCGGCTCGGTCGTCGTGCGTGTGCCGTTCCCGGCATGTGGTCCACGGTGTCGCGGCGCTGCTTCCGGGCGGTTGCCCGTCCGTAAAGTCCTGGTTTCGGCGAACTGTCGCCATCGAGGTCAACGGGTCGGCAGGGCGCGATGATTCCCGGACAGAATCAAATATTACCCGAGCTAACGAAATTTGTCGCCCGGGTTTCCCAACCCCCGGCGAGCCCGGGCGGACGATGTCAGGTCGGGGCAGGACGCGCCAGGCCGGATGTGCGGCGGGCGCGGGCGGACGAGGGCGGGTCCCGGTCGGGGCGGGGATCGCTTCGGGTGGCAGCGGCGAGCGCGGGCCGGCGCGGGCGGGTCCGGGCGGTGCGGCTGGGGGTCAGCCCGCCCAGAACTCGGTGAGTGCGGCGGCCGTCGCGCCCGGCTGCTCGGCGTTGGGGGAGTGTCCGGCACCGGGGACCACCACCCGGCGGGCGGCCAGCCGCTCGGCCATGTGGGACTGCTCCTCGACCGGCCAGGCGTAGTCCTGCTCCCCGGAGAGCACCAGCTTGGGCAGGGCGACGGCGGCCAGGTCCGCGACCCGGTCCGGGGCGGTGACCAGATGGGTGCCTGCGGCGATCAGCGCCTGCGGGACGTTCGACAGCCAGCGGCGGTGCAGGAAGTCCGCGATCTCGGCACGCGGGGCCGGTACGCCCTTGCTCTCGTCCAGCTGGCGCATGACCTGCCAGATCGACTCCAGGTCCATCGTCCCCAGGGCGTCGATCAGCAGCTTGGTCCGGCCCGCCTCGCCCGGCGCGATCGCACCGGGGCCGGTGGCGAGCAGGGTGAGCGAGTGCCACGGCAGCGCCGGCCCCTCGGCCGCCGCGGCGAGTACGGCCTGGCGGACCACCTGGCCGCCGAAGGAGTGGCCGAGCAGGTGCAGCGGGCCGCCGTCGGCGAGCTCCGCGGAGAGCGCGAGGACGTCGCGGGCCAGCTCGTCGATCGCGTAGGCGGCCGGATCGGCCGGGCCGCCGCTCTCGTGCTGGCCGCGCTGGTCCACCGCGAGCACCCGGTAGCCGGCCGCGGCGAGCGGCTCCAGCAGCGCGATGAAGTCCTCCTTGCTGCCGGTGAACCCCGGCACCAGCAGCGCCGTCCCGCGCACCGCCCCTCCCCGGGGCACCGCCTCCAGCGCGGCGAAGTCGCCCCGGGCGGTCCCCACCCGCAGTGCCCGCGCACAGCCGGGAAGTGTCAGAAACGGCGGCGTGCTCATCGGCCCTACTCCTCGGTAGCCAGAACTCTTCCCCGAGCTTAGCCAGCCGGCGCCCCCGGGAGGGCGAGGGAAGCGCCCGCGGCGCGCTGGGCGGGCCGTCCGGCGGTCGTGCCGCTCCCCGCGGCCCGGGTGCGTCGTCCGGCGCGCGGGGCGTGCGGGAGTGCGGCGGGAGGGCTGCCAGGGGGCACCGAACCGGGTGACCGGGTTCAGCGCGGGCGGGCCTTCGGCAGTCCGGCGGCCGGGCGGCCTCCCGGGCGGGAGAACGCCGACGGGCGGGCCGATCGACGACGATCGGCCCGCCCGTTCGGGGTGGCTCAGCTCTCCGGAGTGGCCTCGGGGGCCGCAGCGGAGCGGCGGGTGCGGGTACGGGTACGGCTGCGACGAGCCTCGCCGCCCTCCGCCTCGCCGCCCTCGCCCTTCGCCGCCACGGTGCTCGCGGCGGCGGCCTCGGCGGGAGCCGGCACGGTCTCGGCGGCGGCCTCACCGCTCGCGGTGCTGCGCGGACGACGACGGCGCCGACGCGGAGCCTCGGCCTCGCCCTCGCCCGCAGTCGCGTCCGGGGCGACCGCGGCCAGAGCGGCGGCCGCAACCGCGGCACCGGTGTCGGCCGAGGTCTCGACGCCTCCGGCGGCCTCCGGGCTCACACCGCCACGGGTACGGCGGCGCTGCCGCGGCGTACGCGCGGGGCGCTCGGTCTCGGCGGTCTCGGCGGCGACGGTGGTCTCGGCGGCGGCGCCACCGCGTCCGCCCCGCGCGCGGCCGGCGCGCGAACCGCGTCCGCCGGTCTCGCCGAGGTCCTCGACCTCTTCGGCGCCGAGGCCCGCCCTGGTCCGCTCGGCGCGCGGCAGCACGCCGGTCGTCCCGGGGGTGATCTTCAGCAGCTCGTACAGGTGGGCGGAGGTGGAGTAGGTCTCCTCCGGCTCGTTGAACGGCAGGTCGAGCGCCTTGTTGATCAGCTGCCAGCGCGGGATGTCGTCCCAGTCCACCAGCGTGACGGCGGTGCCCGAGGCCCCGGCGCGGCCGGTGCGGCCGATCCGGTGCAGGTAGGTCTTCTCGTCCTCGGGGCACTGGTAGTTGATGACGTGGGTGACGCCCTCGACATCGATGCCGCGGGCCGCGACGTCGGTGCAGACCAGGACGTCGACCTTGCCGTTGCGGAAGGCCCGCAGGGCCTGCTCGCGCGCGCCCTGGCCGAGGTCGCCGTGGACCGCGCCGGCCGCGAAGCCGCGCTTGGTCAGCTGCTCGGAGACGTCGGCGGCGGTCCGCTTGGTGCGGCAGAAGATCATCGCCAGGCCGCGGCCGTCGGCCTGCAGGATGCGCGAGACCATCTCGACCTTGTCGAGCGAGTGGGCACGGAAGATGTGCTGCTCGATGTTGGCCACGGTGGTGCCGGTGTCGTCCGGTGCGGCGGCCCGGATGTGGGTCGGCTGGCTCATGTAGCGGCGGGCGAGGCTGATCACCTGGCCCGGCATGGTGGCCGAGAAGAGCAGGGTCTGCCGCTTGGCGGGCAGCATGGTGATGATCTTCTCGACGTCCGGCAGGAAGCCCAGGTCGAGCATCTCGTCGGCCTCGTCGAGGACCAGCGAGCGGACCTTCGACAGGTCCAGCTTGCGCTGGCCCGCCAGGTCGAGCAGGCGGCCCGGGGTGCCGACCACGATGTCGACGCCCTTCTTGAGCGCCTCCACCTGCGGCTCGTACGCCCGGCCGCCGTAGACCGCGAGGACGCGGACGTTGCGGACCTTGCCGGCCGTCTGCAGGTCGTTGGTGACCTGGGTGCAGAGCTCGCGGGTCGGAACGATGATCAGCGCCTGCGGGCTCTCGGAGAGCTGCTCCTCGGTGGCGCGGCCGGCGTCCACGTCGGCGCGGACGATGGCGCGCTCGATCAGCGGGAGGCCGAAACCGAGGGTCTTGCCGGTGCCGGTCTTGGCCTGGCCGATGACGTCGTGGCCGGTCAGTGCGACCGGCAGGGTCATCTCCTGGATGGGGAAGGGGTGGACGATGCCGACGGCCTCCAGGGCCTCGGCGGTCTCCGGGAGGATCCCCAGGTCCCGGAACGTGGTCTTGTCGGGTTCAACGGTGGTGGACAGGGTGCTGCCTCTTCCATGTGGTGGGGCCGAGAGCGAGAGGCGGGGCGGGCAGTCACACGGCTGCTCGCGGGCCTGCCAGGCCCTGCCACAGCTGCGGGACGCACAACCGCGCCTGCCCCTGCGGCCTGCCGGCTCGAGCGGCCCGAAGGGCGGGCGCGTCGTCCGGCGGCGCGGGGGAGGGTTCCCGTGAGGGGCCAGGCGCGGGACCTCCGCCGTTCGGCGCGGTCCGCAACGGCCCTCGCTCGGCCACTGATGCGGTGCCAAGGCTTGAAGTCCAAGCCAAGGTCGGAGCCGATCGGCTCTCCGACCGGGCATCCGCGTACGTGAGCACCCGGTGTCCGTACGGAGCACGTATGCGCGGCCCGCCGTGGGGTGGCCGGCCGCGCGAATACACCAAGCCTCGCCACCAACCATACAGTCCGGCGACGACTCGAACACGTGACGCGGCTAACGCGGGAGCTCCGGAGACCGGCGGTGTCCGACCCGGGGCCCGGGCCGGTCTAGGGTGGCGAGCCGTGACTCTGCCCCCACGAGGGCCGGGTGCTTCCCGCTCGCCTGCGGACGCAGGCCATGGCGGTCCGGCCCGGACCGCCGCGCTGTGGCAGAGTCCCGACTGTACAACGGGGCATCGAAAAGCGAGGACTGATGGAGACTCAGGAATCCGGCGGCGAGCACCCGATCGGTTCGATCGGGGACTGGACGACCTGCGCGGCGGACCCGGGCTACCGGGCGGCCGTGCTCGACCTGCTCGGCGCGCTCGCGTACGGCGAGCTGAGCGCCTTCGAGCGGCTCGCCGAGGACGCCAAGTTCGCCCCCGGCCTGGCCGACAAGGCCGCGCTGGCCAGGATGGCCTCCGCGGAGTTCCAGCACTACCAGCTGCTGCACGACCGGCTGGTGGAGGTCGGCGCGGACCCGACCGAGGTGATGGGCCCCTTCGTCGAGCCGCTGGAGTCCTTCCACCGCCTGACGGCGCCCTCGGACTGGCTGGAGGGCCTGGTCAAGGCGTACGTCGGCGACTCGATCGCCACCGACTTCTACCGCGAGGTGGCGGTCCGGCTGGACGACGACACCCGCGACCTGGTGCTCCGGGTGATGGCGGACACCGGGTACGCGCAGTTCGCCGTGGACCGGGTGCGGCAGGCGATCGAGGCCGAGAGCCGGGTCGGCGGACGCCTGGCGCTCTGGGGCCGGCGACTGATGGGCGAGGCGCTCAGCCAGGCGCAGCGCGTGGTCGCCGAGCGGGACGCGCTCTCCAACCTGCTGGTCGGTGGCGCCCAGGTGCAGGGCTTCGACCTGGTCGAGGTCGGCAAGATGTTCAACCGGATCACCGAGGCGCACACCCGGCGGATGGCCGCCCTGGGCCTGGCCTCCTGACCCTGCCGGGAAACACCGGGGACAACGCCGGGGACGGCGCGGGCGGCTCCTGCGGAGGCCGCCGCTCCGCGCCCCTCAGGCGTGCCGGTGCCGGCCGTGCCGGGCGGCGTGCTCGGGGCGGGCGAGGACCGAGACCAGCAGCGCGGAGCCGACCGCGGAGATCGCCAGCGAGACGCCGGGCAGCTGGGCGGCGAGCGTGTAGCGGGAGATCCACCCCGCGAGCAGGGCCGCCACCACCGCGGTGCCGACGGTCAGGCTGCGCACCGCCGGGAAGTACTCGGGCAGCAGGGTCACCGCTCCGGCCCCGACGGCCAGTCCGATGAGCACGAAGGCGAACGACTCGACGAGCACGGGCTGCCTCCCGGGACCGATCGGGTGTGCGGCCGAACGGCCCGCACGGGTTCCGGTTCGGCCATACCCGGCCGCCGCCGGTGGTACGCGTGCCCGACGAAAACGGCGTTGCCCCGTCCCTCCCGGGGAGGAACGGGGCAACGCCGTAGAGCCCGTGGCGCTGATGGCGCCTCAGACGGTGCCGAAGCCCACCTTGCGCGCGGCCGGCTCGCCGATCTCGACGTAGGCCAGGCGCTCGGCCGGGACGATGATGCGGCGGCCGTGCTCGTCGGTCAGCGAGAAGAGCTTCGAGGTGCCCTCCAGTGCCTTGGCGACCGCGTTCTCGACCTCATCGGCAGACTGCGAGATCTCGAGAACGATCTCGCGGGGTGCGTTCTGCACGCCGATCTTGACCTCCACGGCTTCCTTCCCTCCGGGGTTGCAGCCATCCATGCGCGGGCTCCTCGAACGCGTGTTCGCGGTGATCGCGCCGTACGGCTTCACCTTAGAGCACGGGCACCGCCCCGAGGAGGAGGTCCGGTGATCGCTCCGGTGACCGCTCAGTCCGCGGCGGGGCCCTGCCCCGGCTCGGCCGGGTGCATCGGGAATCCCTTCAGACCGCGCCAGGCCAGGCTGGCGACCAGGCGGACGGCCTCGTCGCGGGGGATCTCCAGCCCCTGCGAGAGCCAGTAGCGGGCGGTGATCTGGGCCAGGCCGCAGACCCCGGCGGCGAGCAGCTTGGACTCCGCCTCCGGCAGGTCGGTGTCCTCCGCGATGACCTTGCTGACCAGCGTCGCGCTGGCGTCCGAGGCCCGCTCGACCCGCTCGCGCACGGCCGGCTCGTTCGTCAGGTCGGACTCGAAGACCAGCCGGAACGCGCCGGACTCGCTGGAGACGTAGTTGAAGTACGCCTCCATGGTCGCGGCCACGCGCTGCTTGTTGTCGGTGGTCGCGGAGAGCGCGTTGCGGGTGGCGTCCACCAGGGCCTCGCAGTGCTTGTCGAGCAGTGCGAGGTAGAGCTCCAGCTTCCCCGGGAAGTGCTGGTACAGCACCGGCTTGCTGACCCCGGCGCGGTCGGCGATGTCGTCCATGGCCGCGGCGTGGTAGCCCTGGGCGACGAACACCTCCTGTGCGGCACCGAGCAGTTGTTCGCGTCGGGCGCTTCGCGGCAGGCGGGCACCGCGTGGGCGCTCCTGCGCCTCCTGGATGGCCGTCACGGGCGCTCCTCACTTGACGGTCTGCGGCAGTGCGCCGACGGGGTGGACGGCGTGCCGGGTATAGCTGGCAAGGTCACTGATTCTACTTTTGAGTAATGGGATCTGCGCCTGGTGCAGACGAGAAAAGCGCAGGAACGCCTTGTCGGGAGCCCACAATACGGCGCGGGGCCGCACTGTCCAGGGGGTGAGATCGAACAGTTCGGCGGGGCGGGGGGTCCGGGGTCCGCGGAACCGGTCCCCCTACCATCGTCCTCCATGAGCGCTGAGCAGCAGGTCGGGCCCGAGGCCGAGCCGGTCCGCACCGTCGCCGTGCCCGGGGCGGTCCTCGCGGTGAGCGGCCCCTCGTCCGACAGCGCCGGGCTGCCGCCCGCGCTCTTCGTCCACGGCCTCGGCGGCTCCGGCGACAACTGGACCGAACTGATGGCAGCCCTCGCCGACCGGGTCCGCGGTGAGGCCCTGGACCTGCCGGGCTTCGGCCACTCGGCGCCGCCGTCGGACGGCAACCTGTCCGTCTCCGGCCACGTCCGGGCGGTGATCGGCTACCTGGAGGCCTCCGGGCGCGGGCCGGTGCACCTGTTCGGCAACTCGCTCGGGGGCGCGGTGGCCGTCCGGCTCGCCGCCCTCCGCCCCGACCTGGTGCGCACCCTCACCCTGATCTCGCCCGCCCTGCCGGAGCTGCCGCCGCAGCCCTCCGCCTGGCCGACCGGTCTGCTCGCCGTCCCGGGTGTGCCGACGCTGCTCCGGCGCGGCCCGGTCGGCCGCCGCAGCCCCGAGGAGGCCACCGAGGGCTTCCTGGACCTGGTCTACGGCGACCTGGCCGCCGTCCCGGCCGAGCGCCGGGAGCGGGCGGTGAACGAGTACCGCCGGCGGCTCGGCGTCCCGCACGCGATGCAGGCGATGGTCGGCTCGGCGCGCGGGATCGTCTCCGCCTACACCGAGCGCGGCGACCAGGCGCTGTGGCGGCAGGCCGAGCAGGTGAAGGCGCCGGTGCTGCTGGTGTACGGGCTGAAGGACAAGCTGGTCTCGTACCGGTCGGCGCGGCGGGCCTGCGCGGCCTTCGCGGACGCGCGGCTGCTGGTGCTGCCGGAGTCCGGGCACGTCGCGATGATGGAGCACCCCGCACAGGTGGCACGGGCCGTCCGGGAGCTGCTGGCGGAGGTCTGACCGCGCTCCCCCGGCGTGCCCCGAGGGCGTTGAAACGCGGCGCACCGGTGGATGTCACGCGCGTTCACTCGTTCAGGTGGCAACCGGGCGGCTGACCGAGGCGGGGCCGGGGTCTCGTTCTACCTTCGTGGTGTCGGACCGAACAGGTGTGGGGGAGTGGCAGCCGTCGGTGCCCCGTGGGGCGGCTGCCCGGACCGCCGGGCGATCTCGCCGGGCCCGTAGCGGGTGCTGCCCTTACCCGGGGGTCGCGGTTCCGCCGAGTGCCGGGCCGCCGGGTTCCGGGTCTCGCGGTGCGCCGGGCTGGACCGCGTTCCGGTTCGGCCCGCCGTTGACCGCCGTACCGGACCCGACAGCCGGACCCGACCGCCGTACCGGACCACCCTGCCCCGATCGCCCAGCTCTGGAGGTTGTCGTGCGCGTTGCCCTGCTCACCGAGGGCGCTACCGGGAGCGCCGGGCCGGCCACGAGGCGTTCCGGGGGCGGCTGGTGCGACCGGCTGATGGACGGACTGGCCGAGCACGAGTTCAGGCTCCACCTGCTGGCCCCGCCCGGGTGTGCGGTCGAGACCAGACCGGGCCGCCCGGCGGCGGTGCACGAGTTTCCGACGGGGGGCCGCCGCCCGCCGGGGCGCGGCCCCGCGCCGCACCGGCGGCGCCGGTACGTCCGTGCGTACCGGGACCTGGTGCGGGCCCTGGTCCTGCCCGCCGAGCGCGGCTCGTTCGGGGCCGGCCTGTACCGGCTCGCCGAACTGGCCCGCGAGGACGGCGCACTGCCCGGGTTCCTCGTCTCCGGACCCGCCCAGCGCACCCTGGAGGCGATCTGGCGCTCGCCCGGCGCGGACACCGAGGCCGGACGGCCGCAGGTCGGCGATCTGCTGGTCGCCGGCGACCTGCTGGAACAGTGCCTGCGACCGCTCTCCGCGCCCTGGTACGGCACCGGAGCGGGCGGACTCGGCGGGGCCGACCTCTGCCACGTCGTCGGCGGCGGCCCCGCCGCGCTGCCCGCGCTGGTGGCCAGGGCGCTGCACGGCGTGCCGTTCGTGCTCACCGAGCACGACCCGCAGCTGCGGGAGCAGTACCGCAGCGACCGGTACGCGCAGTACCGGTGGCCGGTCCGGGCGCTGCTGCTCGGTTTCTCCCGTCTGCTGGCTGAGGAAACGTACCGGCAGGCCGCCGTCCTCACCACGGGCAGCGAGTACGGCCGGCAGTGGCAGCAGCGCTGCGGCGCCGCGCCCGACCGGATCCGGGTGGTGTACGAGGGCGCGGCGGCGGTCGACCGGGCGCCCGCCGGGCCGGAACCCGAGCTGCCGACGCTCCTGTGGGCGGGTGCCCTGGAGCCGGGGCACGACCCCGAACTGGTGCTGCACGCCTTCGCCCGGGTACGGGCCGACCTGCCCACGGCCCGGCTGCGGATGTACGGCGAGGAGGGCGCGCCCGGCCCGGCGGCGCACTGCCGGGCGGTCGCCGACCGGCTCGGGCTCGGCGACGCGGTCTCCTTCGAGGACGGCCGGGGCGGCCCCGCCTGGGAGACGGGTGGTGTGCTGGTCCTCTGCGCACGCACGCAGAGCAGTCCCCGGCTGCTGGTGGACGCGATGCTGAGCGGGCGGGCCGTGGTCACCACCGAGGCCGGGGTGGCCAGGGAAGTGGTCGGGCCGGCCGGGCTGCTGGTGCCCCCGCGCAGTCCGCAGGCACTGGCCGGGGCCTGCCTCGCGCTGCTCGGCGACGGTGAGCGGCGGGTCAGGCTGGGGCGGGCCGGGCGGCAGCGGGCGCGGGAGCGGTTCGCGGTCGAGCCGGTGACGACGGCCTTCCGGGAGATCTACCTGGAGCTGGTGTCGAGTCGGCCCGCGTTCCCGGCCGCCGCCTCCGGCACCCGTGGTCGGCCGCACCGGGCGCAGCCCTTCGCCCGGCCCGCCGAGTACTGGGTCGCGGGCGGTGCGGAATCCGTGGGCGGTGGACCGCCGGAGCCCGGCGAAGGCGACGGGGGCCGGGCGGGTGGCGGCCGGGTGCCGACGGGTCCGGCGGAGCCGGGAGCGCTGGCGGAGGCGGTCTGATGGGCCGCCGCGAGGAGTCGTTACCGCCGACGGCACCGGCACCGGCACCGGCACCGGCGCGGGCATCGGCACCGGCACCGGCGCGGGCCGGGGCGCCCGCGCTGCCCGGCGGCCGGGAGCAGGAGTACCCGTCCGCCCCGGTGTCGTCGGTCGACCCGGTACGGGAGCTGGTGGAGCGCCACCGAGCGCTCTGCGAACAGGCCGTCGACCCGCTGGACATCGCGGTCGGCCTGGAGGAGGCCGGGCTCGGTCGGATCGAGGCCGGGCGGTACCGGCAGGCGGACGTCTTCGAGCTCGCCGACGAGCTGTACGCGAGGGTGCCGCGCCGTCCCGCCGTCGCCGCGCCCGAACCACCCGCCCCGTCCTGGCGGAGCCGTACGGGGCGGGCGCTGGGCAGTGCCGTCCGGTACGGGCTGCCGTCCGCCGTCCCCGTCGCGCTGCGGGCGGCGACTCCGGTGGTGGGCGTGCCCCTGCTGGCACTGGCGCTGGCGGTCTCCGGTGCCCGTCCGGCCGGCGCGGCCCTGCGGCGGTGGTCGGACTCCCGCTCCGGAGCCGGCGCACCTGGCGCGGGCGGTGGGAGCCCGGTGGCCGCCCGGCTCTGGTACGGCCTCGGGGCGGGGGTCCTGCTGGGCGTTCCGGTGCTGACCGCAGGACCGGCCGGGGCCGCGCTCGGCCTGGCGGCCGCACTCTGCATGGGGTCGGTGGAGTGGTCGGCCGACTGGCTGCGGCACGCCGCCGGTCTGGGTCTCGGCTCGGCGGGGACGCTGTCCGCCTTCCGCGCCCGGATGCGACCCGTTCTGCCGGTCGCGCTCGGCCTGCACCTGGCGCTGCTGGCGCTGTTCTCCTTCGCCGCGCTCGCCGTGCTGACCGCGCTCGACCCTGGACCCGGGACGGGATCCGGGGCGGGGGCCGGGCTGCTGACCGCTGCGGCGCGCCGGGCGTCGGGGCTGCAGTGGGCGGCCCAGGCGGCGCTGGGACTGCTGCTGGTGCCCGCCGCCGCCCTGCTGCGCACCGGCCGGTCGCGGTCCGCGGCCGCCGCGGTGCCGACGGCCGGACTGGGCTCCGCCGTGTGCACGGCGGTCCGGGCGCCGGAGACCGCCCAACTGCTCTGCTGCGGCACGGCGGCCGCGCTGCTGCTGCCGTACGCCTGGACCGTTCTCGGCCGTCCCGGCGCCTACCGGCTGGACGGGCCGCCGGCCTGAATCCATCCACGATCAGACGAATTCACCCGAACCAGCTCCGAACTCGCACCAACTGGCACCAACTCGCTCCAACCCGTGCCAACTTGTACCGATCCATCTGAACTCGTCCATTCGAACACCCGTAACCTGCCGTGCCCGCAAGGGGCGGCGTCGTGGAAGGACACCCCCCGATGAGGGTGCTGCTGCTGGGAGCCGACGGTTTCATCGGCCGTCGCGTCGCGGACCGTCTGATGACCGACGACGAACTCCAGGTGACCGTGCTCGGCCGCCGTGACTCGGCCGACATCCGCTTCGATCTGACGGCGGGCAGTCCCGGAGCGCTGGCCAGGTTCCTGGACGCGGTGGCCCCGCAGGTCGTGATCAACTGCGCCGGTGCGACCTACGGTTCGTCGCGGACCCTGATCAGGTCGAACACCCTCGCGGTGGCCACCGTGTGCGAGGCGATCCGGCGCAGCCGGGAGCCGGCCAGGCTGGTGCACGTCGGGTCGGCGGCCGAGTACGGTCCGGTGCCGTCGGGCGCGCCGATCCCGGAGAGCGCCGAGCCGAGGCCGGTCGGCCCGTACGGGGTGTCGAAGCTGGCGGGGACGGAGCTGGTGACCTCCTCCGGCCTGGACGCGGCGGTGCTGCGGGTCTTCGACGTGGTCGGCCCGGGTTCGCCGACGGCCTCGCTGTTCGGGCGGCTCGCCGAGGCGCTGCGCCGGGCGCTGGAGCAGGACGAGCGGCAGGTGCGGATGCCGGACCTGTCCGGATTCCGGGATTTCGTCGATGTCAGGGACGTCGCCAGGGCGATCCAGGCGGCGGCGGTCTCGGCCGCCACCGGGGTGATCAACATCGGCAGCGGCCACGCCGTGCGGGCCCGGGACGCGGCCCAACTGCTGGTCCGGACGGCCGGTTTCGAGGGCTCCATCAGCGAGGACGCCCGTCAGGTGCTGGTGCCCAGCCAGAGCGTGGCCGAGCACGGACACCGGGGCGTCGAGGCGTACCGGGCCCCGGAGGCCCGTCCGGTGCTGGAGTCGGTGCAGTGGCGGCAGGCCGACGTCCGCACGGCCAGGGACCGTCTCGGATGGCGGGCAGTGGTGCCGCTGGAGGAGTCCCTGGGCGACATCTGGCTGGAGACCGCCTGCCGGGTCTGACCGGGGTCCGGCCGGGTCCGTCCCGCACAGCAGCCGTGCCGGGCAAGGCCGGTGGCGCCGGACGCCCTCCGGCGGCCGGTCCCACGATCCGGCGGCGCCTGTCTCGCCAGTCGGACATGCTGTCTCGGAATAGGTACCCGGCATGACACTGTTGGCGTAGCTGCGTATCGAAAGCTGTCACCGAACGCTGTAACCGAACTGACGACCATCGGAGTCCACGTGTCGCTGCCACCCCTGGTCGAGCCGGCCGCCGAGCTCACCGTAGACGAGGTCCGCCGGTACTCCCGCCACCTGATCATTCCGGATGTGGGGATGGCGGGGCAGAAGCGGCTGAAGAACGCCAAGGTACTGTGCGTCGGCGCCGGCGGTCTCGGCTCGCCGGCCCTGATGTACCTGGCCGCAGCGGGTGTCGGCACGCTCGGCATCGTCGAGTTCGACGTCGTCGACGAGTCCAACCTCCAGCGCCAGATCATCCACGGCCAGTCCGACATCGGCCGCTCCAAGGGCGAGTCCGCGCGGGACTCGGTCAAGGAGATCAACCCGTACGTCAACGTGGTCCTCCACGACGAGCGTCTCGACAACGACAACGTCATGGAGATCTTCTCCGGCTACGACCTGATCGTGGACGGCACCGACAACTTCGCCACCCGCTACCTGGTGAACGACGCGGCGGTGCTGCTCGGCAAGCCCTACGTGTGGGGTTCGATCTACCGCTTCGACGGCCAGGCCAGCGTCTTCTGGGCCGAGCACGGCCCCTGCTACCGCTGCCTCTACCCGGAGGCCCCGCCGCCGGGCATGGTCCCGTCCTGCGCCGAGGGCGGCGTGCTGGGCGTGCTCTGCGCGTCCATCGGTTCGATCCAGGTCACCGAGGCGATCAAGCTGCTCGCCGGCGTCGGCGACCCGCTGGTCGGCCGTCTGATGATCTACGACGCCCTGGAGATGACCTACCGCCAGGTCAAGGTCCGCAAGGACCCGAACTGCGCGCTCTGCGGCGAGAACCCGACCGTCACCGAGTTGATCGACTACGAGTCGTTCTGCGGCGTCGTCTCGGAGGAGGCCCAGGAGGCCACGCTCGGCTCGACGATCACTCCCAAGCAGCTCAAGGAGTGGATCGACGGCGGCGAGAACATCGAGATCATCGATGTCCGCGAGATCAACGAGTACGAGATCGTCAGCATCCCGGGCGCCAAGCTGATCCCGAAGGGCGAGTTCCTGATGGGCGCCGCTCTGGAGACGCTGCCGCAGGACAAGAAGATCGTGCTGCACTGCAAGACCGGCGTCCGCTCGGCCGAGGTGCTGGCCGTGCTGAAGGCGGCGGGCTTCTCCGACGCCGTCCACCTGGGCGGCGGCGTGATCGGCTGGGTCAACCAGATCGAGCCGCACAAGCCGACCTACTAGGCCGCGCAGGCCGTCAGGGGCGCGGGGAACGCGCGGGCGACCGCCCTCCACACGGGTGCACGGTCGTCCGCGGGGCTCCCCGCGCCCCTTCGCGTCGCCGTCGGCGAGCGGCCGGAGGTCGCGGTCCCCACCGAGCCGGAAGGCCCTCACGCGTTCGAGCGCCCGCCGCGCGTGACGACACGGCTAGAGCGCGCCCTTGCGCTGGAGGACGTTGTACGAGATCCAGCCGGGCAGGACGGGCAGCCAGAAGGTCAGCAGGCGGTAGAGGAAGACGGCCGGGGTGGCGACGGTCGGCGGCACGCCGGCCACCGTCAGGGCGCCGATCAGCGCGATCTCGACCGGGCCGATGCCGCCCGGGGTCGGGATCGCGGACCCGGCCGCGTTGGCGGTCAGGAAGACCACGGCCACCGCCGAGAAGCTCAGCGTCCCGCCGAAGGCCTGGATCGAGGCGTCCAGGCAGGCGGTGAAGCTCAGGGTGAGCAGCAGGATGCCGCCGAAGCCGGTGACCAGCTTGCTGGGCGTCTGCATCAGGTCGAGCATCCGGGGCACCACGCCGAAGAACAGCGAGCGGACCCGGGTCACCACGAACCGCCGCAGCGGGCCCACGGCCGCGACCACCAGCGCCAGCACGGCGGCCGTCAGCACTCCGATGATCACCGCCCGGGAGGCGCCGAGGTCCCCGTTGGTCTGGGTGCCGGTGATCAGGCCGAAGCTGAACAGCAGCAGCAGGTGTCCACCGAGCCCGGCCAGCTGGGAGGCACCGACGCTGGCCACCGCCTGCCCCGAGCGGATGCCCGCCTTCTGCAGGTAGCGGGTGTTCAGCGCGATGCCGCCGATCGCGGCGGGCGCCACCAGCTTGACGAACGACCCGGCCAGCTGGGCGGCCATGGTCCGCCGGAACGGCAGCCGCTCGGGTACGAAGCCGGTCAGGCTCATCGCCGCGGCGCCGTAACTGGCGGCGGCGGCGGCCAGTGCCACCGCTGCCCAGGCCCAGTTCATGTGGGAGAGCTTGAGCTGTGCGGGCTGGATGGTGGTCAGCGCCAGGTACGCGGCGAAGGTCAGCGCGATGACCATGATCAGGGTCTTCGGCCTGAGCCGTTCCAGCTTCGCCGGGGCCATCGGGGCCTCGGGGGCGATCTGCAGGATCTGGCCGCGGATCCGGCTCAGCAGGTCCTCGCTCGCCGCCGCGATGTCCTCCTCGGCCTGCTGCTGGGTCCGCTCGCCGGCCGCGACCTGGGTCAGGGCCAGTTCCTGGGCGGCGGCCTTGCGCTCCTTGTTGAGCTGGGCCAGGTCGACCCTGGTGGAGCGGCTCATCCCGACCGGCTGGAGCAGCGGCAGCGCGGCCGCGACCCGCTCGGCACCGATCACCCGGTTGGCGACGGCCACCGCGCGCTCCGGGCCGACCCGCAGCGCGAAGGTGGTGACCAGCTGGGCGACGTCGATCCGCAGCGTCAGGTCGCTGGCGGCGATGTCCCCGCCGGAGAGGTTGACCAGGCAGCCGGTCTTCCCGTCCGTCACCAGCATCGACTCGCCGGTGAGCCTGCGGTGGGCGATCCGCCGTTCGTGCAGCGCGCCGACCGACCGCCAGAGCGAGCCCATCACCTGGTCGGTGATCTCCTCGTCCGTCAGCTCGTCCAGGGTCGGTCCCGACACCTTCTCGTACACCAGGATCGCGGCGTCCGGACCGAGCTCGGAGGTGGCCACCAGCTGCGGCGCGACCGCCCCGGAGGCGGCCGCCGCGTACGCGATCAGGGCCTCCTGCTCCAGTGCCTGGCGCAGTGACTGCGGGCTGCGCCGGACGGCCACCGAGCGCAGCCGCAGCCGCCGCCAGGCCCGGTAGAAGAAGCCGGAGGCCTGCTGCTCGCGGTCGATGATGTGGACGTCCAGCTCCGGGCCGTCCTGCTGCTCGACGTAGTAGCGGCGGGTGCCGCCGGGGGCGTCCGGTGCGCGGACCGCGCCCGCCGGGGCGAAGCCCACCTTCCGCAGGCCGATCAGCAGGTGCTGGCCGGTCGGGCGGATGTTCGGCGAGCCGATCGCGTACAGCGTGCCGTACGCCACCGACCAGCCGATCAGTACGGTCAGGATCAGCGAGAGCAGCGTGGTGTAGCCGCTGACCAGTTCGGTCAGGCCGCTGAGGATCACCACCACCCAGAGCGCCACCCGCCAGCGCGGGCGGCTCGACATGCCGACCGCCGTCATGTAGGCGATCACCGGGGCCAGATAGCCGTGCACCGGGTCGGTCAGGGTCTGGCCGCCGCCCGGCGGCAGCTGGGTGAGGGCGTCCCGGATCGCGTTCGGGGCGCCGGCCGCGACCCACCAGTCCACGCCGAGGGAGACCCCGTACGCCAGGACCGAGGCGAGCACGCCGTCGGCGACCCGCAGGCCGTCGCGTTTGATCAGCCGCTCCACCGCGAAGGCGAGCGGTACGGCCAGCACCGCCACGCTGGAGACCAGGGCGGCGATCGTACTCATGACGCTCGGGACCCGGTGGGCGTTGACGGAGATGTCGTTCTCCAGGCCCGTGGTGGTCGAGATGGCGAACCGGGCCACCAGGAAGAGCGCCACGATGCCGGCGAGCCCGGCCAGGAACCGGATCAGGTCGGACGGCCGGTGCGCGCGGGCCGCGAGCAGCGGCTCGTCCACGGCGAGCACGCCGCCGCCCTCCGGCCCGCCCTCCCGCACGTGCTTCTCCCCCTTGATCAACGAGACTCGTCGGTGCGGTGCAGGCCGACGCGGAGGGACCTTCCCCGAATCTGCGGAGCGGTCGGTGGTGGGCTCCTCCGAGCCCTCGTCCACATCCACGCCTGCCGTCCCGGTCATCTGGTCTTGTCCTCGTATCACCACTCACCGCCCCGAAGATGGTGGCATGCCCGAAGGGGTACTGCTGGACAGGGGCGGTATCGGGCGCGGCGAATCCCCCGCACGTGGTCCTCCGGCACACCGGATGGGGAAGAATCACCCTGATGACGGAGAGTACGAACGCGGGCGCCCTGCCGCCCTTCGCCGAGTCGGTCCTCGACCTCACCGAGCGCATCCCGGCCGGCCGGGTGATGACCTACGGCGACGTCGCCGAGTACCTCGGCCAGGGCGGTCCCCGCCAGGTCGGCCGGGTGATGGCGCTGTACGGCGGGGCGGTGCCCTGGTGGCGGGTGATCCGCGCCGACGGGCGGCCGCTGCCCGGACACGAGCACCGCGCGCTGGGCCACTACCGCGAGGAGGGCACCCCGCTGCGCAGCGTCGGCGACGAACCCAGGGTCGACCTGCGGCGCGCCCGCTGGGACGGAAAGTAGCGGACCCCTTCGCGGGTGCGCCCCTCCGTGCGGAGAAGCCCCAGGGGGCGCGGGGAGCCGCGTGAGCAACCGGCTGCCGGGGTGCGCGCCCGGGGTGCGGGGGGAGGTCCACGCACGGTTGCGCAGGTCTTCGAGCCCTCGGGGGCGGTGTGCGGGCCTTCGGCGGGTGCGGGCCCTCGGGCCGTTGCACGGCGGCCGGCTGCGGGACCGTAGGCTCGGTGGGTACGGGTCCGGCGCGGCCCGCCCGATCCCCGAACTGCCCAGGATGTCCGTGACCTCCCCTTTCCGCTTGGTGCGCAGCCCGTTGGCCCAGCCCGCCCCGCCCGTGCTGGACGAGTACCAGCAGGCGGTGGCCGAGCACGCGGGCGGTCCGCTGCTGGTGCTGGCCGGCCCCGGAACGGGCAAGACCACCACACTGGTCGAGGCGGTGGCCCGGCGGATCGAGCGCGGCACCGACCCTGAGAGGATCCTGGTCCTCACCTTCAGCCGCAAGGCCGCGATGGAGCTGCGCGACCGGATGACCGCCAGGCTCGGCAGCGGCCGCCCGGCCCCGCAGGCGGCCGGCCCCGGGGCGCCGCAGGCAACTGCCCCCGGAGCGCCGCAGGCGTCTGTGTTCCGGTCGCCGCAGGCGACCACGTTCCACTCCTTCTGCTACGCCCTGCTCCGCTCCCACCAGACCCCGGAGGCCTACGCCGAGCCGCTGCGGCTGCTCTCCGGGCCCGAGCAGGACGTGATGGTCCGCGAACTGCTCGCCGGTGACGCCGAGGACGCCGGGCTCGGCGTCGGCCGGATCCGCTGGCCGCTCGACCTTCGGGCCTGCCTCACTACCAGGGGCTTCGCCGACGAGGTCCGTGCGGTGCTCGCCCGCAGCCGCGAACTCGGCCTCGGCGAGGACGAGTTGAGCCGCTTCGCGGACGGCGTCCAGCGCCCGGACTGGGCCGCCGCCGCCCACTTCCTCGCCGACTACCTGGACGTCCTCGACCTGCGCGGCGTCCTCGACTACGCCGAGCTGGTGCACCGCGCGGTCCTGCTCGCCGAGCGGCCCGAGGTACGGGCGGCACTGCGCGAGCAGTACGAGGTCGTCTTCGTGGACGAGTACCAGGACACCGACCCCTCGCAGGTCCGGCTGCTGCGGCAGCTGGCGGGCGACGGGCGCGACCTGGTCGCGGTGGGTGACCCGGACCAGTCGATCTACGCCTTCCGGGGCGCCGACATCAACGGCATCCTCGACTTCCCGGAGTCCTTCCCGCAGGCCGACGGCCGGCCCGCGGAGGTCCGGGTCCTGCGGGTCTCCCGCCGCTCGGGCGCGGTCCTGCTCGCCGCCACCCGGGAGCTGGCCCGGCGGATGCCGATGGGCCGCCTGCCCGCCGGCAAGCTCGCCCAGCACCGCGCACTGCTGCCCTCGCACGAGGGCGGCCGGGTCGAGGTCTACACCTACCCGACCCCGGGGACGGAACTGGACAGCATCGCCGACCTGCTCCGCCGCGCCCATCTGGAGGACGGCGTCCCGTGGGGCGAGATGGCGGTACTGGTCCGCGCCGGGGCGCGCTCCATACCCGGCGTACGGCGGGCGCTCGGCGCGGCCGGCGTGCCGCTGGAGATCGACGGCGACGACCTGCCGCTGCGCGACGAACCGGCCGTGGCACCGCTGCTGCTGGCCCTGCGGGTCTGCGCCCGCCCGGCGGCGGAGTGCACCGCCGAGACCGCCCACACCCTGCTGACCGGCCCGCTCGGCGGCCTGGACGGCTCCGACCTGCGCCGCCTCGGGCGCGCGCTGCGGGAGGAGGAGCGGCAGGTGCTGCGGGCCTCCGGCACGGGCCCCGGGACCTTCGACGTCCCGGCCCAGGAGCCGGACGAGCCGGGGGCCGGCGGGACGATCGGAGCGGACCGGGCCGAAGGGGCGGTGCCCCCCGGTGCCGTGCCGTCCGCGGCCGTACAACCCGGTGCCGTGCCGTCCGCGGCCGTACGGTCCGCCGAGGAGCTGATCCGGGAGGCGCTCGCCGAGCCGGAGCGGCTGGTCGCGATGGATCCCGCCCACGCGCGGCGGGCCCGCGACCTGGGGATGCTGCTGCGCAAGGTGCGCGAGCTGCTGGCCGGCGGCGGCAGCGCCGAGGAGGCGCTCTGGGAGCTGTGGGACGGCGCCCGCCGCTGGCGCGAGCGGCTGGAGCGCGCCGCACTGCGGGGCGGCGCGGCGGGCCGCAACGCCGACCGGGACCTGGACGCCCTGTGCGCCCTGTTCGAGAGCGCCGCCCGCGCCGAGGAGCAGGTCACCGGGCACCGGGGCGCGCTGGACTTCCTGGCCGAGCTCGAAGCCCAGGACATCGCCGCCGACACCCTCACGGTGCGGACCGTGCGCCCCGACGCGGTCCGGCTGATGACCGCGCACCGCTCCAAGGGCCTGGAGTGGCGCCTGGTCGTGGTGGCCGGGGTCCAGGACGGCCTCTGGCCCGACCTGCGCCGCCGGGGTTCCCTGCTGGAGGCCGACCGGATCGGCCGGGACGGTCTCGCCGAACCGCTCTCCCCGGCCGCCCTGCTCGGCGAGGAGCGCAGGCTCTTCTACGTCGCCGCGACCCGGGCGAAGCAGCGGCTGATCGTCACCGCCGTCAAGGCGCCCGCCGAGGACGGCGACGAGCCCTCCCGCTTCCTGCGCGAGCTGTACCGCGAGGAGATCGACCCCAGGACCGGGCGGGTGCGCGGCCGTACCCCGCAGGTCACCGTCGAGGACGTCACCCACCGCCCGCGCCGCCCGCTGTCGGTGCCCGCACTGGTCGCCGAGCTGCGGGCGGTCACCGTCGACCCGGCGCAGGAGCCGGGGCTGCGCCGGGCCGCCGCCGAGCGGCTGGCCGTGCTGGCCGCCGCCGCGGACGAGGACGGGATGCCGCTGGTGCCGGCCGCCCACCCGGACCGCTGGTGGGGCCTGGTGGACCGGACGGAGTCCGCCGAGCCGCTGCGGGTCCCGACGGAGCCGGTCGGGCTCTCCGGCAGCGGGCTCGAACAGCTGGAGAGCTGCGCGCTCCAGTGGTTCCTGGACAAGGACGTCAAGGCCGCCGGGACCACCACGGCCGCCCAGGGCTTCGGCAACGTGGTGCACGCCCTGGCCGACGAGGTCGGCTCCGGACGCACCCCGGCCGACCTGGCGGTGCTGATGGAGCGCCTGGACACGGTCTGGGACGCGCTGGCCTTCGACGCGCCGTGGAAGTCCCAGCAGGAGAAGGAGCAGGCCAGGGCCGCGCTGGAACGCTTCCTGCACTGGCACGTGCTGGAGCGCGACCGCACCACCGTGGCCACCGAGCACGGCTTCGACCTCACCCTGCCGGTCGGCGGGATCGACGTACGGATCCGCGGCTCGATGGACCGGGTCGAGCGGGACGCGGTCGGCCGCGCGTACGTGGTGGACTTCAAGACCGGCAAGCAGATCCCCACCGAGAAGTCGCTGCCCGAGCACAAGCAGCTGGCCGTCTACCAGCTCGCCGTGCGCAGCGGTGCGCTGGACGGCCTGCCGGGCTTCGAGTCCGGCGCCACCTCGGGCGGGGCCGAACTGGTGCACCTGCGGGAGCCGGCGAAGGGCGCACCCCAGGCCCCCAAGGTCCAGCAGCAGGGCCCGCCGGACGGCGAACCGTGGATCGAGAACCTGCTCGCGGACGCGGCGGGACGGGTGCTCGCGGAACGCTTCGTGCCCACGGCGAGCGACAGCTGCACCCGCTGCGCCTTCCGCAGCAGCTGCTCGGCCCAGCGCGACGGGCGCCAACTGATCGACTAGCTGCGGAGAGCAGCACCCCGGGATGCGGGGAGCCGTGCGGACCGGAAGGCCCCCGCGGCTGGTCGGGCCCGGTGGACCACCCGCACCCCGAGGGCCCCGCCGGGCGGTGCGACCCGTGGCGCGCAAGGGCGGGTACCGGCCGGTGCCCGCCGGTTCGCCCGTCCCCCGCGCCCCCGTCCGCCCGCCCCTGCCGCTGAAACCCGCCCTCGCCGCCGAAAGGGGTGTGCGGGTCTGTCCGCGGCACCGGTTAGGTTTGACGGCGTGCGTGCCGTGCTCAGTGACCCCGAACAGCTCAAGGAGCTGCTTGGCATCCCCTTCAACCGGGAGCAGATGGCAGCGATCGGCGCGCCGCTGGAGCCTGCCGTGATCGTGGCCGGGGCCGGGTCGGGGAAGACCACGGTGATGGCCGCCCGCGTGGTGTGGCTGGTCGGTTCCGGCGCGGTCGCTCCCGAGGAGGTGCTGGGGCTCACCTTCACCAACAAGGCGGCCGGCGAACTGGCCGAGCGCGTCCGGGACGCATTGCGCCGGGCCCGGGTGCTGGACGCCGACGAGGACGCGCTCGGCGAACCGGAGATCTCCACCTACCACGCCTTCGCCGGCCGGCTGCTGAAGGAGCACGGCCTGCGGATCGGCATCGAGCCGGACGTCCGGCTGCTCGCCGACGCCACCCGCTTCCAGCTCGCCGCCAAGGTGCTGCGCTCCGCGCGCGGCCCCTACCCGGCGCTGACCGGCGCCTTCTCCGGGCTGGTCGCCGACCTGATCGCGCTCGACGGCGAGCTGGCCGAGCACCTGGTCGAGCCGGCCGGGCTGCGCGAGTTCGACCAGGATCTGCTGGACGAGCTGGTCACCGTCAGGCTCAGCAACGACGATCTGCGCGCCGTCCCGGTGACGGCCAGGGCACGGCTCGAACTGCTGCAGCTGGTCGAGGAGTACCGCCGCCGCAAGCGGGCCGCCGGGCTGATGGACTTCGGCGACCAGATCGCCGCCTCCGCCCGCCTCGCCCAGCAGCGCCCCGAGGTCGGCGAGCTGCTCCGCGCCCAGTACAAGGTGGTGCTGCTGGACGAGTACCAGGACACCTCCGTCGCCCAGCGCCTGATGCTCTCCGGCCTCTTCGGCAGGTCCCGCACGGCCTCCGGGCACCCCGTCACTGCCGTCGGCGACCCGTGCCAGGCGATCTACGGCTGGCGCGGTGCCTCGGTCGCCAACCTGGACGACTTCCCCGCGCACTTCCCGCGCCGCGACGGCAGCCCCGCCACCCGGTACGCGCTCAGCGAGAACCGCCGCAGCGGCGGGCGCCTGCTCGCCTTCGCCAACCGGCTGGCCGAGCCGCTGCGCGCCATGCACCAGGGCGTCGAGGCGCTGCGCCCGGCGCCGGGGGAGGAGCAGAGCGGGTTCGTGCGCTGCGCCCTGCTCCCGACCCACGCCGAGGAGATCGACTGGCTGGCGGACTCGATCGCCCACCTGGTCGGCACGGGCACCGCCCCCGGCCGGATCGCGGTGCTCTGCCGGGGCGGCGCGTCCTTCGCGGACATCCACGCGGCGCTGGTGGCCCGCGAGGTGCCGGTCGAGGTGGTGGGGCTCGGCGGGCTGCTCCAGCTGCCCGAGGTGGCCGACCTGGTCGCGGTCTGCGAGGTGCTGCAGGATCCGACGGCCAACGCGGCGCTGGTGCGGCTGCTGATCGGCCCGCGGTGGCGGATCGGCCCGCGCGACCTGGCCCTGCTCGGCCGCCGGGCCGCCGACCTGGTCCGCACTGCCCGTCCGGACGGCGTGGACGTGCTGACCGCGGCCGTGGCCGAGACCGACCCGACCGAGGTGGTCTCGCTCGCCGACGCGCTGGAGACCTTCCTGGAGGCCGAGCAGCCGGACGCACTGCCGTTCTCCGCCGAGGCCAGGGTGCGGTTCGCCCGGCTCGCGCAGGAGGTCAGGGAGCTGCGCCGGTCGCTCGCCGAGCCGCTGATGGACGTCCTGCACCGGGTCCTCGCGGTGACCGGGCTCGAGGTGGAGCTCGCCGCCTCCCCGCACGCCCTGGCCGCCCGCCGCCGGGAGACCCTGCACGGCTTCCTGGACGTGGCCGCCTCCTTCGCGGACCTGGACGGCGACCCGGGGCTCTCCGCCTTCCTGGCCTTCCTGCGGGCCTCCCAGGAGTACGAACGCGGTCTGGACAGCAGCCTGCCCGGCGGCGAGGACACCGTGAAGGTGCTCACCGCGCACAAGTCCAAGGGCCTGGAGTGGGACGTGGTCGCCGTCCCCGGGCTGGTGAAGGACGCGTTCCCGAGCAGCAAGGGGCGCGAGCGCTGGACCAGCACCAAGAGGGTGCTCCCGCACGCCCTGCGCGGTGACGCGGCCACCCTGCCGCCGATCGGGGCGTGGGCGCCCAAGGAGATCGGGATCTTCAAGAAGGCGATGGCCGAGCACGCCAGGGTCGAGGAACTGCGGCTGGGGTACGTCGCGTTCACCCGTCCCCGTACGCTGCTGCTCGCCTCGGGGCACTGGTGGGGGCCGAGCCAGAAGCGGCGGCGGGGCCCGTCCGACTTCCTGCTGGAGCTGCGGGCCCACAGCGGGCAGCCGGGCTGCGGCGAGGTCGAGCGGTGGGCCGAGCCGCCGCTGCCGGAGGCGGAGAACCCGGTGCTCACCACCTCCGTGGAGACCCCCTGGCCGCTGCCGCTGGACCCGGCCGCGCAGGCCGCCCGCCGCCGGGTGGCCGAGGTGGTGCACCGCCGCCTGGCCGGTGAACCCGCCCCCGAGCCCGAGCAGCTGGGGGCGGAGGCCGAGCGCCAGGTGGCCTCCTGGGACCGTGATCTCACCGCCCTGCTGGGGGAGTTGGAGCGTTCCCGGCGGGCGGTGCGCGAGGTGCCGCTGCCGGCCTCGATGTCGGCCTCCCAGCTGATGCGGCTGGCCGCGGATCCGGACGGCTTCGCCCGCGAGCTGGCCCGCCCGATGCCGCGCCCGCCGGCGCCCGCCGCCCGGCGCGGCACCCGGTTCCACGCCTGGGTGCAGTCCCGGATCGAGCCGCTGATGCTGATCGAACCGGGTGCGCTGCCCGGCGCGGACGAGGACGGGATCGAGGACGAGCGGGACCTGGAGCGGCTCAAGGAGGCCTTCCTGCGCAGCCCGTACGCGGACCGGACGCCGTACCGGGTCGAGGCGCCGTTCCAACTGGTGCTGGCGGGACGGGTGGTGCGCGGCCGGATCGACGCGGTGTACCGGGAGCGTGACGGTGGCTCAGGGTCACCGCACGTGTCACGGTACGAGGTGGTGGACTGGAAGACCCACCGGGACGAAACCGCGGACCCGCTGCAACTCGCCATCTACCGGGTGGCCTGGGCGGAACAGGCGGGTGTCGATCTGGAGCAGGTCACGGCTTCGTTCCTCTACGTCCGCAGCGGTCGCGTCGTAAGACCGTCAGGACTTCCTGACCGAAAAGAGTTGACCAGGCTCCTGATCGGGAATAGTGAAGAATGAGTCACGCAGAGCATCCAAGCCGTCACAGGATTGCGCGAAACCTGTGCGCTGTGCACGTTTCGCGCCTATTGTGGGGTCGGTAACCGGTCAACCGCAGTACTCCGGCCGCCGACGAGGACGAAGTCCCTGACCCTCTGTCATCACCGCAGGTGCCCTTGGCGCCGGCCACCTTCTGCTGGAGAGACCGAAGTTGAGCGCGACCGGATGGATCAGAGAGCGGCTGGCGGGGCCGGTCCCGGGAGCCGTTCCAGGTGCCGTCACCGGCACCTGGCCGAAGACCGCCCTGGCACTGCCGTTCATCGGCATGGTGCTGGTGGTCTCCCTCGACTACTTCAGCAACTCCTCGGTGACGGTCGAGCCGGCCATCACCGCGGTGCCCGCGCTGGCGGCCGTGGTCAGCAGACGTACCTGGTACCCGCTGGTGATCGGCCTGTTCACCGAGCTCGCGGCCTTCCTGATGGCGATCTACAACAATGTGCTCGGCCAGTCCGTGCACAGCGCCACCGTGTTCGCCATCGCCCTGGTCGCCGGCATCGGCTGGGTCAGTGCGACGCTGCGGCTGCGGCAGGAGAAGGCCCTCGCCGACGCCCAGTTGGTCGCCGAGATCGCCAGGCGTGTCCTGCTCCGCTCCGTCCCGGACCGGGTGGGCAGCGTGCGGGCCGCCGTCCACTACGCGGCCGCGGCGGCCCACGCGCGGATCGGCGGCGACCTCTACGAGGTGGTCAACACCCGGCACGGGGTGCGGGCCGTGGTCGGCGACGTCCGGGGCAAGGGGCTCAACGCCGTGGAGACGGCGGCCGCCGTGCTCGGCGCGTTCCGCGAGGCCGCCCACCAGGAGCCCGAACTCGCCAAGGTGGCCGGCTGGCTGGCGGTCAGCCTGGACCGCGCCCTGCACGAGAACGACCACCCCGGGGTGGAGGAGGAGTTCGTCACCCTCGTCCTGATCGGGGTCGGTGCGGACGGCGTCGCGGAGATCGTCAACTGCGGGCACCCGGCGCCGCTGCTGATGCGGTCCGGCGAGCCGGTGCGGGCGCTGGAGCTGGCGGAGACGGTGCCGCCGCTCGGTGTCCTCGACCCGGCCGACGTCCGGCCGCCGGTGCACCGGGTGCGGGTCCAGCCCGGCGACCGGGTGCTGCTCTTCACCGACGGCGTGATCGAGGCCAGGGACCACCGGGGTGCCTTCTACCCGCTGGCCGAACGCCTTCCGCACGTCGCCACCGGCAGCCCGGTCGAGGTGCTGGGCCGGATCCACGACGACGTCGTCCGCCACGTCGGCCGCCAGCTCGGCGACGACGCGGCCATGCTCCTCCTCCAGTACGAGCCCACCACCCACCGGCTGCCCCAGCAGCCGGGCCCGACGGGGCAGCTCCGGGGGCGGGGGTGAACCCCCGCCGCACGGGGCGGCGGTCCGGGTGCCCGGCTCCCCGGGTCCGGCCGCCGCTCCCGCGCCCCCGTTCCCGGGGGTGACGCGCCCTAGAGGGTGACCTCGACGACCAGGGGGCGGTGGTCGGAGACCGCCGTGCGGGGGGCCGAGGCCGGCCCCACCGCGGTGCGGGGGACGCCGATGGCCAGGACGTGGTCGAACTGGACGGCCGGGTGGTGCGAGGGGTACGTCGGGGTCTTCGCCAGGTCGTACCAGCCCTGCATGCGCGGCCGCGGCTCCCTGACCCGACGCCGCCGGACCCCTGCCTGCGCGGCCTGGGCGGCCCGCATCCGCCGGGCCGCCCGCAGGTCCCGTCGCCGCAGCCGCTCCGACCGGCGCTCGCGGACGGTCTCCGGGTCGAGCGCGGTGGCGCTGCCGAGCACCGTCCGGGGCATCGCGCCGATCAGGTTGAAGTCGCCGAGCACCAGGTACGGCTTCGGCAGGTCGGCGATCCACCGGCGGATGCCCGCGAGTTGGGCCATGTTCCAGCCGGGGACGAAGGAGAGGTGGGTGGCGACCACCGTGAACGGCCCCCGTTCGCCCTCCAGGACGGCGGCCAGTGCGGCGCGCGGCTCGTCCGGTACGGGGGTCAGCCCGCGCCGCCCGGCGACCCGCAGCGGCAGCCCGAACGGCGCCGGGGCGAACCTGCGGGCCCGCCAGTGCCGCACCGGCAGCCGGGTCAGCAGGGCGGTGCCGTACGAGGGCGGTTCGGTGGCGGCGTCGACCTCGCCGGGCCCGTAGACCTGGAGGCCGGGGACGGCGGGGTCGGGCACCCAGCCGGCCACCGGGGCCGGGCGTCCGTGCAGCGCGGCGGCGAAACGCCAGTCGGTGGCGCCCATCGCCTTGGCGGCTGCGGCGGCCTGGTCCACCAGGCCGGAGCGCGGCTGGTAGCGGTCGACCTCCTGGAGCGCGAGCACGTCCGCGTCCAGCCCGGCGACGGCCTCGATCAGCGGGTCGGCGGCCTGGGGGCACTCCCGGCCCGCGGCGGGGGGCGGGAAGGGCAGCGGGCTGCCGTCGGCGGCCAGGGGCTGACCGTGCAACAGGTTGAAGGTGGCGATGCGCAGCTGGCTCACACCGTACGACGGTACCGGCTGCGCTTGAGTGGGAAGGGCATACCGGGTATACATACCGAGTATGTCGATCCGTCACGGCCTGCTCGCCCTGCTCGACCAGGGCCCGCGCTACGGCTACCAGCTCCGCGTCGAGTTCGAGTCCCGCACGGGCGCCACCTGGCCGCTCAACGTCGGCCAGGTCTACACCACCCTGGGCCGCCTGGAGCGCGACGGGCTGGTCGCGCCGCACGGGGAGGACGAGGAGGGGCACCTGTTCTACGCCGTCACCGAGGCCGGGCGCGCCGAGCTGCGCAACTGGTTCGAGACGCCGGTGCCCAGGAACAGCCCGCCGCGCGACGAGCTGGCGATCAAGCTGGCGATGGCGGTGACCGTGCCGGGGGTCGATGTCGCGGCCGTCGTCCAGTCGCAGCGCCGCCACAGCATGAAGGCGCTCCAGGACTACACCCGGCTCAAGGGCCAGGCGCTCAACGGCGATGCGGGTCGCCAGGAGGACCTGGCCTGGCTGCTGGTGCTGGAGCAGCTGATCTTCCAGACCGAGGCCGAGATCCGCTGGCTGGACCACTGCGAGACCAGGCTGGCGCAGCACCGTCCGCCGGCCCCGGGTGCCGAGCCGTCGCAGGCCGCCGAGATCCGGCCGGGCCGGCCGAAGCGCCGCAGCCGGATCTGATCCATACCGAACAAGCCATTGCAGGGGGAGAGTTGAGTACTACTCAGTTGACCGGCGGGCAGCCCGGCGGTGTGGAGAGGGAGCCGGTCCTGCACCTCGCGGAGGTCACCCGGGTGCACGGCCAGGGTGCCGCCGAGGTGCAGGCCCTGCGCGGGATCGACCTGCGGGTGTACCCGGGGGAACTGGTCGCGGTGATGGGCCCGTCGGGCTCCGGGAAGTCCACCCTGCTGACCCTGGCGGGCGGACTGGACGCGCCGAGCACGGGTGAGGTGCTGGTCGAGGGCGTCGCACTCGGCGGGCTGTCCCGCAAGCGGCTGGCCCAGGTGCGCCGCCGCTCGATCGGCTACGTCTTCCAGGACTACAACCTGATACCGGCGCTGACCGCCGCGGAGAACATCGCGCTGCCCCGCGAACTCGACGGCGCCTCCAGCCGTTCCGCCCGCAGCCAGGCGCTGGCGGCGCTGGACGAGATGGGGATCGCCGAGCTGGCGGACCGGTTCCCCGACGACATGTCGGGCGGCCAGCAGCAGCGGGTCGCCATCGCCCGGGCCCTGATCGGTGACCGCCGCCTGGTCCTCGCCGACGAGCCGACCGGAGCGCTGGACTCCACCACCGGGGAGTCGGTGCTCGCCGTCCTGCGGGCGCGCTGCGACGCGGGTGCGGCCGGGGTGATGGTGACCCACGAGGCCAGGCACGCGGCCTGGGCGGACCGCGTGGTCTTCCTGCGGGACGGCCGGATGGTCGACCAGACCACCAGCCGGGACGCCGCCAGCCTGCTGGTCGCCTCCGCCACCAACAGCGCGAGGGGTACCGAGTGAAGCTCAGTTCCTGGCGGGCCGCCCTGCGGATCGCCCGCCGCGACGCCCTGCGCGCCAAGGGCCGCAGCGCACTGGTGGTCGCCATGATCGCGCTGCCGGTGCTCGGAGTGGCCGGCGCCGACGTGGTCTTCCGCAGCACCGGACTGGAGCCCGGGGAGAGGGCCGTCCGGCTGCTGGGCCAGTCGGACGCGCTGCTGACGTCGTACGGGCGCGGGATGACCGTCATGCAGCCGCCGATAGCCGGCGAGGGCGGCAGCGCCTCGATGCCGAAGGACGGTGAGAAACCCACCCCCGAGCAGCAGAAGAGCCTGCAGACCGATCCCGGGGTGCTGGCCCTGGAGCTCCTGCCGAAGGGCTCGGTGCTGACCCCGGTGCTGACGGGCCACGACACGACCGCGGGCAGCCGGGACGGCCGGCTGCGCACCAGGACCGCCGAAGCCGACCTGACCGACCCGATCTGGCACGGGAAGCTCGACATCGTGCAGGGCCGTGCCCCGGGAGCCCCGCAGGAGCTGGCCGCCACCCGGGCCTTTCTCGACCAGGCCGGCCTCGAGGTCGGCAGCACCACCACCGTGCGCGGCCTGGAGGACAGGCCGTACACCATCACCGCGGCCGTCGAGGACCCGGGAAGCCTGGACACCGTCGAGCTGATCGGCCGCCCCGGTGCGCTGATCGAGCCGCAGGACAAGGCCCTCGGCCAGGTCCCGCGCGGCGGGCGGGGCGGGGTGTCCGGCGGCGGTAGCTGGCTGGTGAAGCTCCCGGCCGGCGCCGTGCTGGACTGGCCGAAGGTGCTGGAGCTCAACAAGTACGGTCTGGTGGCCACCTCGCGCACCGTGGTGCTCGACCCGCCGCCGCGCTCCCAGGTGCCGTACTACGTCGACCAGGACCGGCGCGGCGGCGCCGGTTCCGGGGTCGACCGGACCGCCGTGATCATGCTCGCGACGGTGGCCGGGATGGCGCTGCTGGAGATCGTCCTGCTCGCGGGCCCCGCCTTCGCCGTCGGGGCCAGGCGCTCCCGGCGGCAGCTCGGCCTGCTCGCCGCGGGCGGTGGTGACCGTTCGCACGTCCGGGCCGTGGTGCTCGGTGGCGGGGCGGTGCTCGGCCTGGCCGGCGCCGCCGCCGGCGTGGTGTCCGCGATCCTGCTGACCGCCGCCACCCGGCCGTGGCTGGAGGAGACGGCCGGGCGCCGCTTCGGCCATCTCGACCTGCGGCCGCTCGACCTGCTCGGGATCGCCGCCCTCGGCCTGGTCACCGGTCTGCTGGCGGCGGTCGTGCCGGCCGTCCAGGCCTCCAGGCAGAACGTGGTCGAGGCACTCACCGGCCGGGGCGCGCTCCGGCCGCCCAGCCGCAGGCCGGCGCTGCTGGGGCTGCTGATGCTGGCCGGTGGTGCGGCGCTGGCCCTGCTCGGCGCGGTCGGCGGCCAGGGCACCCTCGCGGTGCTCGGCGGCTCGGTGG
>NZ_JBHJVK010000044.1:0-76395 GCF_042264695.1 Kitasatospora sp. NPDC056138 | reverse complement strand
CAGCCTGTTCGCCCGGCAACTGGCCTACTGGAAGAACGAGTTGACGGGCGTGCCGCAGCAGCTGCAACTGCCCGCCGACCGGCCCCGGCCGCCGGTGGCCTCCCAGCGGGGCGGCCGGGTCGCGGTCCGGCTGGACGCCGAACTGCACCAGGCCCTGCGGGACCTGGCCGCCGCGCGCGGCGCCAGCATCTTCATGGTGCTCCAGGCCGGCCTCGCCGCGCTGCTGACCCGGCTCGGCGCCGGTACGGACATCCCGATCGGCAGCCCGATCGCCGGCCGTACCGACCAGGCGCTGGACGAGCTCGTCGGCTTCTTCGTCAACACCCTGGTGCTGCGAACCGACACCAGCGGCGACCCCGGCTTCGCCGAACTGCTCGGCCGGGTCCGGCAGAAGGCGCTCACCGCGTACGACCACCAGGACGTGCCGTTCGAGTACCTGGTCGAGGTGGTCAACCCGACGCGGTCGCTGGCCCACCACCCGCTGTTCCAGATCATGTTGGCCCTGCAGAACGCGCCGGTGGGCGAGTTCGCGCTGCCGGGGCTGGAGACCGGCCACCTGGAGGCGCCCACCGGCACCTCCAGGGTCGACCTGACCTTCAGCCTGGCCGAGCAGTTCCGCCCGGACGGTCCCGCTGGGCCCAGCGGCCCGGGAGGTGCCCCCAGCCCCGACGGTCTGGTCGGCGCGGTGGAGTACGCCACCGACCTGTTCGACGCGCCCACCGTGGAGCTGCTGTTCGAGCGCCTGGCCCGTCTGCTGCGCGCGGCGGTCGCCGACCCCGACCGGCCGATCAGCCGGATCGACATCATGTCCGACGCGGAACGCCACCGGCTGCTGTACGGGTTCAACGACACGGCGGCCGAGCTGCCCCGTGCCGCGGTGCCGGAGCTGTTCGCCCGTCAGGTGCGGGCGACGCCGGACGCGGTGGCCGTCGTGGCGGGCGGCACCGAGCTGACCTACCGGGAGCTCGACCTGCGGTCCAACCGGCTCGCGCGGGCACTGGTCCGCCAGGGCGTACGGCCGGAGACGCCGGTCGCGGTGCTGCTGGAGCGCTCGGCGGAGCTGGTCGTGGCGATCCTGGCGATCATCAAGGCGGGCGGCGCCTACGTGCCGCTGGACTCGCGCTTCCCCTCCTCCCGGATCGACCTGATCCTGCGGGAGAGCGGGGCCGCCCTGGTGCTCACCCGGGAGGTGCTGGCCGCCTTGGTGCAGGCCGAGCCCGATTCATCCGCCCTCGAAGTCCCGTGCGAGCCGGAGCAGTTGGCGTACATCATGTACACCTCCGGCTCGACCGGGCGGCCGAAGGGCGTGGCCGTGACCCACCGTGACGTGGTGGGTCACGCGCTGACCCCGGAATTCCGCGGCGGCGGACACGAGCGGGTGCTGATGCACTCCCCGACGGCCTTCGACCTCTCGACCTACGAGCTGTGGGTGCCGCTGCTCAACGGCGGCCGGATCGTGGTCGCGCCGCCCGAGCAGCTCGACCTCGACCTGCTGCAGCACACGATCGCCGCGCACGGGGTGACCGGGCTGTGGCTGACCGCAGGACTGTTCCGGCTGGTCGCCGAGGAGCGCCCGGGCCTGCTCGCGGGGGTACGCGAGGTGTGGACCGGCGGCGACGTGGTCTCCCCGGCGGCCGCCGCCCGGGTGCTGGCGGCCTGCCCCGGCATCGAGGTGGTCAACGGCTACGGGCCCACCGAGGCCACCACCCTGGCCACCTGCCACCCGGTGCGCACCCTCGCCGAACACGCCGCGACCGTGCCGATCGGCGGGCCGATGGCCAACATGCGCACCTATGTGCTCGACGACCACCTGCGGCCGGTGCCGACGGGCCTGGTCGGCGAGCTGTACCTCGCCGGGGTGGGCGTGGCCCGGGGCTACCTCGGCAGGCCCGGCCTGACGGCGGAGCGCTTCATCGCCGATCCCTACGGGCCGTCCGGAAGCCGGATGTACCGCACCGGCGACCTGGCGTGGTGGCGGCCATGGGGGACCCCCACGGCCGGGGGCACCGGGGGAGGCACGCTGGAGTTCGCCGGACGCGCCGACCACCAGGTGAAGCTGCGCGGCCTGCGGATCGAGCCCGGCGAGATCGAGGCGGTCCTGGCGGGCTGCCCGGGCGTCGCCCAGGCGGCCGTGGTCGCCCGCGAGGACCGGCCGGGCGACAAGCGGCTGGTCGCCTACCTGGTGCCCGCCCCCGAGGGCGCGCCCGAGCTGGGGGAGCTGTCCGGCCGGCTGCGCCGCGACCTGCCCGACTACATGGTGCCGGCGGCGTTCGTCACCGTGGACGTGCTGCCGCTGACCGCCAACGGAAAGCTGGACCGGGCCGCGCTGCCCGCCCCCGAGTACGGAGCGTCGGACGCCGGGCGCGGCCCCCGGACGCCGCAGGAGCAACTGCTGTGCGGCCTCTTCGCCGAGGTCCTCGGCCGGGAGCAGGTGAGCATCGACGACAGCTTCTTCGACCTCGGTGGGCACTCGCTGCTGGCCGCCCGCCTGGCCTCCCGCGTCCGCGAGACCCTCGGTCTGGAGTTGGGCCTGCGCATGCTGTTCGAGGCACCGACCGTGGCCGGTCTCACCGGGCGCCTGGTCATGGACAATCCCGACGACGCGTTGGACGTCGTGCTGCCGCTGCGTTCGACCGGAACCAGCACACCGCTGTTCTGCATCCACCCCGGCGGCGGCATCAGCTGGTCGTACAGCGGGCTGCTGAACCACGTCGGTCCCGAGCACCCGGTCTACGCGATCCAGGCTCGCGGCCTCGGCCGGTCCGAACCCCTGCCGACGTCCTACGAGGAGATGGCGGCCGACTACGCCGACCAGATCCAGAAGATCCAGCCGGAGGGCCCGTACCTGCTGCTCGGCTGGTCCGCCGGCGGGCTGATCGCCCACGCGCTGGCCTGCGAACTGCAGTCGCGCGGCGAGCGGACCGCGCTACTGGCGATCCTCGACGCCTACCCGGTGAAGGACGTGCAGTTCGAGGTGGCTCCGGTGCCCACCGTGCGGGACGTGCTCGTCGGTGTGCTCGACGTCGACCCGGACGAGCTGGGCGACCGGGAAATCACCTACGCCGAGGTCGCCGAGGTGCTGAACCGGCGGGGCAGCGCCCTGGCCGGCCTGAACGAACGACAGGTCGAGGTGATCGTCGAGATCATGATCAACAACTCCAAGCTGGCGGTCGACTTCGTCCCCGGCGGTTTCGACGGAGACCTGCTGCTGTTCAACTCCACGATCGACCGGGCCGAGGACAACGCCGGGCCCGAGACCTGGCGCCCCTACGTCACCGGCCGGATCGAATCGCACGAGATCACCACCCGGCACGACCGGATGACCCAAGCCGGCTCGCTGGCGCAGATCGGGCCGATCCTGGCCGCCAGGCTCGCCGGGGCGACCGGTGACACCGATGGCACCACCACCCTTTCCCCCCAGGAGGACTGACCCATGACCAACCCCTTCGACGACCAGGACGGCACCTTCCTGGTGCTCGTCAACGACGAGAACCAGCACTCGCTCTGGCCGCAGTTCGCGGACGTCCCGGCCGGCTGGACCGTCGTCCACGGCCCCGACAGCAACGCCGCCTGCCTGGAGTACGTCGAGCAGTCCTGGACCGACATGCGGCCCAAGAGCCTCGCCGACGCCATGGACACTCAGCGGTAGCGCGGCTCGCAGTGAACGTGACCGACACCACGGACGAGGCCCGCCCCACGGCGGGCCTCGCCCCGGCCCATGACCTCGCCCCGGCCCATGACCTCGCCGCGGACCTGCTCACGGCCGAGGCCCGCCGGGACCCGTACCCGTTCTACGCCCGGATGCGGCGCGAGAGCCCCGTGCACCGAAGCGCCCAGGGCATCTGGTACCTCACCCGGTACGCCGACGTCGAGGCCGCCCTGAGCGACCTCCGGCTGTCCAACGACCGGGACCGGATGACCCGCGCCTACGTCGCGCTCGGCGGTGACCTGAAGGCCTTCAGCCGGCTCTCCGACCGGCTCGGCCGGGTGATGACCAACACCGACCCGCCGAACCACGCCAGGCTGCGCAAGCTGGCCAACCGGGCCTTCACCGCCCGGCGGGTCGAAGCGTTGCGCGACGGCGTCCAGCGCATCGTCGACCGGCTCATCGACGAGGCGGTCGCGGCCGGGCCGACCACGGACCTGATCGAGGCGGTCGCCTCCCCGCTGCCGATGTCCGTCGTCTGCGAGCTCTTCGGCATTCCGGACGGGGACCGGCCGCAGGTCAAGGGTTGGTTCCACCGCTTCGGGCGGCTCAGCGAGGACATCGACAAGTCCGAGGCAGCGATCGAGCAGTACGAGGAGTACCTGTTCGGGCTCGTCCAGCAACGCAGGCGTGAACCGGGCGACGACCTGATCAGTGCCCTGGTCGCCACCCAGGCGCAGGACGACCGGCTCACCGACTCCGAACTGCTGTCCACCTGCTTCGTCCTGATCACCGCCGGCGACGAGACCACCACCCACCTGATCGGCAACGGCGTACTCGCCCTGCTGCGCCACCCGGACCAGCTGGCCAGGCTGTGCGAGGACCCGACGCTGATCCGCAGCGCCGTGGACGAACTGGCCCGCTACGACACGCCGACCCAGGCGATCGTCCGGGTCGTCGCGGAGGACGTCGAGATCGGCGGGCGGACGCTGCGCGAGGGCGAGCTGGTCTACCTGTTCCTCGCCGCGACCAACCGCGATCCCGAGCGCTTCGAGGACCCCGACCGGCTCGACCTGTCCCGCCCCGGCAACCGGCACCTCAGCTTCGGCAACGGCCCGCACTTCTGCCTCGGCGGCCCGCTGGCCAAGCTGCAGGTGGAGGTGGCCGTCAGCACGCTGGTCCGGCGGCTCCCGCAGCTGAGGCTGGCCGACGGTCAGGCCCTCGAATGGCGGCCCAACCCGCTGCAACGGCGGCTGAGCGCCCTCCCGCTCACCTACTGACACTGAACGATGACGACGAAGGAGAAGCGACCATGACTCGAGAGTTCGAGGTCCGCAAGGAACAGGACCTGCCCGCGACACCCGAACAGGTCTGGGCCGCGGTTGCCACCGGCGCCGGCAACCTGGGCTGGCTGTACCCCATGGAGGTCGAGCCGGGCGTCGGCGGAAAGGTCACCCGGTCCGACAGCACCGTCGTGGTGTGGGAACCGCCGAGCCACTTCGCCGTCCGGGCGACCATGGGCGACGAGTTCTCCAACACGCTCAGCTACCGGATCGAGCCGGTGGACAGCGGAACGAGCCACCTGCGCATGGGAATCCATTGGGTGCACGAGGGCGTCTGGGACGAGACCTGGGACACCAAGGCGGGCGCGGCCGAGAAGCACGTCCACTTCTACCAGCACGGCCTCGCCGAGTACCTGCGGCACTTCGGCGGCCGCCCCGCCGTCTACGTCAAGTCCCAGCGCCCCGAACCCACCGCCGACCCGGCCGACTTCGCCGCCCTGCGCCGACGCCTCGGCCTCCCCGACGACGCGGCCGCCGGCGACTGGCTCTCACTCCACGTCCCCGGTCCGGGAGGCGGTTCGCAAGAGGTGGTCGTGGACTGGATCAGCCCCGACTTCGTCGGCCTGCGAGGCCCGGACGCGCTCTATCGGTTCTTCAACGGCAGCACCTGGAACTGGCCGATCTGGCTGGGCCACCACCTGTTCGCCGAGGACGCCGACGAGCAGCAGGCCACCAAGGCGTGGAACGCCTGGCTCAACGACACCCAAGCCTAGGACCCCCGATGGAAACCTCGATGGAAACACTGCTCTACGCCGCCGAACTCGTCGAGGAGAACGGCACCTACAAGCTCGTCGTCCAGGACGCGGTGCGGGACACCGTCCAGACCACCCCGGTCCCCAAGTCCATGGTGGACAAGCTCCCGACCTTCCTGTCGGCACTCAGCTCCAGGCTCAACTCCGCACCGTCGCGGGGCCGGTGGTAATCGTGGGACACCCGGCTACCAAGCCGTCACCTGCCAGGAGCGACCCCGGCGCCTGGTTCCACGTGCACCGGCGTGCCCAGCAGCCGAGGCTCCGGCTGGTCTGCTTCCCGCACGCCGGAGGCGCCGCCAACTTCTTCCAGAGCTGGCCCGCACTGCTGCCCGCCGACGTCGAGCTCCTGGCGGTCCGCTACCCGGGACGGCAGAACCGGCTCCTGGAGCCCTTCGCCCCCGACCTTCCAACCCTCGCGGAGGAGATCCACACCGCCCTGGAACCCTACCTCGACCGGCCGTTGGCCCTGTTCGGCCACAGCATGGGCTCGGCGGTGGCCTACGAGGTCGCCCTGCGGCTCGACGGCCGCGGCCTCACGCCCACCCGGCTACTGGTCTCCGGCCGCGTCGCCCCGCACCGCGCCGCGCCCACCGGCCTGCACACCGGCGACGACGAGACACTGATCGCGGACGTCCGGCAGCTGGGCGGCCCCGGGGCGGAGGCCTACGACGACCCGGAGTTGCGCGAGCTCACCCTCCCGGCGCTGCGCGCCGACTACCGGCTCATCGAGACGTACCGCCCCCGGCAGCCGAAACCCCTGCGCGCGCCCATCACCGCGTACGCAGGGGAGAGCGACCCCGACTGCCCACCGGACGGCGTCCGCGCCTGGTCCGAACTGACCGCCCCCGGCGGCTTCGAGCAGCGCTGGTTCCCGGGCGGCCACTTCTACCTGACACCGTCCGAGGCCGAGCTGCTCGCCGACATCACCGCGCGGCTGGCTTGACGGCGGTGGCCCGGCCAGGCACCTGCTCGGCCGGGCTCCCGCCCGGCCGGGCCACCGACACGGCAGCCTGCCCGCTGGGGTCCGCGTCCTGTCGATGCCATCGTCCATCCGTCGGTTGTTCACGTCGAACACTGCGGTGACGGGTGTGTGGTCGCTCCAGCGCTCCGCGTGGGACGCGGCGCGTTCGACGTAGGCCTCGACGGCCTCAGCGGTGAAATTCTCTGTGGGAACAACACCGGATCGACTTCGTCAACGCAACCCCGCCGTACCTCCAGGTCCTGCTCCCACACGGGCTGTCGATCAATGGGGGACACCGTCCGGCAGTGGTCGTGGTGGGCGGCGGGGCCGTCCCCGAACGCCTGTGGACGGAACCGCGGGGAACCGACGGCGTGGCCTGCTTCACCTCCTACCGGCCTTCCGAGTGCACCGTCGACGCGGTGGTCACGTCGATCGCGTCGAGCCCGCGCCCGGTGATCGGCCGTCCGGTCGCGGGCAGCCGGCCGTACGTGCTGGACACCGCGCTCCACCCCGGTGCCCACCGGGGTGCCGGGCGAGCTGTACGTCGCCGGCGCGGGCGTCACCCGCGGCTGCCTCGACCGGCCGGGCCCGACCGCCGGGCGGTTCGTCGTCACCCCGCAGCAGATCCGGCATCCCGTCGTGCTGCCCGCCGACGATCCCGAACACAGCCGGAACTCCTTGACGAACCCCATGGAGACACCCCCGGGAAAAGGCGCGTCGCGCGGCCCGGGGTGATCGCCGCTGTCTCGCGACCGACGATTTTCGGCCACCGTATGCGCTGCGATTCGGGCACGTATCGGGTGAGTTCGACCGCCGGGACCGATCAGCGGTCAGCCCGTGGGATCACCGCGGTCCGCCGGGATCGTCGCGCGGCCCGCCCGCGACGGGGCTCCGGCCGGCCCTGGCAGCCCGTCACCGGAGGGCCGTCCCCCGCGGATCGTCTGCGCGGCGTCGTGCCGTGGCCGGATCAGCTATGTCATATGACCTGTGACATTGTTCTCTCCCTCGTTCGGTGGCAGGATGCACCCCTAATCCCCCTCGTTACGTCTGTTGTCCAGTCAGATCCCCCCACAGGAGAAGGACTTGACAGTGCGTCTGCGCATACCGATCCCCACCCTCATGGCCGTCGTCGCCACCGCCGCCACGGCCGCCGCCCTGCTGCCTGCCCCGGCTCTCGCCGCGTCCGGCCCGGTCACCGCCAAGTCGGCGACCGCGGCTGCCTCCGTCGTCCCGAAGCCGTTCGGCCCCGAGGTCTCCGCCGGCTCCGTCGACCCGGCCCCCGCCGCCGCCCCGCTGCCGCCCGCCCTGCTCGCCCAGACCACGATGGGCCAACCGGCAGGAACGGCCGTGCAGACCACGCCCCGCCCGGCCGACAGGAAAACGGCCCCGGCCAAGCCGGCCGCCGGTGCCCCACGCGCCGCCGGCGCGACAGCCGCTGCGGCCGCCGCCCAGAGCTGCGCGCTGGCCGACTTCGGCAGCCGAAGCGGCTCCGACCTGGTCTCCTTCGTCGAGAACTCGACCACCGACTGCGTCAACACGCTGTTCAACGTCACCGGCACCGACGCGGGCAGCATCTTCAAGCAGCAGCAGATGCTCCCCGTCGCCCGGGCCTTCCAGGACCTCGCGGCCGACTACGGCGGTGACGACTCCACCGGCATCTGGCAGTTGGTGCTCTTCCTGCGGGCCGGCTACTACGTCCAGTCCTACAACCCGGGCGCCGTCGGCACCTACGACGCCGCACTCTTCGACGCCACCAAAGCCGGTCTCGACGCCTTCTTCGCCAGCCGGCACTGGACCGACGTCAACGACGCCAACGGCCCCGTGCTCTACGACGTGCTGGTCCTGACCGACAGCGCCAACCTGCAGAGCAAGTACCTGAACGTCTACAAGCAGGTGCTGAACGGCTACAGCAACTCCTACAACGCCTACCCGAAGATGGTGAAGGCGGTCAACGCCGCCCTGTTCGCGCCGTTGTGGCGGGCCAACTGGAGCCCGGACTACGTCAACGCGGTCAGCGCCGACCCGAGCATCGTCAACACCCTGAGCAGCTTCGCACTCAACCACAAGGACCTGCTCGGCGGGCCGAACGCCTTCCTCGACGTCAACGCGGGAAACGACCTGGCCCGGATGACCGGTGACAACGCCACCATCGAGGCCGTGGCCAAGCCCCTGGTGAAGGCGGTGCTGGACTCCGCCCGGATCACCGGCGCCACCGGCCCGCTGTACGTGCACACGGCCTTCCAGGCGGACCAGTACGACGGCACCCAGTGCTCGTACTACGACACCTGCAACCTGCCCGCGAAGCTGACCGCGGCGGTGCTGCCGAACACCCTGGTCTGCGACAACCGCACCATCGAGACCGAAGCCCTCTCGGCCGCCGACCTGGCCGCCGTCTGCGCCAGCCTGCGGGGGGAGGACACCTTCTTCCACAAGCTGGTCAAGGACAACGGCCCGGTCCCCGGCCAGTACGACAAGACCATCACGCTCGCGGTCTTCGCCAACCAGGCCGACTACGTCAACTACTCCTGGGCGATCTTCGGCAACGGGACCGACAACGGCGGCCAGACCGTCATGGACCCGACGGACCCGGCCAACCAGGCCGTGTCGGTGATGTACCAGAAGTCGTGGAAGGACGGCTTCCCCGCGAACGTGTGGAACCTCAACCACGAGTACACGCACTACCTCGACGGCATCTACGACATGAAGGGCAACTTCGGCGCAGAGATCTCCGTTCCGGACATCTGGTGGATCGAAGGGGTCGCCGAGTACGAGTCCTACGCCTACCGCGGCACGACCGACACCCAGGCGATGGCCGAGGCGCCCAAGCACACCTACAAGCTCAGCACGATCTTCCAGAACACGTACGACAACTCGGACTCGACCCGCGTCTACCCGTGGGGCTACCTCTCCGTCCGGTACATGTTCGAGAAGCACCCGTCCGACGTCCAGAACATGCTCGGCCACTTCCGCACCGGTGACTTCCAGGGCGGCTACGCGGTCTACAACAGCATCGGCACCGCCTACGACGCCGACTTCGACGCCTGGCTCGACAGCTGCGCCGGCGGCGCCTGCTACGCGGCCGGTCCGACGGCCCTGTTCGCCCAGTCGGTGAGCGGCGCCACGGTCGGCCTGACCGACAGGTCCGTCGAGACCGCCAGCTCCGCCAAGATCACCTCGTGGAACTGGACCTTCGGCGACGGCACCTCGTCCGACGAGCGGAATCCGACCCACACCTATGCGGCCGCCGGTACCTACACCGTCGACCTGACCGTGACCGACAGCAGCGGCAAGACCGCCAGCACCCCGGCAGCGGTCACCGTGACAACCGGCGGGGCGCTGCCCGCCTGCACCGACGTACGCACCGACGCGATGGGCCAGAACTGCTCCCGGCCCAACCAGGCAGCGACCGCCGGCAGCCTGGACTACCTGTACGTCTACCTGCCGGCCGGCACCACCACGCTGAAGGTCTCCACCTCCGGCGGCACCGGCACCGCGTACCTGTACTACGACCCGGACACCTGGGCGTCGCCGAGCGCCTTCACCGCCTCGTCCACCGGCTCCGGCACCACCCAGAGCATCACCGTCACCAACACCACGGCCGGCTACCGCTACCTCAGCCTCTACGCCGACACCGACTTCAGCGGCGTCACGGTCAGTACCCAGTTCTGAGTCCCGGGTTCCGACCCGGTTTCACGCCGGGCAGTCACGGCCAGGGCGCTCCGCCGCCCCGTGACTGCCCGGCAGTCGTTCTCCGCGCAGAACGGGCCGTACTCGCCGATCGGCAGGTACGGCCCGATGAATTCCCGATCCTCGTCCGTCAGTTGCACTCGCGTCGTGAAAGCAGACCCACCGGTCCCGGCCCCGCCGAGAGGGCGAATCCCGCAGATCGATCACGATTCCCGGTGACTTCACCGGGGGAGGCCGACCCGCCCGGTGCTGTGGACGGTCGCCCGGGAGATTTCGGCAGCCACCGAGGCCGCACGGGCGTGAACCCCGTCGACCGCGAGGCGCACGTGGTCGCCGTCGAGGACCTCCGCAACGACATGCCGCCGGGAGGTCACCGCCGGCCACGTTCTCGCAGCCGCTCCAGCAGGCCACTCATATCGGTTCGCCTATTCAGGTCCATGGGGATGTGCGGACGCCCGGATTTCACCAACGGGTGTATCGGGTCCGACCGAATACGGGTCTGGCGTGCTTCTTGACTTGGATCCTGTCAATCGTAGGATCGAGTTTGGTGACAGCCAAGGGATGGTAATTCCCCGGTTCGGCAGGAGAGAGGCGTGACGGCCACCGCCGAGGAGCTGCACGGTGCCGGCCTGCGGGTGGCGGGCGCCCGCATCGCGCTGCTCCCGACCGTCCGGGACGGTGACCACCTCGGCTGCGAGGCGATCGTCTCCGGGGCGGTCGGTCGCGCGGGCCGCATCCCCCTTCGAGCCGTGTGTGAGGCCCCCCACGCGCTCCCCGCCGCGGACTCGCCCGCCGGACCGAACCACCCGGCAGCCCGGCCCGGTGCGGAGGGAGCGTCGGGGACGACCACGTCGTGTGCCGGCCGGGCGCCGTGGCCACCGACGTCGACCGCGGCGTCGGCAGAGCCCCTGCCCGACCGAGTCCGACGACCACGGCTCCGTGATCGACGAGGCCGGGGTCATCCATCGGGGCCCGTGCCCCGACCGTTCCACCGTCCGCAGTTCCTTAGCATCGTGATCCGCCAGGTCCGGAAGGATTCCCATGTCTGAGAACCATGACGCAATCGTCGTAGACGCCAAGACCGAGGGCGGAGGCGGCTGCCCGGTCGCGCACGAGCGCGCCCCGCACCCGACCCAGGGCGGCGGAAACCGCCAGTGGTGGCCCGAACGGCTCAACCTGAAGATCCTCGCCAAGAACCCGGCCGTGGCCAACCCCCTCGGCGAGGAGTTCGACTACGCCGAGGCATTCAAGACCCTCGACCTCCCGACGGTGAAGCGGGACATCGCGGAGGCGCTGACCACCTCGCACGACTGGTGGCCCGCGGACTTCGGCCACTACGGCCCGCTCATCATCCGGATGGCATGGCACAGCTCGGGCACCTACCGGATCAGCGACGGCCGCGGCGGCGGCGGGGCCGGCCAGCAGCGCTTCGCCCCCATCAACAGCTGGCCGGACAACGTGAGCCTGGACAAGGCCCGCCGCCTGCTGTGGCCGGTCAAGAAGCAGTACGGCCGGAGCCTCTCGTGGGCCGACCTGATGATCCTCGCCGGCAACGTCGCCCTGGAGTCGATGGGCTTCAAGACCTTCGGCTTCGGCGGCGGCCGTGCGGACGTCTGGGAGCCCGACGAGGACGTCTACTGGGGTCCCGAGACCACCTGGCTCGGCGACGAGCGCTACAGCGGCGACCGGGAGCTGGAGGACCCCTTCGGCGCGGTCCAGATGGGGCTCATCTACGTCAACCCCGAGGGCCCGAACGGCAACCCGGACCCGATCGCCGCGGCCCGCGACATCCGCGAGACGTTCCGCCGGATGGCGATGAACGACGAGGAGACGGTCGCCCTGATCGCAGGAGGCCACACCTTCGGCAAGACCCACGGCGCGGGACCGGCGGAGAGCGTCGGCCCCGACCCCGAGGCCGCCCCGATGGAGCAGCAGGGCCTCGGCTGGAAGAACTCCTTCGGCACCGGCAAGGGTGGCGACGCGATCACCAGCGGTCTCGAGGGCATCTGGACGAGCACCCCGATCACGTGGGACAACAGCTTCTTCGACACCCTGTTCGGCTACGAGTGGGAGCTGTTCAAGAGCCCCGCCGGTGCCAACCAGTGGCGACCGAAGGACGGGGCCGGGGCCGGTACCGTGCCCGACGCCCACGACGCTTCCAAGAGCCACGCCCCGACCATGCTGACGACCGACCTCTCGCTCAGGACCGATCCGGTCTACGAGCGGATCTCCCGGCACTTCCACGAGAACCCGGCCGAGTTCGCCGACGCCTTCGCCCGCGCCTGGTTCAAGCTGACCCACCGCGACATGGGCCCGGTCGTGCGCTACCTCGGCCCGGAGGTCCCGACCGAGCCGCTGCTGTGGCAGGACCCGCTGCCCGCGGTGACGCACCGGCTCGTCGACGCCGAGGACATCGCCCACCTCAAGAGCCGGATCCTCGCCTCGGACCTGTCGGTGTCCCAGCTCGTGTCCGCCGCGTGGGCGTCGGCCTCCTCCTTCCGCGGCAGCGACAAGCGCGGCGGTGCCAACGGCGCACGCATCCGGCTGCAGCCGCAGAGCGGGTGGGAGGTCAACGAACCCGACCAGCTGGCGACGGTGCTGCGCACCCTGACGGGGATCCAGGAGGCCTTCAACGAGGCCCGGAGCGGTGGCACGCAGGTCTCGCTCGCCGACCTGATCGTGCTCGCCGGCGCCGCCGCCGTCGAGCGGGCCGCCAAGGACGCCGGCTTCGACGTCGAGGTCCCCTTCACGCCGGGTCGCGTGGACGCGTCGCAGGAGCAGACCGACGTGGAGTCGTTCGCCGCGCTCGAGCCGAAGGCCGACGGGTTCCGGAACTACCTCGGGAAGGGCAACCGCCTGTCGGCCGAGTACCTGCTGATCGACCGGGCGAACCTGCTGACGCTGAGCGCCCCCGAGCTGACGGTCCTCGTCGGTGGCCTGCGAGTCCTGGGCGCGAACCACCAGCAGTCGCCGCTCGGCGTCTTCACCGCGACCCCCGGTTCGCTGACCAACGACTTCTTCGTCAACCTGCTCGACATGGGCACGACGTGGGAGGCGACGTCCGAGGACGCGAACACGTTCGAGGGTCGCGACGCGGCCACGGGCGAGGTCAAGTGGACCGGCAGCCGTGTCGACCTCGTTTTCGGGTCCAACTCCGAGCTGCGCGCGCTCGCGGAGGTCTACGCGAGCGATGACGCGAAGGAGAAGTTCGTGAACGATTTCGTCGCGGCGTGGACCAAGGTGATGAACCTCGACCGGTTCGACCTGGTCTGATCGTGACGTCCAGGTCGGCCCGCGCCGGCCGGCCTGGACGTCCGGCGTGCGCTCCGGAGCCGGGCCGGCCTCGCCGACCACGAACTCCCCACCACCGTGCTCGCTGCTGGCCCCCACCCTGGCGGCGACGGTCCGGCCGCCCGGATCCCACGGATCGGTGCCGCAGCCGGACACCCCGTCAGTCCCACCCTCGCCCGACTGCGCTACCCGGCCAACTCGGCCGGTCCGCACAGCCGGTGCACGTCAGCGAGAATCCCGGCGTGCTCGCCCTCGCCGTTGGGCGCTTCGGCCCGCACTGTCCGGCGGTTGACTGCACCTCAGGCCGGCCCGACCTGGACGACTCGGCAGGCCGCCCACGGGGACGTGGACGGCAGGACTCGGCTTGACGGAGGGGGAGTTCGAGAGCGCGAGCCGCGTCAGGGGGAGATGACAGGGTGTTCGACGAGCGCCGGAGTTGTCGCCAGTGGTTTCCGTCGATGGCTCGATCGGGTACTGGAGTGTCTCCGACCTGGTGGGGCACTTCACGGCTACCAGCGCCGCTGTGCGGCGCGAGTCCGTTCGGATGCCCTTCGCGGGCGCGCTGATCTCGTACTCCTGCGGCGGCGGTGGTACCCCACTGCGGATGCCCGATCACGGAACATTGGCCAAAATGGGCTACAGGACATCCGACAGCGGTGCGCGGACGGCAGCCGGGCACGAGTGACCGGCGACACGGTCCGTGTGCCACATGACCGGCTGCACGGTCCCGACCCCCGATCCCTCCTGGAATTTCCGTACCGACAACTCGGTTCCGGCTCCGGACTGTCGGAATGACCAGCCGGTCCACCCGGCGGGCCGTTTCGCTCGGACCGGTTCCCCCGCGACGCAAGGCCGCGACATCGCGGACACGACATGGCGGACACGACATGGCGGACGCGACATCGCGGACGCGACATCGCCGACACGAGATCGCAGCCAGAGCCACCGACGCCCGCAACCCCCGGTCGGAGAAGGAGAGGCGTCATGGAAAGCGACAGGAACACCCGACAGCGCACGCGGCGCCTGCGGCACCCGGAGCCGGGCTCGCACCGACCGCTCCCGCAGGCACCGACGCCGGACGACGCGGCCGTGCCCTCCTCGACCCTGCCTTCCCCGGCCGTGCCTTCGCCGGCCCGGTCGGATCAGGGTGCGCGCTCCGTGCTCGCGCGGCTGCTGGGAAGCAGGCGCAGCAGGCTGGCGACGGCCCTGGCCGTCGTCCTGGCGAGTGCTGTCATGACGGGCGGCGCGGCGCGCTCGGACACCGCTTCCTCCGACGTTCCCCAGTACCAGCAGCAGCTGGGCAACGACTGCGAGGCTGCGGCCCTGCGCATGGTGCTGGCCGCGCGGGGCGTGCTGGTCGGGGACCAGGACGTGCTCGCGCGGATCGGGACGGACCTGGTGCACTACCAGGCAGGAGTCTCCGGTCCGCAGGCCGGGGATCCGTTCCGGGCCTTCGTGGGGGACGCCGACGGTTCGGAGGCGGCCGGCACCGGCTTCGGGGTGTACTACCCGCCCGTCGCCCAGGCCGCGCAGTCCTACGGTCTGTCCTTGGACGCGGCGGGACAGGGGATTTCCCCCGACCGGTTGCGCGCGGAGGTGTCCGCGGGGCATCCGGCGGTCGTCTGGGTCGACTACAACTGGCGCTCCCTGGCGGCGAGCTCGTACACCGCCTACGACGGCCGGCAGGTGCCCTACGCCGGGCCGTCCGAGCACAGCGTGGTCGTCGCCGCGGTCGGCGACGGGCAGGTCCTGGTCAACGACCCGGCCCGAGGGCAGTCTTGGATGAGCGATGCCACCTTCGACGCGGGGTACGCGACCTACGGGAACATGGCGGTCATCGTCGAGTGACGCCCGTCGCGGCGTAGTTGTTGCGGGGCCGGGCGTCCACCACGGCAGGCACCGGCACCGTCCGGTCGCCCGTCAGGCCAACCACCCTCAACCACCCTCGAGCGCCTGACGGGCGACGCCGGACGAGCCCGCCGACACCACCGAGAGGTGCTCACGTGTTCACGGTTACCCTTCAGGTCATGATTCCTGATCACATTGCCGCGCTGCGCGCCAAGGTCGGTAGCGAGGTCGTCCTCCAGATCCCCGGGATCAATGCCGTGGTGGTCGGCCCGGAGGGGGTGTTGCTCCAGAGGAGTGCCGAGACCCTGGAATGGTCCCTGCTGAGCGGGATCCTGGATCCCGGGGAGGAGCCTGCCGCCGGCGTCGTGCGGGAGGTGTACGAGGAGACCGGTGTGTGGGTGGTTCCGGAGCGACTGGCGGCGGTGACCGTCTCGGGCGTGGTCACGCACAAGAACGGCGATCAGGCCCAGTACCTGGAGCTCGTGTTCCGCTGTCGGCCGGTGTCCGGTGAGGCGCGCGTGAACGACGACGAGTCGCTGGAGGTGGCCTGGTTCCCCGTGGACGCGCTGCCGGCGATGGCGGCCCGGATGCGGGAGAGGATCGACCTGGCGCTGAAGAACGAGCCGGAGGCCTGGTTCAGGGCTGTCGAGGTTCCGGCGGTGTGAGGGGACGAGCGATCATCGACGCCCCGGAGCGGGCCGACACCCACGCCTGGACCACCGACTGTGGACCCGGGTGGCCGTGGCCTTCGGTACGACGGACTCGCCGTCCGTCATGAGGCGACGGTGCTGGTCGCACCCGTCAACGAGCGGCTGTGACCAGCACCGTCGCCGTCGAGCCCAGTCCCGCACCACGGACCACACGGCCGCACCGTGTGGCACCTCCGGAATGTCACGGTAGACGTCCACCAGCTCCGGGATCACACCGCTGGCCTCGAACCCCTCGATCCACGCGGCACGGACGCTCTCGTCCGCCGTGGTGCAGATGGCGACGGCCTCCCCGGCGAGTTCCGCCATCTCCGTCGTCTTCGGGTGCAGTTGCGCCCGGACCCAGGCAACGTCCTCGCGCCGCTCGATGGCACGGAGGCCCCCGGCCCCCGGGCCCCGGCCCTTGGCCCTTGGCCCTTGGCCCTTGGACCGGCAGGGCCGACAGGGCCGGCAGGGCCGACAGGTCCGGTCACCGGCACGAGAACGGTTCCTGGGGCCCGCGCACCGCACCCGGAGGGAGGGCCTTCGCGACGACGGCCCGGAACGCGGCACGAGCCGTTCGATGGACCGGGGGCGTGCTGGGCTCAGGAGAGCCAGTCGGCGTAGCGGGTGGGGGAGAGGTGAGCGTCCTTGTCGGTGAGGACGTCGCCCCTGACGGCGGCGAACATGCCGGCGGTGGGGTCGGTGACGACGGTACGGTTGTCGCCCTTGTGGGACAGGGTGATCCGGCCCAGCTCGTCCAGGGGGAAGATCTCGGGGCCGGCGATGTTGCGAATGCCGTTCAGCGGAGTTCCCGCTGCGACCTCGGCCACCGCGGCGGCCACGTCCTTGGAGGCGATCGGCTGGATCGGCGTGGCGGGCAACCGGACGGTGTCGCCGTCGGAGGTCCAGGACAGGACGGCGTCCATGAAATCCATGAACTGCGTTGCCCGGACGATCGAGTAGGGGATCGGCCCGGCCGCGAGGATGTTCTCCTGGAGGACCTTGGCCCGGTAGTAGTCCAGCTCCGGCACCTGGTCCGCACCGACGATCGAGAGGATGACGAAGTGGCCGACGCCGCCCTTCAGGGCTGCCGCCAGAAGGTTGTCCATCGAGGTCTGGAAGAAGGCGGGGGAGGCTTCGTCGAAGGTCGGGGAGTTCGTCAGGTTGACGACGACGTCGGCTCCCGCCACCGCCTCGGGCAGTCCCCGGCCGCTGATGACGTCGACCCCGGTGGAGTGCGAGTGCGGTACCGCCTGGTGCCCGGCGGCGTTCAGGTTCTTGACGACCTGTGACCCGATCAGCCCGGTACCGCCGATGACTGCGAACTTCATGTCATGCCTTTCGTCGCGAGTTTGTCCGGAATATGGCATATGAGCCCTCGTGTGGGCGTGTCACCTGCCGTGGTGGCGGTGGACCTCACGCAGTGGTCCGTGTCCGGGGACGAGTGCGTCCGGGGTGCCGCCGGCGCCCGGGAGCCCGACCGCTGCACGGTGCCGTCGGACCCGGGAGGACGAAGCGGCGGCCTACCTGTGGGGTGGGTCGCCGCTTCTGCTGTCCGCTCCGTGTCAGGCGGCGCCCGCAGTGGGGTTGCTGCCGCGCTCGTCCGCCGCCACGACGGGCCGGGCGGCCTCGAACTTCCCCTGTCCGCGCGGCTCGACGCACCGCGTTCGTCTCGCAGGAGAAGGCCCACAGGAGAAGGCCCGCGAAGTACACCCGTGGAGGGAGGACCGCAGCAGAAGGCCGTGTGCCGCTCGCCTGCTCCTGAGCTGCTCAGTGCAGGACGTCGAGTTCGTTGTCCGCGTCGTTGACGAAGAAGACCGCGTCGCGGTCCAGGTCCACCGCGAGGCCGAAGAGTGCACCCGCGCCCGCCGGGCTGCCACTGGAGTTGATCTGCTTGACCGCCACCTGGTCGCCCTTGGGCGTGGTCTCCACGATGTTGCCGTCCCCGCCGTTGACCGTCAGGATGTCGCCGCCAGGTGCGAGAGCCATGCCGAGCGGTCCGTTCAGATTCTTGCCCGAGCTGATGACGCGCCCGATGCCGTCGCTGTTCTTCCGGGTCAGCGCACGGGGGATGGCCGTGATCCGGCTCCGGACGGTGTCCGCGACGAAGAGCGTTCCCTCATGGTCGAGGGCGACGCCGGTCGGGCCGACCACCAGGGCCGCCGGGTCGGTGCGCTCGGGGAAGCCGGAGCCGATCACGGTGGTGGCCACCCGGCGCGGCGGCTTGTCGCCCTCGTCGCACAGGGTGATCCGCAGCACCGTCCCCTTGTCGACCTCGTTGCCGCCGCCGGCGACCGTGCCGTTCAGCACGTTGGTCACGAACAGTTCGCTCTTGCCGTCGTGGCTGACGGCGGTCATGTCCCACGGGCCGTTGATGCCGTCACCCGAGATCGTCTCGCGTACCGTGCCGTGACTGTCGAGGACCAGCAGGCAGCCGGCCTGGGCGGTGTCCGAGGTGCCGTCCGTGGTGGGCAGGCTGCCGACCACGACCCAGCCGCCGGGAAGGACCGTGAGCGCGGTGGTCAGTCCGACCCCGCCCGGGCACGGTCCCGGCAGGTTGTTCGGGTCGATTGTGGCGAACGTGGTCATCGCCCCGTTCGGGCTGATCTGGACCAGGGTGGTACCCAGGCCCTGCTGGCCGCTCGGTGGCACCGAGTTGTTGAAGTTGCTGACCAGGACGTTGCCCCGGTGCAGATCGCCGACGCTCTTCTGGATCACGAACGTGCCGTACGGGTTCTGGTCACCGTTGGCCGGGACCGTGGACGCGACGAACGACACCGTGTTCAGGCGGTTCAGGAACGGCTCACGGCTGCCTCCGGTGTCAGTGGCCCCGGCCGGGGTCGCGGTGGCCGTGAGACCGACGGCCAGCGTTGCCGCAGCCAGTGCGCTCGAACATGCCCGAAACCTCATGTACTGCCTCCTGAAGGATGGGGCCGGCGCCGCCGGACAGGGCGCCCTGGCCCGCGAGAATGGCGCAGAGTTGCCCCCCAGGACGCCACGTTAGGTTCGGGCGGCCCCCGTGCGCTCGGCAGCATCCGCCATAGGTTGATCACACCGCGTCACGACCCCGGCGCCCGTGCCGGCCGCTTCGGCCGTTGGGCTCCCGACAATCTCGGGCAGCACCGCGGGCGGACGTGCCGGCCTGCCCGGGAACGCTGCGGGCGAGCCGACCCGCCGGGGTGCAGGTCGGAGTCGGGCGCGCCTGCGCCGGACGACAACTGAGGCCGCTCCGGCCCGAGGCCGGCCTGCCGGTTCACCTGGGCCGGGCTGTCGAGCCCGTCGACCTCCCGCCCGTTTCTTCCGCTCCGACGCCTCGCAGGGCATGCTCGACCGGTCGCCCTTCACGGCCGGCAGGACCGAGCCGGCGTCAACCCGCTTGTCCTGCAAGGCTTTTTCCGTGCCACCGTTCAGAAGGAGCACATGATGGCACCGACCGCCAGGCAGCTCGTGATCAGTCCCCATCCGGACCTCCCGCTGACGCTGCGCGAGGCGGGCGAGGGGGCCGCCGTGCTCAACGTGACGCCCTCCGCGCCGGTCGAGGAAGCGGCGCCCCGTCGGCAACCGGGCAGGGGCGTGGAGCGCTGGTGAGTGCCGAGCGGCCACCGCCGGCGCGCCGGACCGGGCCCTCGCAGCCGGCCCCGGCGGTCGCCTGTCAGCCCCGCAGGAAGGTCGCGACGGTCCGGCTGAAGGCGAGCGGGTCGTCGAGCCACGGGTAGTGGCCGGCGCCCGGCTGGACGATCAGCTCGGCCCGGGGGAACAGTCCGGCGACGGTGGCGGCGACGCGCGGAAGCGGACCGCCGTCCAGCTCGCCGGCGAGCAGCAGGACCCGGGCGTCCAACTCGGCGACGGCGGCCCGGGCCAGGGGAGGAGCGAAGGCGCCTTCGCTCGCGTAGACCTCGCCGGCCTCGAAGTTGGTCTGTTCGGAGCCGGACGCGGCGTGCGCCTGCGCGGCCGCGTCCCAACGACCGTAGAAGAACGGGTCGATGGCGTCCCACTCGGCGTCGGTGGCGGTGCCGGCCAGGACGGCTTCGTAGGCGTCGCGCGCGGCCCCGAACCACGGCTCGCCCGCGCGCAGGGCGGCCGCCTCCCGGCGGTGCTCTGCGGTGAAGTCGACCCCGAGGGCGCGGGCGCGGGCGGTGACCAGCGTCAGGGTCCGGACGCGCTGCGGGTGGCGGGCGGCGTAGAGGATCGCGAGATCGCCGGCGGCGGAGTGCGCGAGGACGTCGACCCGGTCCAGCCCGAGGTGGTCGCGGAGGGCTTCGACGTCGTCGACCTGCCGGTCGCAGCGGTACGTCGCCGGGTCGGCGGGGATCCCGGAGGTGCCGGTGCCCCGGAGGTCGAGCACGACCAGCAGGCGGTGCCTCGACAGGCCGCCGAGGTCGCCGAGGTAGGCGGAGGCGCGCATGGGCCCACCGGGAAGGACGAGCAGTGGCTCGCCCTCACCCACGAGACGGTGGACGAGCTCGGTTCCGTCGGGAGCGGTGAACGTCGGCATGGCGCCATCATGGTGATCACCAGGTGGAAGCGACAACCGGTTTACCCTCCGCGCCGCATCCGTGCCGGAGGGGCGCGGCAAGGGCGACTTGGGCGCGCCTCGGTGCAGGGGCTGGGTCCGGGGCGGAGCGGAGTGGGCCCAGCGCGGTGCGGTCGACCGGGTGTTCACCTACCGCTTCGCGTACGGCGTCGGCGAGCACAGCGACACCAGGTACGGCGAGCGCTTCGGCGAAGGCACCCTTGCGGGCCGGAGGGCTCTGCTGTCGGTGACCGCCGGCGGCCCGGAGTCGCACTACGCCGCTCGCGGGATCAACGGCCCCATCGACGATCTGCTGTTCCCGATCCACCACGGCATCCTCTACTACCCGGGCATCGAGGTGCTGCCGCCGTTCGTGCTGTACGGCACCGACCGGATGACCGGCGAGGACTACCCGGACGTCGCCAGGGCCTGGGAGCAGCGCCTGCTCACCCTGGAGTCGACCGAGCCGATCGCGTTCCGGCGGCAGAACTTCGGTGACTACGAGATCCCCTCGCTGCACCTGAAGGGGGGACTGGAGCCCGCGGGCCGCACGGGTTTCGGGCTGCACGTGCGCGGCTGAGCGCGCCGGCGCCGGACGGGACGGGTGCGTGCGGCAGCCCGGCGCGGAGTGTGAGGCCGGTCACGGTCCGCCCGGTGTCTACTACCGAACGGCGTAGGTGCGTTCGTGCTGCTCCGGTGGCCGCGGGGGCGCTCGCACCGGGGCCCTGCTACGGCCGGGTGTCGTATCCGGGCACGGTTGTCACGGGTCGGGAACTGCTGACAATGAGCTGGTCATACCGCTCCGCCGGCCCCACACCGGAGGGCGGGCTCCCTCGATGCGGGTGCACGAGCAGGGCTTCCTTTCGATGGTGCTGCGGGCTCCTGCGGCACCAGGAGGCGTCCCGCACGCACGGAAGACAGGTGCCCATGTCCGGTTTCATCCCACTCGCCGGGACGGCGGTCGTCGGCGCGGTGGCCACCGTAGCCGACCGTGTCATGGCGTTCCTGGACTACTTCGCCGGTGTCCTCACCCTGCTCTCGCTGACCGCCGCGGTCGTGTGCGGGCTCGCCGCCACCGACCGCCTGGTGCTGACGCCCCGGTCGCGCGTGGCGACCCAGTCGGTGCACCGGGCCACCGCCGTGGCGGCGCTCGGCTTCCTGACCGTCCACGTCGCGGTGAAGGTCGCCGAGCGGCACGCCGCCGCGCAGACCGCGGTGCTGCCCTTCACCGGGGGCGCGGCGTTCGCGGTGACGCTGGGCACCGTCGCCGCCGACCTGCTGGTGCTGGCTGCCGCCACCGGCGCGATCCGGGGGCGCTTCGCGGGCAGTCGCCGCCCGTGGCTGTGGCGGGTGCTGCACGCGACCGCGTACGCCTGCTGGCCGATCGCGCTGGCCCACGGGCTGACCGCCGGGCGGCAGGCGCACGCCTGGGTGCTCTGGGGGTACGGCCTGTGCGCGGCCGCGGTCGCTCTCGCACTGCTGGTCCGCGCCCTCGGCGCGGTCGGCCGCCGGACGGCCACGGCCCGGCACCGGCGCGGCTCGAAGGCCTACCGGCCCGCCGCCCAGCGCCCGGCCGCGCTCGCAGCCCTCTCCACACCGTCCGTACGGCCCTGGGGAACCCGTCCGATCGCCTGGGCCGACCCGTCTTCGGCGACCAGCACCGCACCGCGCGGCTCGCAGACCGGCGGCAGGCAGTCCCGGCAGCCCGGCCCCACGGCACCCCAGGTCCCCAGGCCACTGCGGGTGGCCGAGCCGGGGGGCGGCCGGTGAGCGCCGCACTGGAGCTGCCGGAGGTCCGCTGGCTGGGGTCGGCCCGGCTGACGGCAGGACTGGACCGTCACCAGCGGCTGGACCTCGCCGCGCACAGCCGCGTCCACCCGCCGCTCGCCGACCGGACCAGGGCGAACCTGCTGGAGCTGGCCGAGGACGTCGACCTGCGCGGTCGCGGCGGCGCCGGTTTCCCCTTCGCCCGCAAGGCCAGGGCCACCCTGGCCGGCGCCGACCGGAGCGGGGCGCGCCCGGTCATCGTGGTGAACGGCGCGGAGGGGGAGCCGCCGAGCGCCAAGGACGCGATGCTGCTCGCCCGCGCGCCGCACCTCGTCCTGGACGGTGCCTGCCTCGCCGCCGTGGCCTTCGGGGCCGAGGAGATCGTGATCGGCGTCGCGGCGGGGAGCCCCGGTGAGATCTCGGTGCCGGCCGCCCTGGCCGAGCGCGACCTGCCCTGCCCGGCCCGGACGGTGTGCCTGCCCGAGCGGTTCGTCTCCGGCGAGTCCGGGGCCCTGATCCGCGGCGTCAACGGTCAGCCGGCGCTGCCCCCGGCGGTGAAGGCCCGTGCGGCCGACGGCGGAGCGGGAGGGGTACGGCAGCGGCCGACGCTGCTGTCCAACGCCGAGACCTGGGCGCAGCTCGCCGTCGCCGCCCAGCTGGGCCCGGAGGCGTACGCCGCCGTCGGCACCGCCGCCGAGCCCGGCACGGTGCTGCTCACGGTCAACCGGGTGGGGACGGGGCCGCTCGTGGTCGAGGTCCCGGCCGGCACCCGACTGGGCCCGGTACTGGACGCCTGCGCGATCCCGCCGGGCGACGGCGTCCTGGTGGGCGGCTACCACGGAACCTGGCTGCACCCGGTGGACGCCGCCGGTGCGCAGCTCTCGCGCGCCGGTCTGGCCGCGCTCGGCGGCACGCTCGGAGCCGGCGCGATCGCCGTGCTCCCCGCCGACACCTGCGCGCTCGGCGAGGTGGCACTGGTCGCCGCCTGGCTGGCGGCCGAGTCGGCCGGGCAGTGCGGGCCCTGCAAGCGCGGGCTGCCCGACGCGGCCGAGGCGTTCGCCGCACTGGCCGCCGGCCAGCCGTCGGCGCTGGAGCAGGCCCGAAGCGCCCTCGGCGCGGCGAAGGGCGGCGGTGCCTGCTCGCACCCCGACGGCACCGCACGCTTCGTGCTGAGCGCGCTCGACGTGTTCGCCCCGGACGTCGACGCCCACCTGTCGGGCCCCGGCTGCGGACGGCCGGTGCGCGGTGTGCTGCCGCTTCCGCGAGCGGAGGGCGCGCGGCTGGAAGTGGACTGGTCGCGCTGCTCCGGCCACGGCCTGTGCGCCGTACTGGCCCCCGGTCTGGTCCGCCTCGGCCCGCACGGCTACCCGTCGTCGTCCTCCGTGCCCGTCGCCCGCTGGCAGGAACACGGCGCCCGGCGCGCCGTGAACCAGTGCCCCGCGCTCGCCCTGCGGATGCGCCCGGGCGGCTGACGTTCGCAGACCGCGCCGTCCTCGCCGCCGGTCACCACCACGCCGGCCGGCGTGCCGGGGTCGCCCGGTGGCCGAGGGCGAACGCGCGGCTCGTCGTCCCGGTGCGCCCGAGCCGGAGCCGGCTCACCGCCGGCGCCGCTCGGCTGTGCCGGCTGCCCCGGCTCCGCGCTGCTCGTGGAGGGCCTGCCAGATCCTGTCGCGCAGGAAGGGTGCCTCGGTGAAGCGGATCCCGGTGGCGTCGCGCAGCGCGTTGGCGAACGCGGGCGGAACGGGGTTGAACGGGCTCTCGCTCATCGACTTGGCGCCCAGTGGTCCGATGGCGTCGGAGGTCTCGGAGAAGTGGACCTCGGTGCGCGGTACGTCGGCGTACGCGGGCAGCCGGTAGCGGCGGAAGGCGGCGGTGGTGACCTCGCCGCGTTCGTTCACGAGGACCTGTTCGAAGAGGGTCGCGCCGAGGGCCTGGGCGACGCCGCCCTCGACCTGGCCGCGGCACTGCAGGGGGTTCATGACCTTGCCGGCGTCGGCCCCGTGGACGCTGCGCAGGATCCTGGTCTCGCCGCTGTCCGGGTCGACGGCGACCCTGAACCACTGCGAGTTGAAGGCCACCGAGCGCGGCGAGCCGCCCCAGTGCCCGTCGGCCGTGAGCTCGACTCCCTTGCCGTGCGCGGCCGCGAAGATCTCCTTGAGGGCCACCGGCCGCCCCTCGCACTCGACCGCGTCGGCGGTGAGCCGCAGCAGGCTGCGCGGTGTGCGGGCGTACTCGGCGGTGAAGGAGAGGATCTGCTCGGCAAGCGCGTTGGCGGCCTTCATCACGGCCTTGCCCGCCACCACGGTGCCCGCGGAGCCGAAGGCGCCGGTGTCGTGCCTGACGACGTCGGTGTCGGACTGCCGGACGGCGATGCGGTCCACCGTGGTGCCGAGCGCGCCGGCGGTGATCTGCTTGTGCACGGTGGTGGTGCCGTTGCCGAACTCCGCGGTGCCGACGGCGATGTCGTACGTGCCGTCCTCCAGCAGCTTGACCGTGGCGTCCGCGAAGTGGCCGCCGGGCGGCCCGGTGGCGATGGCCGCCATGGCGAAGCCCTGCCCGACCAGCCAGCCCTCGGGCGCCAGTTCGGCGCTGCGGTCCTCGGCGAGGGCCTTGCGCACCACCTGGAGGCACTGGTCGAGGCCGTAGCTGGCGATGTGCAGGTCCTCCTCCTCGCCCAGGGGGCCCTCCATGTGCTCGCCGGGGCCGATGATGTTCCGCTCGCGGAGGACCAGCGGATCGATGCCGAGCCGGCGGGCCAGCTCGTCCATCGCCGATTCCAGGGCGAAGGTGACCTGGCCGAGCCCGTAGCCGCGGAAGGCCCCGGCGGGAACGCAGTTGGTGTACACGGAGTACGCGTTCACCTTCTTGTTCGGCGCCCGGTACACGCCCATCGACTCGCCGACGCTGTGGAACATCACCGCGGGGCCGTGGTTGCCGTACGCGCCGGTGTTGGCGACCACCCGGAACTGGAGCGCGGTCAGGGTGCCGTCGCTCCTGGCACCGATCTTCACCGTGATCCTGAACGGGTGCCGGGTGGTGGCGCCGTAGAACTGCTCGGGGCGGGTGAACTCCAGCTTGACCGGCCGGTGCAGTCTGAGGGCGGCGAGTACGACGATGTCCTCGGTGAGCATCTCCTGCTTGCCGCCGAACCCGCCGCCGACCCGGCCCGCGACCACCCTGACCCGTTCCATCGGCAGGTCGTACAGATCGCAGAGCGCGCGCCGGGTCAGGAACGGCACCTGGGTGCTGGAGCGGACGACGATCCGCTCCTCGCCGGTCTCGCTGCCGTCCTCCCCGAGGGTCTTCTCGAAGTAGGCGACGCAGCCGTGCGTCTCCAGGCTGGCGTGCTGCACCCGCTGGGTCCGGAAGGTCTCCTCGTACACGGCGTCGGCCTCGGCGAAGCCCTCCTCGACGCTGCCCAGCTCGCCGTGCACCTCGCCGCAGACGTTGTTCCCGGCGCGGGCGATGCGCGACTCCGGCCCCTTCGGGTGGATCACCGGTGCGCCGGGCAACATCGCCAGCTCCGGGTCGATGACGTACGGGAGTTGCTCGTACTCGACGACGACCCGTCGGCAGCCCTCCTCGGCGGCGCCCTCACTGTCCGCGACCACCGCCGCGACCCGCTGGCCGACGAAGCGGACGACGTCGTCCAGCACGCGGGTGTCGTCCGGGTCCTCGGTGGGGTGCTCGTGCCGGGCGGAGGAGTACAGCCTGTCCGGAGCGTCGTGGTGGGTGAACACGGCGTGGACGCCGGCCACGCGCAGGGCGGCGGAGGTGTCGATGGAGACGATCCGGGCGTGCGGGTGGGGGGAGCGCAGCAGCTTCATGTGCAGCAGGCCGTCGACCTCGATGTCGAAGGTGTAGCGGGCGGTGCCGGTGACGACCTGCGGTCCGGCCGGTGCGCCCGGGCTGCGGCCGACGGCCTGCCCGGCGCACGGCTCCTCGGTGTGCCTGACCCCGCGGATGGCGTCCTCGATGGCGCGGTAGCCGGTGCAGCGGCACAGGTTGCCCTTCAGGGACCTCGGCAGGTCGGCGAGTTGCTCCTCGTCCAGGGCCGATGAGGTCATCAGGAAGCCGGCCGTGCAGAAGCCGCACTGGAAGCCCTGCGCGTCCAGGAACCTCTGCTGCATCGGGTGGAGTTCGCCGTCCCTGGCAAGGCCCTCGACGGTGGTCACCGCGCGGCCCCCGGCGCGGACCGCCGGGTAGAGGCAGCTGTGCACGGGTTCGCCGTCGACGTGCACGGTGCAGGCACCGCAGTCCCCGGCGTCGCAGCCCTTCTTCACCCCGAACCAGCCGCGGTCGCGCAGGTAGGTGCGCAGGCACTGGCCCGGACGGGGCTCGGCGTCGAAGTCCTCGTCGTTGACGCGGATCGAGAAGCTCATCGTCCGGCCCCCTCGGTCAGTTCGCGGCGGATCTCCTCGGCGAAGCGGAACGTCATGTGCCGCCGCCAGGCGGGGAGTCCGTGGATGTCGTCGAAGTACTCGTCCGGTCGGACGGCGTACTCGACCGCCTCCTTGACCGCCGCCGCGTTCGGCGGCACCGCGAACCGCAGCTGGACGGGCCGCACCGTCGAGGCGGTCACGGTGATGGCCAGTTCGCCGTCGACCGGATCGTGCGTGCCGATCACCAGCGCAGCGGAGCGGCCCAGTCCGTACAGCGACGCCTGCCGGAAGGCGGTCCGGGTCGCCAGCGCGCGAGCCGGCAGGGCGATCGAGCGCAGCAGCTCGCCGGGTCGCAGGTCCTTGACACCGGCGCCGACGACGAAGTCCTTGACCGGCACCCTGCGTACCACGCCCGAGGGGGCCTGGAGGCGACAGACGCCGTCGAGGGCCGCGGTGAGGGAGATCATCGGGCCGGCGGGCAGGCCGTTGCACAGGTTGCCGCCGACGGTTGCCGTGTTCCAGATCTTCCACGAGGCGAGGAAGGCCCGGCAGCACTGCTCGAACAGCGGCGCCGCCGTCCAGTCCGCACTCCGCGCGAACCGGGACAGCTGGGCGATCGTGCAGGTCGCGGCGATCTCCAGATCCCCGGCCGCGGTCACCTGCAGTGGCTGCCAGCCCATCCGGCTCAGGTCGATCAGCCGGCGGATGTGGGGCTGGGGTTCGGAGAACAGGTACGTCCCGCCGCCCAGCCAGGCGTCACCGGGCCGCCACGTGTCGCGACGCCGCGCGTCACGCACCTCCACCACCGTGTTCAGATCCACGACACACCACCGTCCTCGACAGCTCGATACGAGGATTGAAGCAACGCGGACCGACCGGAACGAGTGGGTTGGTGCACCAGTCTCCCGCCTGCCGGTGGGGTGATCATCCAATGCGCGAGCCGGGATGCTGATGACCTGCACCTGCGGTGAAGCCCGTCGAACCCTCCTTGCCTGCGCGGGCTGGATGCGGCTTCCAGGTGGGCGGCTGCGGCCACGCCTGGCGCGACGACGTCCGCTCCTGCCCGGCGTCGCGGGTTACGCCTGCCCCGGCGTCGCGGGTCGCTCCTGCCCGGACTGCCTTTCGGTCGGCCCTCCGGTCGGCTGTCCAAGGGTTCGTCAGGCCGGCCGGAAGCGGACAGCGTGCGACGGACACGGGTCGAACTGGCTGGCAGGGGCCTTCGGCAAGCCTCATCTTCCCAGTGCAGAAGGCACTTTCGCGTTTCCGCTCATGATCCGGACACCACAGGGACCTGCCCGAGGTCACCGGACCCGGCGAGGTCACCGGACCCGGCGAGGTCACCGGACCCGCAACACCGCTGCCGCCGTTGCGCCCTGTGCACCTGCAAGGATCGCTTGCTCCGTTCGGGGGCAGCGCCGTGCTCCCGGGGAGCGACGGCTCCGGCATGGCGTGACGTGCCATGCACCGGCCATCGGGATCATCAATTTCGGTCGAATACGCAGCCTGCGCCCGGCGGAAGGGCCGCATCCCGACCCACGGTGGGATCGCACCGACGGGGAACCGGTCGGAGAACTCACTCGGAGACTGCCGGGCCGGCATCGCACACCTCCAGAGAAAAGGGACACACGAATGAAGTACGGCTTCAGAGGCCTGTCCGCAGTGACCGGGGCGGTGGTCGCCGGGGTTCTCCTCGCCTCGCCCGCGGTCGCCCAGAGCAGCACGGACACCATGATTCGGGCCGGCGCCGCCACTTCCGGACTCCGCCCCGGCACCTCGGCGGACCCCAAGGGCGGCAACGGGGGCAGCAGGCACTGTCACCGGGAAGAGCGTGCCTTCAGCGCCGACGTCGTGGACTACGGAGATTTCTCGGACACCGAGTTCCGCCTGGCGACGGACGGCAGAGGCGGAGCCTTCCTCAACGACAGCCGGAACCCGGGAGTATGGGTGGACGTCGACGTCATCCCCGGCGCCCCGAGGTGCGTGACCGAAACCGACCTGTCCGCCACCGAGAGCGGTGCGAACATCCCCAACAAGCTCTTCCTCAACGTGCAGACCGACGAGGGCTCCATCTACCGGGCCGTGTGCGACATCACCGCGACGCCGTTCAACGCGTCGAACCTGGCGGCTGCCTGCGGCTCGGGGTTCGCCCTGGTCCCGGGTACCCCCGTGTGACAGCCCTCCGCGTGCCGGCCCCGGTTCTTCTCCCCGGGGCCGGCACACCTCGTCACCGATCTCCGCCTGCGGTGTGCAACGTGCCGCACCAGCACGAGAAGAGGCGGCGTCAAGCCGTCACGGGGCATGGCTGGCGACCCGGACACGACTGAACAGGGTCGCGAACGCCACCCCCACCGCGCCAGGGGGCAGTCAACTGCTCTTCTGCTGAGAGCGCTTGCCGAGCAACAGGATCCCCAGCAGGCCGTAGGCACCCCAGACGCTCATGACGACCTTGCCGAGCGTGCTCTGAAACGCGTGACCGGGGTTCGTACCAGATGCTCGATCTGGTGCGGCGTCGACGGTGGGTGCTGCGAGGATGTCGCCATGGAGCAGACGCTGAGTGGGCGGGAAGCCTCGGGCGCGGTCAGCGACCTGGGATGGCGTTTCCTGTTGGGCACGGTACGGACGTCGGTACCGGTCGGGTCGCTGGCCCAGGGAGTCGAGATGGCGACGAGCGTGGTGGGGGTGTGCGGTGACTTCGCCGATCAGCACCTTCGGGTTGATCTGAGACCCGGGCGGGTCGTCCTGACTCTCCAGTCGCTCGACCGTGCCGCGGTGACCACGCGCGATGTCGACCTCGCGCGTCGGATCTCCGGCGTCGTGCGCGAGGCCGGGTTGCGGACGGAGCCCGAGATCAGCGTGGAGGCGCCACGATCGGTCCAACTCCTGGAGATCGCGATCGACGCACTCGACATCGCGGCGATCCGGCCGTTCTGGAAGGCCGTGCTGGGTTACGCCGATGAGGCGGGCGCCGACGCTCCCGAGGATCCGCTCGTCGACCTGGTCGGACAGGGCCCGGCGATCTGGTTCCAGCAGATGGACCGGGTGCGCACGGAACGCAATCGCATCCACTTCGATGTCTGCGTTCCGCATGACGAGGCACCCCGGCGGGTGGAGGCCGCGCTGGCTGCCGGTGGCCGGCTGGTGTCCGCGATGCGCGCGCCGGCCTTCTGGGTACTCGCGGACATCGAGGGAAACGAGGCCTGCGTGACCACCTGGCAGGGCCGGGACGGCGAGAGCACACTCTGAACGTGCCGGCCACAGCCGCTCGTTGAGGACGGCCGTGGCGGTCGTCGGACCGGCGGTTCTGCGGCATCGGCACCCGCACCCGCCTCCACCAGGACGCTGCGATCGACTCCGGCGGTCGGTACCTGGCCGGCGAGGCGTTCCCGACCACGCCCGCGCCCTGGAACGGGATGCGGCGACCAGCAGGGACCGGCTCGTAGACCGGATGGCCGTTCCGGCATGCGATGAGCGGTCGTTCAGGGTGGTATCGAAGGCACGATCCGTTCTGTGATCGATTCGCCCGGAGTTCCGGGTCCGACCCGCTCCGGGAGCGGCGACCGGCCCCTTGCCGTCACCGATCCGCGGCTCTGATGGAGGCAGTCACATGTGGCCTCGCCCTTCCTCGGTCTGGCTCGCCGCCGGCCTGACACTCACCACGGTGTCCGTACCCGACGGAGCCGGCCCGTCCCAGGCGGCCGCACGATCGGAACGGCCACCGGCACCGCCGTCCGCAGACGCACCGCGCCGACCGGCGGCACCGCGTGCCGGTACCGGCCAACCGCTGCGGGAACCGCCGGAGTTGGTGAGCCACAACGGTGTGCTGAGAGCGCGGATCGTCGTCGAGAGGCGGAAGGTGGCGGTGGGTGATCGCGAGCTGTACGCGCTGACCTACAACGGCCTCTACATGCCGCCCACCCTGCGGATCCGGCCGGGCGACCGGGTGGAGCTGGCCATGACGAACCAGGTGAGCGAGAACACCAACGTCCACGTCCACGGGCTCCACGTGTCGCCCAAGAGCCCGTCCGACGACATCTTCATCGCCATCAAGCCGGGCGAGACCTACCACTACTCCTACCGGATCCCGCGCAACGTCACACCGGGGACCTACTGGTACCACTCCCACGCCGACATGCGCTCCGCCCCGCAGGTGGCGGGCGGCGAGTCGGGCGTCATCGTCGTCGACGGGCTGGAGCAGTACCTGCCCCGCTCGCTGCGCCACATCAGGGAACGGGTCATCGCGCTCAAGGACGACCAGGTCGAGGGCGACTCGATCAAGACCGAGAACCTGAGCATCGGAGCGTCCACCAACCGCACCGTCAACGGCCAGCAGAACCCGGTCATCAGCATCCGGCCGGGAGAGACCCAACTGTGGCGGCTGGCCAACATCGGCGCCAACATCTACTACAAGCTCAACCTGCCGGGCGTGAAGTTCCACGTGATCGCGCAGGACGGCTACCCCGTGAAGCGGGTCCACTCGGCGGATTCCCTGGTCATCCCCGCCGGCGCGCGGTTCGACGTGCTGGTGCAGGGCGGTGCGCCCGGCAGCACCCAGTTGCAGACGCTCGCCTACGACACCGGACCGGCCGGGAACCAGTTCCCACAGGTGAACCTGGCGACCGTGGTCAGCGGGGGCACGCCGGTGCGTCCGGCCCGACTGCCCGAGCGCTTCGCGCCGAACGAGGATCTCAGCCACGCCGACATCGCCGCGCGCCACGACATCGTCTACACGGAGAACGCCGCGGGCACCGAGTTCTACATCAACGGCAAGCAGTTCGACCCGAACCGGGTGGACATCACCTCAGGACTGAACACCGTCGAGGAGTGGAACATCGTCAACAACACCGGCGAGGAGCACTCCTTCCACCTGCACACCAACCACTTCCAGCTGATGAGCGTCAACGGCACTCCCGCGGAGCCCGGTCACAGCTGGTACGAGACCATCAACGTCCCGGCCAGGGGAAGCGCCGTCCTGCGGATCCGCTTCGCCGACCTCACCGGCAGGACCGTCTTCCACTGCCACCTCCTCAACCACGAGGACAAGGGCATGATGGGCGTCCTCGACATCGTCCCCGGTGCCTCGAAGGCGCGGAAACACTGAGCTTGGCGTTTATCCCCGCTGCGCCTTGTGTTCCTTGATCGATTCGGCGCGTTTGACCGTCTTGCCGACGTTGTGGCGTCTGGCCCGGTGCTTGCTCTTCGCGCCTGCGGGCCGTCCCGGGCCTGGTCGGGAGGGTTTCGGTGCGGCTGCCGGGCGGGCCGGCCGTTGTCGCGCGGATGTTGCGAAACCCCCGCCGCACTCGGGCGGGGGTGAGGCGCCGGGGAACGATGGCGCGCTCCAGGGGCGGCGGAGGTCTTCGGCGAAGGGCCGGGCCAGGCGGAGCTGGGTGTGGGCGGCGATGATGAGCCTGCCCGGCGATGTCGCCCGGCGCCTGTACGAGGCCATCGACGCCGAAGCCAGCCAGGCCGAGCAGGAAGCGATCCTCGCCGACGCCCTCGGCGAGCACTACTTCCGGCACAACGGCACCCGTGCCCGCGGCCTCGACGCCGAGGTGAACGACGTCGAATGGATAGACATCGAGCTGTGACCACCTCCCGGCGGCCCCTGCGTCGCTGAGAAAATGTGACTGAGCGCTTCGGTTGGCGAGTGAGTGCTTTAGTTGGCGGGCTGGACCTTCGGCATCGATTGCGACTGCTGTGACTCAGCAGGCTAACTGTCGTGTCAGCACGACATCTGTCGTCCAGGGCGGGCTATGACCCAAAATGATCCGGCGCCCGTCGCCAGGTCCTGGTAGAACCGGGTCCGGTGGCACTTGGGCCACGAGGCTCTGGGGGCGGCATGTCGGGACCGGCAGTTGGACTGTGGCTCTTCGAACCCCGCGGGTTCGCGGACATCCTGGCCGATGCGGTCCCGTGGTTGGAGACCTTCTGCGACCCGGTGGAGACCAAGGCCAGCGGCGACGTGGATTTCTGGGTGCGAGACGGTTCGGCCCTGGGCCTGCGGGCCTTCGATCCTGCCGACGTCGGCGTGTTCTTCTTGTCAGAGGACGAGGAGATGCCTGCCGAGGACGAGGACTACTCAGCTTTCTCGCAGCCACCGGTACAGGGACTGGTAGTCGGTGCCGGCTGCTCGGGCTCGGTGAACCACGTGCTGCTCGGCCACCTGGCGCTCGCTCTCGCCCGCCGTCTCGATGCGCTGGTCGACTTCGACGGCCTCCTGAGCAGCCACCCCGCCGCAGGCGACGACACGGGGAACGAGGCGGTGCTGGCCCGGGCGAGGGTACTGGCGTCGGCCCTCCCGGGAAGGCTCACGGAGGTTTCCTGTGACACCGGAGGCGGAGGGCGGTGGCTTCGGCATGTCGGCGACGTGGAATGCCTGCAGGCCTGGCTGCAGCACCCCGATTTCCACTTGATCAAGTAGCGCCTCGGCTCGGAGTTGCCGACAGCTTGCTTGCTGAACGATCATCAGCCGTCAGATACCTCGCTGATTCACCGACAGTTGCCGTGCTGACCTGGCGAGAGAGTCGCACGTCAAGTAGCACTGTCAGCGACAAGTAGCGTGCTGGGTCACAACTGCTGTGCCAGGACACGCTGGTTGGCACCTGGACACGGCTTCTGGTACCGCGTGCGACAGCGTGCGTCCGCACGGACGATTGCCGCAGGCCGGCGTCCCGGACCCGGTGGCAGGGGCGCTGTCCATGGGGCCGGTGGTGACAAGAACCGCGTCCCGTCGGTGCCAACAAGCCTGTCCCGCTCAACATGGAGCACCAGGTCGTCGGCGTTGTTCGGTGCCAATCAGCGCGTCCCGGCACAACTGCGAGTCAGTCGGCGTACTCGGTCAGGGCTGCACCGAGGAGGGTGAAGCACCGCGAGGCGCCAGGGTTCACCACGAGCCGGATCGAAACCGGCGACCGGGTTTCACGGGGATCGAAATCCTCCGCGCGTGACACTGTGATGCAGGTCACGGCAGGCGCAGAACCTGTGCGCAGCATCGGGCGTCTGGCTGGTGTGAGATCACGCAGGAGAGCACTGGACGAGTTGGACGAGGAGCGCCTCGTCCGGCCGGTGGCCAGAGGTGACCGCGGGGCGTTCGAGGAGTTGTACCGGCGCACGTCGCCGTGGCTGGCGGTGCGGTTGCGCCGCCGCTGCGCGGACGAGCAGATCGTCGCCGACGTCATGCAGGAGACCTATCTGGCGGTGTGGCGCGCGGCCGGCGCGTTCGCCGGGAGTGCGGTCGGTGGGATGGCCGTCGGGTGGCTGTGGACGATCGCGGCGCGCCGCCTGGTCGATGCGTTCCGGCGCCGTGCCCGCCACGCCGAACCGCCGGTGGCCGCCGCCGAGCGGGCGGTGGTGCCCGCGGCGGAGGAGAAGGCGCTCGCCGGGACGGTCGGCGGCGACGTCGGCGACGCCCTGGGGCGACTGGCGCCGGAACTCCGAGCGGTACTGCAGGCCGCGGTGCTCGACGGGCTGTCCGTCCGGGAGACCGTCGTCCTGCTCAGACTGCCCGAAGGCACGGTCAAGACCCGTGCCCGCCGGGCCCGGATCGCGATGAGGGAGGCGCTGGCATGAGCGGGGAACACGCGTCGAGGCGGTTGATCGACGACTACGCACGGGGTGACGCGACGATGGCCGCGGACACGCTCTGGGCGCTGGAGGCCCATCTGGAGACGTGCGCGCCGTGCCGGAGCCTCCTGGCGGGCTCCGTGTCCACCGGGGCGCCGGACATCGCCGCGCTCCTCGACACCGTCCGGGCCGGTCTGGAACCGCAGCTGGACGCGGCCGTCAGGGCTTCCTCACTGCGACGGCGCCCGAGGTGGCTGTCGGCCTGGATGACGCCGGTGATGGCCCCGTGGCTGGCCATGACCGGCGTCGTCACCTTGACGGCGCTGCCCGGGCTCCTGCTGGGTGGGTGGCTGACCGGGACCATGACGGCCGCGCAGTGGCTGCTGCCCTCTCTGGCCTTCACCGCAACAGCCCTGGCGCTCGGCAGCGTGGTCGGCGTGAGTCGTGCCGCCACCGGGCTGGCGGCCGCGTGGGGCGTCGTCGGCGTGGTCCCCGCGTGGGCCGTCGGCCACGTCCCCCTCGCCCTGCAACTCCTCCTGCAGCCGGACCGGCTGCCCGTGTGGGGGCTGCTCCTCGCGCTCGGAACCGCAGGCGTGATCGCCCGCAGGAACGCGTACTCGACGTTGTGAAGCCTTCCTCGACCCTTGAAAGGGACCACCGCATGACACCCGTGACGAGCGCGGCTGACACCGCGCCGAAGACCTACGCCTGGGAGATCCGGGCCGAGGGCCTGAGAGTGCGCGTCGGACGGAAGAAGACGGCCGTCGACGGGCTCGACCTGTCCCTGGGCATCGGCGCCCACGGCCTCCTCGGGCCCAACGGGGCCGGGAAGACCACCCTGATCCGGGCGCTGGCGACCGTGCTGCGCCCCACCGAGGGCGAACTGGAGATGCTCGGCACCTCCATGAGCGCGCTGGGCGACCTGCGGGCCCTGCGCCGCCAAATCGGCTACCTGCCGCAGGAGTTCGGCTACTACAAGCGCTTCACGGTGCGCGAGTTCGTCGAGTACATGGCCTGGTTGAAGGAGGTTCCGAAGGCGGACGTCCCCGCGGCCGTCCAGCGGGCCGTGGAACGGGTCGGCCTGGCGGACCGCGCCGACCACCAGATGAAGACCCTGTCCGGCGGCATGGTGCGGCGGGCCGGCATCGCCCAGGCCATCGTCAACGACCCTGCGGTCCTGCTGCTGGACGAGCCGACGGCCGGCCTGGACCCGGCGCAGCGACTGCGCTTCCGCGAGCTGCTGCAGGAACTGGGCCGCGACACCTGCGTGGTCGTCTCCACCCACCTGGTCGAGGACGTCGCGGCCGCCTGCTCCGACGTGGTGCTCTTCGCCGACGGCCGCCTCGTCTTCCAGGGCACGCCGGACGACCTGGCCGCGGCGGGCGGCCCCGAGCACCCGGGCGACAGCCCCCTGGAACGCGGCTACTCGGCGCTGCTCCGCAACTCCGGCCGGCAGGGAGGCACCTGGTGAACGGGCGTGTCCTGCGCATCGAGCTGAAGCGCTCCGTAGCCCCGTGGCCCGGCGTCGTCGTCCTGGGCGGCAGCCTGGCGGTCCTCCTACTGATCGACGGGCTCTGGTGGAAGGGCACTGCGGGGTGGACGGCCCAGTGGACCTCCATGGCCCTGTGGACCCGCTACCTGCTGGGCTTCTGGTGGCCGCTCGTGGTGGGCCTGGGGGCGGTGTACGGGCTGCGCGACTCCCGCTCGCTGATGGCCGAACTGCTGACGACCACGCCGCTGCCGGCCTGGCGCCGTGCGGCGCTGCCGGCCGGCGCGACGGCACTCGTGCTGGCGTCCGGCTTCGGCCTCCTCGTCCTGGTGGGTGGAGTCCAGGTGGCCCTCGGCGCCACCGCCTACACGAGTCTCGGCTGGCTGCCGATCTCGCTGGTGGCGGCGCTGTCCCTCGTCGCGGGGGCCGTGTTCGGCATGGGCGTCGCGCGGGCCGTGCCCTCCGTGCTCACCCCGCCGGCCCTGACGGTGCTCCTCTTGCTGACGGCCCTCCTCCTGCGGGAGAGCAATGAGGGGGCACTGCCGTCGAGCAGCGCGCCGAACCGGCTCGCCCTGCTGTTCCCGGTGACCGCGGAGCCGCGGGAGATGCTGCTGACCCTGTCCGGCTCCGTGCACCTTGGCCAGACGCTCTGGCTGCTCGGCATGCTCGCCACCGGCTTCGCACTGCTGTCGGCCGCCACCCGCCGGGCCCGACTGCTCGCGGTGGCCCCCGTCCTGGCCGGCGCGGCCCTGGCCCTGCTGATCCTCCCGGCCGCTGCGCGCGACACCTACGTCATCGACAAGGCCGCCGCCACCCTGGTCTGCGACGGACCGGTGTGCGTGACGCAGGCGAACCGCTCACACCTGCCCGAACTCGCGCCGCGTGGCAAGGACGCGCTGCGCGTGCTGCACGACGCCCTGGGCGACAAGGCGCCGAACTCGGTGCGGGAGGACACCGAGCTGCGCGCGCTCGGCGACGAACGCCAACTCTCCGGCGACGCGGTGCTGGTCGACTTCGACGACCCGCTGATCGCCCATGCGACGGGGGCGGAACTGACCCGTCTCCTGGTCGCCCAGGGCCTGGCACCGAACTGCGCAGCGCGCACCACTTGGGAGGGCGGGGGGCAGGTCGACATCCCCGTACAGAGCATCGCCGCGAGCTGGGCCCTAGGCGATCACCAGTTCGAACCGCTGCGGAGGCCGGACTCCTACGCGTACTCGCAGCGCACATGGGCGGACGCCGACACCGCCTGGCAGCGGCTGATGGCGCTGTCACCGGCCGAGCAGCGGTCGCGGATCGCCGAGGTGCATGCCGCCGCCCTCTCCTGCACGGGGTACAACGAGCTTTCGGTGCTGGCGGGGATGGCGTCGCGATGAGGTGGCTGATGCTGTACGCGCGGTCACGACAGGCGCCCACCTCGGCCGCCGCGGTCACGCTCATCGCACTGGCAGTGTGGGCCTTCAACCGGGGCGACGGCACGGATGCGGTGGATGCGATCAATCCGATCGCCTTCTTCGTGCTCGCCGCGAGCGTGGCGGCCGGCTCCGTCGGGCTCGGCGGGCAGGATCTCGCACTGGACCGGACGGCCGCGATCCGGTGGGCGCCTCGCCGGGCGGCGCACACGCTGCTGATCGGCGCGGTCGCCGGTGCGGCGCTGCTGGCGGTCCAGGCGATGGGGCCGAAGTTCGCCCCCACCGAGGTCGTCGTCCGGGACAGCGCGGGCCTGGTCGGCCTGGCCGCGCTTGGGGCGGTGCTGTGCGGGGCGCACCTCGCCTGGACCCTTCCGATCGGCTGGCTCGCGTTCACCGTCCTCGTCCCGCCGCTGCCGCCCAACACCGCGGGGAAGGCGGTCGGCTGGATGACCTTTCCCCCCGGCACGGAGGCATCCACCTGGACCGCGGTGGCCCTGCTGGTGACCGGCACCATGCTCTACGCCGCAGCAGGACCGAGACGGTAACGAACACGCCCCGCGCTGAGCGCTTCAGTTGGCGAAGCTCGCCAACTGAAGCGCTCAGTGTGCGACCACGAAAAAGGTGACTGAGCACTTCGCTGGGCGGATGCGCACCTGAAATGGCGAGCTGAGCTGCGGAGTCGGCGGCCAGCTGGTTGCCGCGCGAGGGCACGCACCTGCTTTCATGCGGAGTAGTTGTCTGACCACGGTTCGTCACGGGAAGGTCCAGGCGGGTCGGCAGCGGAGTCGGCCCGTGAGGAGGCGCCATGCCCGAGACCACGCCCAACTCAAAAGGCCCCGCCAAGATGCAGATGTCACCCGAGCAGATGGCAAGCATCGGGCTGACTCCCACCCCCGAGGCAACGCCACGCGAGACCGACGTGATCGCGCCGATTACTGTCCGATCAGTCCCGCTGGGCCTCACGGGGCGGCGGCTGTCCCTCGCGGTGGGACTGGCGGTGGGTGATGCGCCTGGTCATGAGGGTGATCGCGGCCCAGGTGATCAGCGACTCCGAGTGCTGGATTAGGCGTTCGTAGTCGCCGGTCACCCGCGCGGCGACCTCTTCGTCCTGGGCGAGCGTGTGGATCGCGCTGACCTTCTCCTGCGGCGTGATCGGCTTCACGACCTGCTGGCCGACCCGCCGCTTCGCCTCGTCCGGTGTCCACCGCGCCTTGCCCGGCGGAGGAGTGAGGATCGCGGCGAACCGCTCCTCGTCCACCGCTATGGACGCCAGGATGCGGTGCACGGTGAAGGACATTCCCGCCTGCCGGTGTTCCTTCGGCCATTTCGAGGCCGTCCACCTGGTGTCCCGCACCATCGAGTACGACACCCCGATGTCCTCGGCGAGACGGAACAGCGAATCCTTGACCGTGAACAGTTCCTCACCTCGCTCCTGGCCGCCGTGCTCACGCATCGGTTCGATCTCCAGCGCGGCATCCCCGACCGTGAACTGTGCGCGGCTGACCGACTCCACCAGCTTCCGCAGCTCGGCAACGATCTCCGTATACCGCTCGAGGCTGACGCTGCCGACCTTGTCGGCCTTCTCGATCTCCTCGGCATGGCTCAACCACCAACCCACGGGCCGGGCACGGCATTTGGCCGCGACGGGACACGGCCCGCTTCCGCGCAGCAGAGTCGAGCCGTAAATCGGCGGATCACAACAATGGGCCGTCGGATGATGAGAGTTGACCGCTCTCGATCGACTCGGCCGTTCGCGTTGTGGTCACTGTGACCGTTCGCCGAACGATTCCTTCCGGGCCTTCCAGGCCCTCATCACGCACCGCCGCGAGCAGTAGACGGCGTTCGAACGCCGATCCACCCCGGCCACCCAACGCTCGCCGCACTCCGGGCACTCGGCCCGGCCGGCGTCGCTGAGTTCGGCCGCCACCCGCTTCCGCAACTGGCAGTCAACCAGCCACCGCCTGGCACGACACGCCGTCGAGCAGAACATGGCACCGGGCCGCGCTGCTGGCCTCAGCCGGGCACCGCAGCCCCTGCGGATCCGCTTCGCCGACCTCACCGGCAGGACCGTCTTCCACTACCACCTCCTCAACCACGAGGACGAGGGCATGATGGGCGTCCTCGACATCGTCCCCGGTGCCTCGAAGGCGCGGAAACACTGAACGCGCCCGCACTGGACGCACCGGCTGTGCCGCCGCACCGGTCGCGCCGGCTGCCGGCCTCAGGCCGAGCGGGTGCCGCTCCCGGCGGGCAGCGGATCGCGTACGGGCTGCCGCCGGCCGACGGGAGGGAGGGCGACCCGCACCGGCCGGCGGCACGGGGTCATTCGGAGTCGACCGGATCGCTGGGCGAGCCGTCCTTGATGCCGAGCTTCGCCTCGGCGGTCGTCCAGTCGGTGGCGATGGCCTGCTGGGCGGCGGCGAGGGTGACCTTCCCCTTGCAGATCGCGGTGTGCAAGTGGGTCTCGACCGAGTCCTTCGGGTTGTTCGGCCCCTTGCCCGGCACGTGCCCCGGCGACGGCGGCTCCACCCACAGGTTGCGCGGGTCGTTCGGATCGCCGCCCAGCTGGAGACTGATCAGGTGGTCGTACTCACCGTCGCCCATCGGGCCCGTGTAGCCGTACGACTGCGCGTTGGCCGCCTTCTCCTTGCCGGTGATGTTCGCCGGCGGCCGGATCGCCGAGGTGTATCCACCCGTCTTGCAGATCGTTCCGCCGATGTTGGCCTGGGTGACGGCCGGACTTGTCGCACCAGGCGTGCAGTTCACGTCCGGCAGCGGCTGCTTGTCCGCCGTGTACCGGTAGTGGCACGTCCCCGCGGCCGGCTGTGCGGCGACGGTGTAGGTGCTCTGGGGGCCGGCCCCGGTCGGGATCGTCCCGGCAGCAGCGCCCGAAGCGGCGGTCTGCGTCGGAACCGGCTTGGTGTGACCGCCGCCGGACTTTGCCTGGTGCCCCGTCGACGACGAGCACCCGACGGCGGTTGCGGCCAGCAGCAGAGCTGCTGCGGCCATGGCTGTACGGGCCGGGTGGTGCACGGGTTCCTCCCAAGACATGGTCTGAGTGCTTATCAGACCGGCTCGGAGATTCTGCCAGACGCGTTGTCCCCCACGAGTGTCAGGATGCCCGCGGACGGGCACCGGTCGGGCACTCCGGCCGTTCGAGGTCCAGGCCGAGCGCGGCGGCGGCGTTCACCGGTGCGGCGGCCGCGATGCCGTGGCCGGCGATGCCGAGCGGGAGGTGCAACCGCTCCTCGCGGGCACCCTCGTCACGACACGGCAGCCGGGCGCCGGGCGTCGCGCTCCTCGTAGTGGGAGGGCCGCAGTCGGCCGGTCAGCGCGAGGAAGGCGACGAAGGTGCCGGTGACGACCCAGCCGGGCCAGCCGGCCAGACCCATGGTCAGCGGGTCCAGGGTGGCGTCGGGGTCGGCGAACTCCTTGAGCGTCGCCACGCCCAGGGTGCTCGCGAAGGCGTGCCCGAACACGGCCGGCACGACCGAACCCGAACGCAGGCGCAGCCAGGTGAAGACCGGCAGGACGAGCACGCAGCTGACCGTGAGCGCGGGCACCGCCACGTACCAGGGCCTGCCCGGGTACTGTCCGCCCATCAGGAGCGTGGGCAGGTGCCAGAGCGCGAACGCCCCACCGGTGAGCACGTACGCCCGGACCAGGCCGGCCGTGCCGCCGGCGCGCAGCAGACGGGGGAAGAGGAACCCCTGCCAGCCGAGTTCCTCGCCGAAGAACAGCGGCAGCGAGACCAGCATCCCGACCAGGCCCTGGACCGCCCATCCGGTGACCCCGCCCGCCGTCAGCGCGTCGAGCCCGGCGAAGGGGTAGCTGCCCGCGAGGGTGCCGAGGGCGATCACCGCTGCGGTGAGGGCGGCGAGGACGCCGACCGGCAGCAGGCAGGCCGACACGGCGCGGGTCAGGGGCCGGGGCAGGCGCAGCGCGAGGGCGTCCCGCACCCGTGTGCCGTCGCGCTCGACGAAGCGTACGACGAGGACCGCGGCGAGGGCCGGGGCGAACATCGCGGCTGCGATGCAGGCCTGTTCGAGCGCTCCCGGATCCTCCCGGGCGTCGCCGCGCTGGAACCCCCCGGCGAGCAGCGGGGACATGGCCGCCCACATGCCCGCGTAGGCGAGGCCGAGGTAGACGAGGAGCGCGCGTCGCCGGGCGGCGGGCGGCGCGGGGGGTCGTAACGATGTCGAGAGTGCCATGCCGCAGACGGTACGGACCCGAAGGAGCGCCGGAGAATCCGGCCAACCCCCGCACCGGGGTGGGGATTTCCCCCTGTCGAATCCTGCCGCCCCGCTCGCCCCTGGATCCGGTCCACGGCCCGCCCGGGCCCGCCGCCCGGACACCGCTGACCGGGCCCGCCGCCCGGCCTCCCCGTACGGCGCGGTGCGCCGCTGGGCGGGCCGGGACCGGTGGTGCCGCGCCCGGCCCGATGTGCTGCGGCGACAGCTGTGACCTCGTCGGATGCCCTGTGGGCGACGGGATTTCCAGGCCGTGGCGGCAGCCCCGGAGGCGGGCGTCGTGCTCGCGTCACCTGCTCCTATGATCGTCAGACTGCGAAGCGAACAGTCGAGGGGAAGCCATGGCGATCGAACTACCCAGTGAGGTGGAATCGTTCCTGCAGTTCATCGGAGTGAACTGGCCTGCAGTGAACGAGGACAAGGTCCGCGAGTTCGCCTCGCACGTGCGGGAGTTCGGTACCAATATCGAATCGGCGCACCAGGGTTCGACGGCCACCATCAAGGGGCTCGGCGAGGCCTATCAGGGTGCGTCGTACGAGGCGCTGCTGACCAAGTGGTCGCAGATGTCGGACGGTCACATGAACGACCTGATCGAGGCGTGCCATGTGGTGGCGACGGCATTGGACGTCGCCGCCGACGTGATCGTGGCGATGAAGGTCGAGGCGATCGCCGAGCTGGTGGCGATGGCGGTGGCCTTCGCGGCGGACCAGGCCGCGGCGGTGGTGACGTTCGGTCTGGCGGAGGCGGCGCTGGCCCTGATCATCGAGGGGGCGAAGAAGCTCGTCAACTTCCTTGAGCAGCAGTTGGAGCAGTACATCATCGGCAAGGTGATCGAGGCCGCGATCAATCCGCTGGTGGAGGTGGTGGGCAAGGCGGTGAGCGGTCTGGTGTTCCAGGCCGCCGAGGGGGCCCTGGGCGTGTCCGGCGGCGGAGCGGGGGGTTCGGGGTTCCGGATCGATCCGGCTGCGCTGGAGGCGCACGCGCAGACGATGCACGAGCACGCGGAGACAGTGGCCGCCCACGCCGAAACGTTCCGTTCCAACCTCGCAGGGGTGAGCTTCGCATGACCAACCAGGTGACGAAGGCGCTGGAGCACGGCGCCGAGAAGTTGGGCAAGACGCTCGGCGAGGACGCCGGCCAGGCGGTCAAGAAGCTCTACAGCTCGGCCGGGAACAACCTGAGGAAGGTCGCCAAGAACACCGCCGAGACCGACGCCCATCACGCGGGCGAGCTCAAAAAGATCATGTCGGGGAACAAGCCGGGGCCCTCCGCGCCCCGCGGCGGTGGTGGCGGTGGCCGGGGAGGCCGAGGCGGCGGCCGCGGCGGTCGGGGTGGCGGCGGCGGAGGCAACGGTGAGCCCCGCGGCGGAGGCAGCGGAGGCGGCCGTGGCGGTCGAGGCGGAGGCCGGGGCGGCCGTGGCGGCGGGGGCCCCAAGCCCCCGAACCTGCGGAACGAACGGCCCCCGCGCGAGACCGCCCAGCCGATCACCGGCCGGGAGCTGCGCAGTGACCCCGTCGACGTCGCCTCCGGCGAGATGGTGCTCGCCCAGGAGGACGTCACGCTGGACGGCGCGCTGCCGCTGGTGCTCTCCCGGACCCACATCTCCTCCTACCGGGTGGGCGGCTGGTTCGGTCCCTCCTGGGCCTCCACCCTCGACCAGCGGGTCGAAATCGACGCCGAGGGAGTCCTGTTCGCGGGTGAGGACGGCATCGTGCTGCACTACCCGCTGCCCGACCCGGACGAGCCCGTGTTCGCCCTGGAGGGGCCGCGCCACCTGCTGGAGCGGGACCCGGAGGGCGGCACCGCACTGCGGATCAGCGACTCCGGCTCCGGGGTCACCCGGCACTTCGACCTGCTGCCCGGTGCGCAGCCCGACGCCTCGGGCGTGCTGACCCTGCCGCTGGTCGCCCTCACCGACCGCAACGGCAACCGGATCGACTTCCTGCGCTCCGACCACGGCGCACCGGTCGAGGTGCGCCACTCCGGCGGCTACCGGATCGCGGTGGACACCGACGACGAGCGCATCACCGGACTCCACCTGCTCGGCGCGGGTTCCGAGTACGGGCCGGAGGCCGACGCGCTGCCGCTGGTCGGCTTCGACTACGACGGCAACGGCAACCTCTCCGAGATCATCGACTCGGCCGGGCGGCGGAAGCGTTTCACCTACGACGAGCAGTCCCGGATCACCACCTGGACCGACAGCAACCAGCGCCGCTACCGCTACCTGTACGACCGCGCCGGCCGGTGCGTGCAGACCCGTGGCGACGGGGGCTACCTGGACGCGGTGTTCGCCTACGACCCGGAGGGGCGGACCACCACCGTCACCGACTCGCTGGGCAACGCCACCGTCTACCGGTTCAACGAGCTCGGCCAGACCGTCTCGGAGACGGACGCGCTGGGGAACACCCTCCACCGGTCCTGGGACCAGTACGACCGGCCGCTCGGCCGGACCGACGCACTGGGCCGCACGGTGCTCATGGAGTACGACGTCGACGGCAACCCGGCCGCCTGCACCCGGGCGGACGGCAGCAGGACCACCATCGTCCACAACGAGCTGCAGCTGCCGGTCCACTACGTCGGCCCCGACGGCGCCGCCTGGTCCTTCGACTACGACGACCGGGGCAACCGGACCGAGGCCACCGACCCCACCGGGGCGGTCACCCGCTACGGCTACGACGAGCTGGGCCACCTGGCCACCATCACCGACCCCTCGGGCGGCACCGCCCTCGTCCAGTGCGACGCCGCCGGGCTGACGGTCCGGATCTCCGACCCGACGGGCGGGACGGAGACCACCGTCCGCGACGCCTTCGGCCGTCCGGTCGCCGTCACCGACGCCGTCGGCGGGACCACGCACATGACCTGGACGGTCGATGGCCTGCCGCTCTCGCGCACCGGACCCGACGGCGCGGTCGAGCGCTGGGAGTGGGACGGCGAGGGCAATCTGCTGCGCCACACCGACCGCCTCGGCGCGGTGACGGTCAACACCTACACGTACTTCGGCCTGCCGGCCTCCCGCACCGACCCGGACGGCAACCGGTACACCTTCGAGTACGACACCGAGCTGCGGCTCACCCAGGTGACCAACCCCCAGGGCCTGACCTGGAACTACACCTACGACGGGGTCGGCAACCCGCTGTCGGAGACCGACTTCGACGGCCGCACCCGGCGGTACGAGCACGACGCCGTGGGGCAGATGACCGCACGGGTCACCGCGCTGGGCCACCGCATCGCCTACACCCGGGACGTCCTGGGCCGGGTGCTGTCCAAGGACGTCGCGGGAACGGTCACCAGCTACACCTTCGACCCGGCCGGCCGGCTGCTGTCCGCGCAGAGTCCCACCTCCCTCCTGGAACGCGAGTTCGGCACCGACGGCACCGCCGCCGAGACCGTCGACGGGCGCCGGCTGGCCATGCGGTACGACGCCCGGGGCCGCCGCATCAGCCGGCGCACCCCCACCGGGGTGGAGAGCGGCTGGGCCTACGACGACGCCGGGAACCCGCTGGGACTCGGCTTCGCCGACCGGATCCTGTCCTTCACCCGCGACGCGTCGGGCCGGGAGACCTCACGCCAGTGGGGCCCCGGGGTGACCCTGCGCCAGACCTGGGACGGGGCACGCCGGCTGACCTCCCAGCTGCTCCAGCTGGGAGGTGCGGACGAAACCGGCGGCCGCCTCGTCCAGCGCCGCGGCTACGGCTACCGCGCCGACGGCGGCCTCGTCGGCATCGACGACCACCTCGCGGGCCCGCGCGCCTTCACCCTGGACGCGGCCGGGCGGGTGACCGCCGTGAGCGGCAAGGGCTGGACCGAGTCCTACGCCTACGACGCCTCCGGCAACATCGTCGACGCCCACTGGCCCGGATCGGCCGCCACCACCGACGCCGTGGGTCCGCGCGCCTACCGCGGAACGGAGCTCACCCGCGCGGGCTCGGTGGACTACACGTACGACGGCGCGGGCCGGGTGGTGGTGCGTCGGGCCGCCGGTGGTCCCGAGGGCACCGGCGGCCTTGGGGCCTGGCGTTACACCTGGGACGTCGAGGACCGGCTGGTCGCCGTCACCACCCCGGACGGCCAACTCTGGCGCTACACCTACGATCCGCTCGGCCGGCGCACCGCGAAGCTGCGCGTCGCCGACGACGGGGTCACCGTGCTCGAACGCACCGACTTCACCTGGGACGGTTCCACCCTCTGCGAGCAGACCACCTACGCCCCCCACCTCCCCGGCCCGCACACCCTCACCTGGGAGCACGACGGCGACCGTCCGCTGGCCCAGGCGGAGACCATCGTCACCGGTGCCGACACCCCTCAGCGCGAGACCGACCGCCGGTTCTTCGCGATCGTGACCGACCTGGTGGGCACCCCCACCGAGCTGGTCGACCCGTCCGGCGCCGTCGCCTGGCGGGCGAGGACCACCCTGTGGGGCGCCACCACCTGGCCGGCGGGCAGCAGCACCTACACCCCGCTGCGCTTCCCGGGGCAGTACTTCGACCCCGAGACCCGCCTCCACTACAACGTCAACCGGTACTACGACCCGGCGACCGCCCGCTACACCTCTCCCGACCCGCTCGGTCTGGCGCCGTCCCCGAACCCGGCGAACTACGTCGTCAACCCGCACACCTGGATGGACCCGCTGGGCCTCGAGATGTGCGAAGTGGTCCGGGTGTACCGGAAGGAGAAGTGGGACTTCAGGGGCGGGAAGGACAAGAGCTACCGCGTCGAGGTCGACGAGCACGGCAACGTCACGATTCCCCGCCCCAACGACGGGAGCAAGGGCACGAACCTCTACGTGAACATGAGCGGAGACCGGGCCCACACCGACAACTACCAGGCCGACAGCAAGTTCGGTGGCCGTGTGCAGTCGTTCGAGGTGCCGAAGCGGTACGTGGACGAGATCCACGGCCAGGCCATCCCGCAGAGTCAGAAGAAGTGGGAGGAGATGACCGGGAAGCAGCTTCCCGAAGGCACCAACTGGAAGGACTACAAGAAGGACTACCCGGAGATTTCCGACCCCACCCAGGGCGACCACCTCTACGGAATTCCGGGCGGTCACCTGAAGCGCCTGGAGGACCAGATCATCCCGGGCAGCGGGACCACCGAGTCGTGGACTCCCAACGGATGGAAGGCCAAGGACCCGAAGGGCAACGAGCTCACCTGGCAGCAGCAGCAGGACCTGTGGAACACGGAGCGGGGCAAGTCGTAGCAGAATGCGGGGCTGGGGCCGGCGCGGGACGCGCCGGCCCGGCACGGCACAGGAGAGGCAGCAGGACATGGGCGAGGACGAGGAACTCCGGGGCGAAGCGGTCCTGGACGAGCAGGAGCAGGATCTCCTCGACGAGCGGGACCGGATCGGTGCCCGCCCGGAGGCGGACGCCGCCCCGCCCGGGCTCAGCTGCTTCGTGGTGGAGGTCGAGGGGTCGGTGCAGGACTACGCGGACCGGCTGCGTGCCGTCCTGGCGGCCGGCCTGGACGGCGCCGTCGCCCAGGCCGGGATCGATCCGCACCGCACTCCCCGCCGGGCCCCCGAGTGGTTCGCCGCGATCTGTGACGAGGACGGCGGGCGGGTCGCCCCCGACTTCGCCCGGCGCGGCAGTGAGCACTACGCCGCCGCAGGCCACGGCAGCGGCTGGTACCTGGACGGGTGGCTCGAGAGGTTCGATCCCGACGACGCGTTCCGGACGTGGTCGTGGTGGGACCTCACCCGGGCCGGCGATCACACGCTGTCCCTCTGGGTGAGCGCCGGGGGCGAGGACTTCTTCGCCTGCGACGAGCTGCGCTGGGCCGCCTACACCGCCGGAGCGGTCTCCGTCGCCGGCCCCACGCTCCTGGAGCTGGACGGCTGGCTGGCCGAGCCGTCGGTCTGACCGGTGGCCGGATCGGCCCGAAGTACCGGTGACCGCGCCCGCCCCGGCGGTGGGCGCGGCCACCGGCCGGTGCACACCGGCGGCACGGCGCGCGGACGACGGTCGGCCGGCCACCCGGACAGGCCGGCCACCTCGGGGCACCGACCACCGGAATCGGCATCCGGGCTTCCCGGCGGACTCCGGGTCACAGGTCCAGGCGGTTGAGGAGCTGTTCGGTCCAGACGGTCTTGCCCTGGTGGGTGTACCGGGTGCCCCACCGCTGGGTGAGCTGTGCGACCAGGAACAGGCCACGGCCTCCCTCGTCCGTGGTACGGGCGCGGCGCAGGTGGGGAGTGGTGGTGCTCGCGTCGGAGACCTCGCACATCAGGGTGCGGTCGACGATGAGCCGCAGCTCGATCGGTCCGCTGCTGTAGCGGTAGGCGTTGGTGACCAGTTCGGTGGCGATCAGCTCGGTGGTGAACGTCATTTCTTCCAGGCCCCAGGCGTTCAACTGCTTGGTGACGAAGCCCCTCGCCAGGGCGGCTGCCCGGGGTTCCGCGGCCAGCTGCCAGGTCGCGACCTGGTCGGCGGCGAGTGCCCTGGTCCGGGCCAGGAGCAGGGTGGTGTCGTCGGAGAGCGGAGGAGCCACCAGGGTGGTGATGGCAGCCGTGGCGGTCACCTCCAGCGAGCTGCGGCCGGTACTCAGCGTCCGGAGCAGCTGCGCGAGGTTGTGGTCGACGTTCCGGTCGCCCGCTTCGATGAGGCCGTCGGTGTAGAGGGCGAGCAGGCTGCCCTCGGCCAGGACCAGTTCCGCCGTCTCGAACGGCAGCCCGCCCAGGCCGAGTGGAGGACCGGCGGGGACGTCCACCAGGCTCGCGGCCCCTTCGGGCGTCACCACGATGGGCGGGGGGTGGCCGGCGCGGGCGAGGGAACAGCGTCTGGTCACCGGGTCGTAGACGGCGTAGAGGCAAGCGGCGCCGATCAGGTTCTCCTGCGGGAGGCCGGGGGCGGAGGTCGCTTCCTGCTCGTCGGCCAGACGGCTGACGAGGTCGTCCAGGTGGGTGAGGACTTCGTCCGGTTCGAGGTCGAGGTCGGCCAGGGTCTGGACGGCGGTGCGCAGGCGGCCCATGGTGGCGGCGGCATGGATGCCGTGGCCGACCACGTCGCCGACGATCAGGGCGACCCTGGCCCCGGACAGGGGGATGACGTCGAACCAGTCGCCGCCCACGCCGGTGACCGAACCGGCGGGCAGGTAGCGGTGCGCCACCTCGACCGCCGGGTGGCCGGGGAGTGTACTCGGCAGCATGCTGTGCTGCAGTGCGAGCGCCGCCTGGTGCTGCTGGGTGTAGCGGCGTGCGTTGTCGATGCAGACCGCCGCCCGGGCCGCGAACTCGACGGCCAGGGTGAGGTCGTCCGGATCGAAGAGCTCGGTCTGCCGCGTACGCCAGAGGCTGATCAGTCCGAGCACGACACCGCGCGCGACCAGCGGGACCACCATGAGGGAGCGGACGCCCAGCTCGCGCAGACGCTGGGACCACCTGGCATCGGCGAAGGTGGAGGAGAGGGAGGCTCCGAACTCGCGCTCGATGATGGGGCGCAACTCGGACAGGCACCGGGCCTGGGGGGTGTCCGGAGAGAACCGGATCGAGTCGCCGACCGGGAAGAGCAGCTGCTCCGCCTCCGGAGCCACCGTCATGGCGGCCACCCGGATGACCGGCCCGACGGCGAACTGGGCGGGCTCGCCGCCGCGGACCACGGATTCGAGCAGGTCCACGGTGATGCAGTCGGCCAGGCTGGGGACGGCGACCTTGGACAGCTCCCGGGCCGTCGTGGTCACGTTCAGGGTGGTGCCGATGCGGTCGCTGGCCTCGTTCAGCAGCGCCAGTCGGCGCTGGGCCCGGTGCCGCTCGGTGACGTCCTCGATCAGCTGCGCGACGCCCAGCACGGATCCGGCCGGGTCCTCCAGGCGGAACGCCGAGACGGCCACGAACCGCTCGTGGGACGGGTCCCGCCGGAGCCTGCACGGCTGCTCGGTGAAGATCATCGGATCACCGGTCTCCAGCACGCGCCTGAGTCTCGCTTCTATCGTGCGCGCGTCCTCGGCGACGAGGAAGTCGGCGATCCGGTGCCCTCGGGCGAACTCCGTGGACGGCAGGCCGCCGATACGGGCGATCGCCCGGTTGACCCGCAGGACGCGCAGGTCGGGGGAGTGACTGGCGAAGCCGATCGGGGACCGCCGGAACAGCCCGTCCAGGATCGCGCGGTCGGTCTCCCACTGGACCACCTCCTGCGCCGGCGCGCCGACCAGGAACCACTCGCAGCTCGGCCCGGCACGCGTCACGCACCGGGCGCGGACGCCCAGGAGCATCCGGCTGCCGTCCCGGTGACGGACGGGAAGCACGCCGAACCACCCGCTTCCCTGCCGACAGGCATCCGCCACCGCCGTGATCAACTCCGCGTCGCCCGGGTCGACGAGCAGCTCTGCCGCAGGCCGGCCGAGGACCTCCTCCGGCCGGTAGCCGAGCAGCTCGCGGGCCCGCTCGCTCCAGCCGGTCAGCCTGGCAGAGCGGTCCAGCACCGCTGTGGCTGCTCGACGCACCGCGAACGGATCGTTGGGGCTCTCCTCGAACGCGGTCACCGATTCTTTCATCTCGGCCGTCCTCAGTCCGGCATGCCGGTCCGCAGGCTCGCGAAAACGGCGGCTATGTCCAGCGTGGCGCGGTTATGGCCGGTGCGCCGCCCCGCCGGTCGGAAAGGGGGCCGAAAGGAGAACGTTCAACGGCCCGGCGGCACCGGCTCGCGCACGGCCACGCCCCCGTCGGACCGGGACGAGGGCCGACTCCTGGCGGGCACCCGGCCACGACGGGCCGGGGGAGTCGGCAAGTGGTGAGCGGACCGGACAGGCTCGGGCGCCCGCACCGACTCAGGCGCTGTGCGTCCGCGGCGGCTCACGGGTGGCCGGATATGTCCGGGCCGCTGTGGACGTCCGCCCACAGCGGCCCGGGGCGCCCCGGCAGTTCGGACGGTCGGCAGTTCGGACCGGTCGGCCGGCCGACCGGGAGCCGCTCTGTCACCGGACCGTGCTCCCTGAGCCGCGCTCGGTCGTTGGTCAGCGGGTGACGTCACCGGCGCGATCACAGGCCAAGGGGCACGCCGCCGAAGACAAGGCCCGCGAGGAACAGCACGATGCCGATCACCAGGAGCCGCAACAGGCCCTTGGCCAGGGCACCGACGAATCCGCAGACGACCGCGATCAGCAGGATGAGCAGGATGAGCACCACGGCGAACTCCGATATGCCCGGGGCGGTCGGGGAGGCGTCACCTGGCGGTGTTCTTCACCTTGTCGGCGGCCTGCCGGGTGCTGTCCTTCGCCGCACCCACCGCGTGCGTGGCGCCGTCCTTGGCCTTGCTCGCGGCCTCGCGGGCCATGGACGCGGCCTGCTCGGCGTGGCCCTCGGTCTCCATCTGCCGGTCCCCGGAGATCCGGCCGACCTTCTCCTTCGCCTTGCCCTTGGACTGCTTGGCCTTCTCGGACACCTTGCTCATCGTCACTCCCTTGGGGGGTTCACGCCGGGAACCGTTTCGCCCACCGGCTCAGCCGAGCCTGGTCGACCCGCCGGGACCACGCATCCCGTGTCGGCCGAAGGGACGACGAGCTACCCGTCAGGCCGGCTGGGTGACACACGCCGCACGGTGCCGCACAGGCCCTCGGTGCAGATGCCCCGCCGTCTGCTCGGAGTGCCGAACTGCGCCTCCGGGAGCGGTCGGCCGGCACCGGATAACCGAACTACCCTTTTGGGCTAGGGAGTTCATTCAGGTGGAACGCCGAGACGGACACGAACCGCTCGCGGAAAAGGTCCCGTGGGAGCCTTTGCGGCAGCTCGGTGAGGATCATCAGCGTGCCGGTCTCCAATACGCGTCCGAGCTCTCCTCCACCGTGGCCGCGTCCTCGGCGCCGAGGAAGTCGGCGAGGACGCTCCGGGAGCTCCGGGAGCTCCGAGAGGTGGACCGGGCTCGGCCGAGGGGCCGTACGGCAGGGCCGGACGAGTGGCAGTTGCACCGGGCGGGTTGCCACCGCGCGCGGGAGTGGCCCGGCCGCGCGAGGATCGGCTGAATGCACTCCCCGAACGCTGTTAGGAGCGATCACCCATGCTGGAACGCACCCGTCGCAAGAACCGCACCGAGGTCACTTTCGTGCTGCCGGCCGGTCATCCGGCCGGCGAGGCCAGTGTGGTCGGCGACTTCAACGACTGGCGGCCCGGCGCCCATCCGCTCGCGCCGCGCCCCGACGGCTCCCGGGCGGTCAAGGTCGCCCTGCCAGCGGACCAGCAGGTGGGGTTCCGCTACCTCGCGCACGGCGACTACTGGTTCGACGAGGAGGCGGCGGACGGCCACGACGGGCGCAACAGCCTCCTGAACACCTGACATCCCAGGTTCGGCAGCCCTGTTCCGAGTGACGGCCCGGTTCCGAGCGAACCGGGCGGTCCGTCCGGACATCCACCCAGCGTGCCGCCGCTCGCTGCCGCTCGACGCGGTAGCCGAAACGGAGGTGCAGGACGCCGCGGCCCACCGGTGAGCCGGTCGCCGGGACGTCGCCCACCGGAGATCCGGTCCGCGGCATGCCGGAGGGCAGCGGACCGCCCGGGTGCACGACGGCCGCACCGTGCGGCGCGGCTCGCCGGAACGAGGGCAGCGGCCGGGCAACGACGTTCGGCCGACGGGCGGGCCCGCCTCCTGCGGCCCTGCCTCCCGAGCCTCCTGCGGAACCGCAGGAGGCTCGGGAGGTCACCGTGACCGGTGACACGCCGAGTGAGCGGTCCGGCTGAGCGGGCTCGAACAGCTCCTGGAGGAGTTCCTCACGACGGGGCGGACGCTGGCGCATCCTGACGCAGAGGCCCTTCCCAGCGGCCCTGCGGCCCAGCGGTTCGCGGGACAACCCCTTTGCGGCTTCGGCAGCGGAAGTACCGGACTGTCGGATCGAGCCCGCGGTAGGGAGCGGGAGCTGCCGTCGACAAGTCAGCCGGCCGCTTCGTTCAGGGGCGGTCGTCGTGATGGCCGCAGAGCCAGGCCAGTGCCCGATAGGCGCCGAGGGCGTACGCGGCGTCGGCGTCATCGCCCCGGGACTCGCGCAGCCGTACGGCGGCCGCCTCGCATTCGGCGACGAGCTGCGCCGGGCAGGGACCGGCGGCGCCGAGGACGGCAGCGACGGCCGTTACCGGGCCGCCGAGTTGGCATCCGACGGCCCATCGGTAGCTGCCCAGTACGCCGTGTTCGAAGCCGCTCCACGGCGGGGGCCGCCCGTTCGCCTCCGATATCGCCTCGAACACCTCGTCCAGGCCGCGCGCCCCCACGGTCGGTATCGCCGTCTCGTCACCGGTCATGCCCCGCAATCTATGTCGGGCTGCCCCTGGTCGCCTCCGGGGCCGAGGCCGGGTGAACCTCCGGCGTCCGGCGGGAAGTCATGGTCGCTGCTCACGTTGCACCGGCCCCTTGCCGAGAGCGGCGCAGACCGCCTGCTCCGAAGACGGCAGGGGCCGGGGATGGGACCTCAGGTCGGTGGTGGGGCGCTCCTGAGCCGGGGGCGGCCCAGGAGCGGCGGTCTACCGAGATGCGTCGGAATAGGCGGCAGTGGCGCGAATTTCGACGAGCAGCCCCGGACTGGCGAGGGCGCTGACACCGATCAGCGACCAGGTCGGGAAAGGGGGCTTGATGAGGCGCTGCTTGGCTTCGAGGAAGCCGGGCATGTGCTGGTGGATGTCCACGTGGTAGCTGGTCACGTCCACGAGGGCGGACGGGTCGAGGTTCTCCAACCGGAGGATCTCCTCGATGCGCCGGATGGCGATCTCGGTCTGCTCTTCGATGGTGTCCGCGATGGTTCCGTCGGCACGGCGGCCGATGGTTCCGGCGATGAAGAGTAGACCGTGCGCACGGACCGCGGCGGAATAGCCGAAGCGGGCGAAGGCGCCGCGGGTCTCTCCGAAGACTTCGGAGCCCTCGGGGATCTCGACGGTGTGGATGGTCATGGCAGTGCTTCCCTTTCTCTGTTGAGTGGTCGTGGGATCCGTGACGTCAGCTGCCCCAGCGGGACGAACGACAGGCGTGCTCCAGTCGGGTCCGGCCGTAGGTCTCACGTTCTCGGAGGAATTCACCGGGATTCGTGTAGCGGGGTGCGTTCTTCGGGTTCTTCGCGGCTTGCGCGACGATCGCGTCGGTGAGTGAGCGGATCATCTCCAGTCTCGGGTAGGCGGCGTGCACCGCGTCGGCCTGCTCGTCGGTGACGGCTTCGACGTGACCGCTGCCCACCGCGCCGCCGAAGTCGAGTGCGACGCCTTCGCGGACGAGCAGGCACAACGTGCCGCGCCGTTCCGCGATGCCTGGGGAGGTGTGCAGGGCGATGGCCTGCCAGACCTCATCGGCGTCAGCCGCGGAAACTCCGCGCGCGACGAGGAACTCGGCGGCCCGGTCGGCCCCCTCGACCTCGAAACGCTGACAGTGCGCGCCGTCCGACGCGACGCCGAGGTCGTGCATCACGCAGGCGGCGAACAGCAGGTTGTCGTCGTAGTCACGGCCGACGGCCAGGTCGAGGCGGCCGGCCACCAACCTGGCGAACAGGTAGCTGCGGACGCTGTGGTTGAACACGGAGGGCGTTTGCACCGTCCGGACGAGATTCACGACGGCGTCGGCAAGTGGTGTGCCGGGCAGCGTGATCAGGTCCGTGGTCACCTCGCGGGTAGATCCGTTCATGACTTCAGCGTGGCCGTGACCGCCCTGACCTGGCGAGAGGCAAAATTACCCAACTTCGATAGGATCCTGCCATGGCAGTGCACCGAGTCGCAGTCCTGGCGCTGGACGGGGTCACCCCGCTCGATCTGGCGATCCCGACGCAGATCTTCAACGCCCGACCGGAGACCCCGTACGAGATGACCGTGTGCGCGCTCGACGCGCAGGTGACCACCAGCGCGGGCTTCGCACTGATCGCCGGTGGGGACTTGGAGCAGGTGCGCGTCGCCGACACGGTGATCGTTCCGGGGTTCGAGCCGATCCTCCAGCTTCCGAACGCCGTACTCGACGCGCTGGCCGAGGCCCGCGACCGTGGTCGGCGCGTGGTGTCGATCTGCACGGGAGCCTTCGCGCTGGCCGCGGCGGGCGTGCTGGACGGCCTGCACGCCACGACCCACTGGAAGCACATCGAGGAGCTCGAACGAGATTTCCCCGCCATCACGGTCGACCGCGACGTCTTGTACGTCGACGAGGGTGACGTGCTCACCTCGGCCGGGGTCTGCTGCGGCATCGACCTCTGCCTGCACATCGTGCGCCGCGACCTCGGGGCGGTGGTGGCCAACCAGATCGCCCGCGGCTTGGTCGCCGCCCCGCACCGAGACGGCGGGCAGGCGCAGTACGTACCCGCTCCGGTCGCAGTAACTGGCGAGGCCTCGCTCTCCACCACCCGGGGATGGGCCCTGCAACGACTCGAGGAGCCACTCACCCTGCCGGTGCTCGCCCGCCACGCCGGCCTGTCGCAGCGCACCTTCATCCGCCGGTTCGCCGAGGAGACCGGCACGACCCCGCTGCGGTGGCTGCTCAACGCCCGAATCAGCCTGGCACGGGAACTACTGGAAACCACGAACCACCCGGTGGACCGGGTGGCACGCGACTGCGGACTGGGCACAGCCGCCAACCTGCGCCTGCACTTCCGCCGCGCACTCGACACCACTCCCACTGCCTACCGACGCACCTTCTGGTGTTCGGACCACACACGCAAGCCGGACCCGTCGCCATGACCCGGACGCCTCACCACTGCCTCGGACAGCCTTGCCGATCGTTTCGGAACGAGGCTCCGAGCCGTCTCAAGCAGATGATGCCGCAGGCGAGTTGAAGCAGGCCTTGGTGGAGGTCGGCGCGGTCCTCCGATCGTGTCCGTTGTTCATGGTGCCGCGCGACGGGGCGTATACCGAATGGGACTCGATGCCCTCCGAGGAGCACCGCCTCAACGGCCAGTCCACGGCCTGGCGCGGCGTGACTCATGGCGAGGGGCGGAGCCGCGCACACGGCACCAGCAGGCTCGGCACCAGGAGGGTCGGCACCGAGCAGCGGGTCTTCCGCAAGGCGGGCCACCTGGATCTCAACCCGCCGCTGCACTGGACGACCCGCGGGGAAACCACTCGATCAACAATTGAGTGTCGCTGATCAGTTCGGGACTGGTAGCGTCCTCGACGTGGCAAAGCTGAACCAGATCATCGCCGTTGAAAAGGGCGTCAAGTCCAAGTCCTTCCAGGAGCTGACCCAGGCCCACCAGGACCTGCAGAAGCCCGCGCTGCTGGCCGGGATCTCCCGCACGTACCAGCCCAAGGACGAGGAGGGCGAGCAGCTGCCGCCGGAGTCGACCCGGGTGCAGCTGAAGGCCGAGGACATCCTGCGGTCCACCGCGGTCACCCTCACCCGGCTGTTCGACGTGACGGCCACCAAGGACTGGGCCAACATCGGCGCCAGCGCGGACGTGGTGGTGGACGGTCAGGTGCTGCTCGCCCGGGTGCCGGTCCCGTACCTGCTCTTCCTGGAGAAGCAGCTCACCGACCTGTTCACCTTCGTGAAGAAGCTCCCGGTGCTGGACGCCTCCGAGTCCTGGAACCTCGACCCGTCCACCGACTCCTGGAAGACCGAGCCGGTGCGCACCATCCGGACCAAGAAGGTGCCGCGCAACCACGTCAAGGCCGAGGCCACCGAGAAGCACCCGGCCCAGGTCGAGGTCTACTACGAGGACATCGCGGTCGGCTACTGGACCACCGTCAAGTTCTCCGGTGCGCTGCCGGCCCGCAGGGTGAACGAGCTCGCCGAGCGGGTGGAGAAGCTCCAGCAGGCGGTCAAGTTCGCCCGCGAGGAGGCCAACGCGGTGGAGGTCACCGACCAGCGGGTGGGTGACGCAGTCTTCGGCTACCTGTTCCGGTAGCCTCATGATCGCCCGCCCGGGGAGCCGGGCGGGTGCGCCGAGCGCGCTAAGGACCCCGTCCGGGAGACCGGGCGGGTGCGCTGCGCGGTGCGAAAAAGCTGACACTGATGTTGAAGCTGACCAGGGGTCACAGTGGAGGTTCAAATCCTTCCCCCGGCACCACCGGCCGGGGTAGCCCAAGCCAGGAAGAGGCAGACCCCATCAAGCTCAGACTCTCGCTCCAGTCTCAGCATTCGCCGCCGAACACCGGATCGACCGGGTGCGGACGAATATCGACGAATGCGGGTTCAAGTCCTGTCTGTGCCGCTCCGTGGCACGGTAGTTCAAAGGTAGAACGCGTCGATTTCAATCTGATCCGCGACCCTTAAACGTGCCGGTGTGCGCAATTGGGCGGCAAACAGGGGCCCGGGAGCTGGCTACGCTCCCGGGTCCTCTCGCGCTTCCAGGACGGCTGGTACGGCAGGATGACCGATTCCGAGGGATCGTTCCGTGGGCAGGCGGATAGCATGCGCGGATCGCCTTGGTGCACCTGCGTCGCTCGGTCCGTGCGGTCGTTCTCGACGAGGGACCGCATCGTGCCGGCCGTCTGCCGCTGCTGTCCGCGCGGCACCGCCTCTCTCCACTCCCGGTGAAGCACGGATCCCGGGGTCCCCGACGGGGCCTGGGCGGTAGTCACGGGTGGCGTGCCGCTCCGGCTGAAAAGCAACTGACAGGCCGGGTGGGGAACGATAGGCTCCCCGTGATGATGACTCGTTCTGATGACAGATTGGGGGTCCCGTCCGCGCAAGGTGAGCGCTGATGCTCACTCGGACCGCGAATGGGGACTCCCACCTTTCCCGCTGGCTGCGCGTGCGCGAGTTCGCCGTGCCGCCCTCCATGATCGATGCTGCGACAGCCCGCCGTTCCGCCGGGGACTGGGCAGGGGCGTGCGCCGCCGCAGGCATCGACGTCGACCTCGGACTGCGTTCCGTGGCGCGTACCCACGGCCGGGAACTGGCCGCCCGGGTCCGGGCCGACCTCCGCCGGCTGGCTCCCGACCTGTTGCGCTGGCACCTGCCGAGGATTGCCCCTGACGGGCTGCTGCGCCCGGGGCTGACCATCACTCTGGCCCGGTACGACGATGCCGGGCCGGACGGCGAGTGCCCCGTGCACCTCGTGGTCCGGACTCCACCGGCCTGGGCGGATGCCGGTCAGCGGATCAGCCTCGCGCTGTGGGACGGATCCCACTTCGGTGCCGGCGCCTGCCGTCATCCGCATCCCCGTCCCGACCGGCGGTTCCGCCTCGACCTGCACCGCCACCTCTGGGACGCGCGCAGGGCCGGTGAGCTGCGGATCAGGTCCGGTGCCGACCGGCTGCTCGCCGACGGCCCTGCGGCGCCGGGCCCGGATCTGCCGGACCCGTACCCGGATCTGCTGGGGCCGGGGCCGCAGGACCGCCGTTGTGCCGTCGACCGGTGGGCGGCCGAGGCCGGGTTGCTGCTCCGCGCCGAGGGGCGGCCCGCCGGTGCCGTCACCGTGCGGCTCGGCGCCCGGCAGCGGTTGGTCCTCGACGTGGCCGCGGACCGGGACGGCGCGGGGCCGCCCGCACTGCGGATCGCGGCGCCGTCGTCCGCGGACGGCGGCGCCGCGGCGCTGCCGGTCCTGCCCGACGCGGCGACCTGGGTGCTGCCCGATCTGGAACTGATCCGGGCCGGTCTGATCGAGGTCGGCCGGCTGCACCCGCTGGTCGCCTCGGCGCTGGCACCGGATCATCCGCGGGCCGGTCCGCTCCGGACCCCGGACCGGCCGGGACATCCGCGCCTCGTGGAATGCCGTGGATCTCGGCACCGGATCGGCCTGGTCGACGGGGTACTGTCCCCGCTGGACCACGACCCGGCCGAGATCCGCCGGGAGGAACTGCTGGCCGCACTGACCGGCACTCCGCTTCCCTGCCTGCAGGCGATCGACCTGGCGCACCGCCGTCCGGACTGCCTCGCCGGTGTCCGCGAACGCCTGGACCACGGTGACACCGCCGGCGCGCTGGCCGTCGTCGAGGGCCTGCTGGGCCCCGACGCGGTGCTGCGCAGCGGCGATCTGCGGGACGAACTGGAGGCGGCCGCGCTGCGGCGGATCACCTACGGCCTGTTCAGGGCAGGCCTGGCCGGGCCCGACCCCGGCCGCATCCACCCGGAGCGCCGCCGTTCCCGTGACTTCCGCGCGCACCCGCGCCACGCGCTGTCCCGCTGACCGGCCACACGCTGACCCGCTGTGCCGCTGACCGGCCACGCACTGTCCTGCTGACCCGCTGTCCTGCTGACCCGCTGACCCGCTGACCCGGGGGCCTGCGCCCAGGCTCCCACTTCGGCCCACCACCGACCGACAGGTGATCAAACATGCCCGTACACACCGCACGCCCCCCGTTCGCCGCCGCCGGCACCCCGTCCGGCCCGGCCCGCGCCTCCCAGCTCGACGTCGCCGGCGAGTTGCTGGCCCTGCTGCGCGACACGACCACCGAACCGCGCCCCGACACCCAACTGGAGGCCCTGACACTGGCCGTGGCCGCCGACCTGCCGGTCCTCCTGTGGGGTGAGCCTGGGATCGGCAAGACCGCAGCTCTCACCCAGCTCGCCGCGGCCCTGGACCTTCCGCTGACCACAGTGATCGCCAGCGTGCACGAACCGTCCGACTTCTCGGGGCTCCCGATCGTGGGAGACGATCCCGCGGAACAGGGCGTCCCGATGGCCCCGCCGGACTGGGCGGTGCGGCTGGTACGGGCCGGCCGGGGGCTGCTGTTCCTGGACGAGCTGTCGACCGCGCCGCCGGCCGTCCAGGCCGCCCTGCTCCGCCTCGTGCTCGAGCGGCGGATCGGAGCCCTGCAACTGCCCCCCGGGGTACGGATCGTGGCGGCCGCCAATCCGCGGTCCTCGGCGGCCGACGGCTGGGAGCTGAGCCCGCCGTTGGCCAACCGGTTCGTCCATCTCCAGTGGACCCACGACCACGAGGTCGTGGTACGCGGCCTCGGTGGGACCTGGCCCCGGGCCACACTGCCGAGGCTCGACCCCGAGCGGCTGCCACAGGCCGTGGACTTCGCCCGTCGTGCGGTCTGCGGGCTGCTCTCCGCCCGCCCCGCGCTCGTGCACCGGCTGCCCAGCGGTGAAACCCGCCGGGGCGGCCCCTGGCCGTCTCCTCGGAGCTGGGAGATGGCACTGTGCCTGACCGCCTTCGCGACCGCGGCCGACTCCTCCCGGGAGGTGCTCTCCCTGCTGGTCAGGGGCACCGTGGGGGACGGGCCGGGACTGGAGCTGCTGGCCGGCCTGGACCGGATGGACCTCCCGGACCCCGAGGTGCTCCTCGCCGACCCGGCGGGCGTCGTCCTGCCCGAGCGGGGGGACCTGCGCCAGGCCGTGCTCGACGGCGTGGTGGAGGCGGTCCGCAGGCGCCCGGAGAAGTCCCGCTGGGACGCGGCGTGGGCGCTCATGGCCCGGGCGATCGAGACCGGAGCCCCGGACCTGGTGGTCGTCCCCGCGACCACGCTCGCCGCGCTGCGCCGACAGGACTGGGACGTACCGGTGTCGATCGACCGGCTCGCCAGAGCGGTGTCCCTGTCCCGGCGGGCGGACCACGCGGCGGACCGGGCCGCGGCCGCCGCCGAGGCCGGCCGATGAGCCCGGACGCACCGGGGGCACTAGACCTCGACAAGCTCTTCGCCGCCCGGCTGCACGCGGCACGGGCCCGTCCCTACCTGGCGACGGCACTGTTCGCCCTGCACACCGTGGAGTCGCGGAGGGTACCGACGATGGCCGTCGACCGGCACTGGCGGTGCTACGTCTCCCCGGCGTTCGTGAACCGGACGCCGGTGGAGGAACTGGCCGGGGTCTGGGTGCACGAGGTGTCGCACCTGCTGCGCGACCATCACGGGCGCAGTGACCGGGTCGCGCGCGAGCGCGGGCTGACCGGCCCGGGGGAGCGGCTGCGGATGAACATCGCCGCGGACTTCGAGATCAACGACGACGTGTTCGGCGACGGGCTGGTCCGGCCCGAAGGCGCCGTCGAACCGGGGTCCCTGGGGCTGCCCGAAGGGGAGCTCATGGAGGACTACCTGCGCTGGTTCCGGCTCGGACCGCGCACGCAGAGCCTGGTGTGGCTGGACTGCGGCAGCGGCGCCGACGGCTCGGACCGTGAGTGGGACCTGGGACCGGACGGCGCACACGGCCTCAGCGCGCAGGAACGCGACGCGGTCAGGTTCCGGGTGGCGCAGGGCATCACCGCCCGTCCGGGGAGCACCCCGCAGGGGTGGCGCCGATGGGCCGAGGAGGCGTTCCACCCGCCGCAGCCCTGGCGGGAGTTGCTGGGAGCGGCGGTCCGCTCGGCGACCTCCGGCGCGGGTGCGGGCGAGGACTACACCTTCGGTCGGCCGTCGCGCCGCTCGGCCGGGGTGCCCGGCGCGCTCCTGCCGAGTCTGCGGCGCCGACCGCCCCGGGTCTCCGTGGTCATCGACACCTCGGGGTCGGTCAGTGACGCCGAACTGGGCAGTGCGCTCCACGAGGTTGCCGCGATCACCCGCGCCGTGGGCGGCCGTCGCGACCTGATCACCGTGCTGCCGTGCGACGCGGCGGCCCGGATCGTGCACCCGCTGTGCCGTGCCGAGGGAATACCGCTGATCGGCGGTGGGGGCACGGATCTGCGCACGGGCTTCGCCAGGGCGCTCCGGGCGGGGCCCCGGCCGGATGTCATCGTGGTCCTGACCGACGGCCAGACACCCTGGCCGAGCACGCGACCACCGTGCCGGACGGTGGTGGGCCTCTTCTCCCGGCAACAGGTGACCCGGTCGTGGGACGAGGACGATCCGGACTACGTGCCGGACTCACCGCCCGTGTGGGCACGGGTGGTTGACATCGGGTCGGCTCCGGCTGCTCGGTGAGCCCCGTCAGGATGAGGCGGACACATCGGATCCGGTGTGCGGCCGACCTCGAAACGGCGATGCCGTCAAGGGTGCGTGGCCGCCGGGGCGCAACGTCCTCTGCGAACACCGCGCCGCCGAGCGGGTCATCCTGCGGATGTAGACCCGCGGGCCAATGCGTACCCGAATGATCAGCCGGTGGGCGGATGCAGCCCGAGCGGGGCGCGTGACAGCGTTCCGTCTGTGCTCACGGACCGTCAGATCGGCCTCCGTGACGCATCCGAGGATCAGGAACACCCAGGGGAGGGTCCGTGACCACCACGCCGTTCACAAGCCGGGACGGGATGACGCGCCGCCGCATGCTGGGCGCCGCGCTCGCGACCGGGGCTGCCGTGCCGCTCGCCGCCGCGGGCCCCGGCTGGGCCGCCCCGGCGACCCGGGGCGCGTCGGCCCCGACCGGTTCGGCCCCGGCGCAGTTGACGCTGCCGGAGCCCACCGGCCCGTACCGGGTGGGCACGGTGGAGCTGCACCTCGTCGACACCTCCCGCCCCGATCCCGACGCCGGCCCCGGCCACTACCGCCAGCTGATGGCCAGCGTCTGGTACCCCGCTCGTGGCGACGTCGACCGGTACCTGCGCGTGCCGTGGATGCCCGCCGGCGTGCTGCGGGCGTTCCTCTCCTCCGCCGACTTCCCGCCCGACGTCGCGTTGGCGCCGTTGACGGCCGGTCACGAGGGCGCCCCGGTGCACCGCACGGGCCAAGGCCTGCCGGTGATCGTGTACTCGCACGGCGCACACAGCCACCGCGCCGACCACACCGTGATCGTGCAGGAACTCGCCAGCCACGGCTACGTCGTGGTGACGGTGGACCACATCAACGACGCGTTCAGCCGGCTGCCCGACGGCCGGGTGGTGACCCCGATCATGGACGGTCAGCACGGGATGGGCCCGGCGGACTTCGCCACGGACATCCGCTTCGTCCTCGACTGCGTCGAGCAGCTCGCCGCCGGGCACAACCCCGACGCCGAGCGCCGCCCGCTGCCGGACGGGCTGTGCGAGGCCCTCGACGCGTCGCGCATCGGCATGTTCGGCTGGTCGAAGGGCGGCACGGCCACCGCCTGCGTCATGCTGGCGGACGGGCGCGTACGGGCCGGGCTGAGCCTGGACGGACCGATGCACCCCACGATCACCACCGACCTGGACCGGCCGTTCATGATGATGACCGCCGTGTACACCCGCGCCCAGGACCCGGACGCGGCCGTGTTCTGGTCCCACCTGAAGGGCTGGCGGCTCAACGTCCAGGCCGACGGCGCGACCCACCAGTCCTACGGCGACAACCAGGTGCTCGTGCCACAGGTGGCGAAGCTGGTCGGGATGAGTGACGACCAGCTGAAGGGCTGGATCGGCACCCTCGACCCGGCCAGGGCCGTGAAGATCCAGCAGGCCTACCCGGTCGCCTTCTTCGACCAGCACCTGCGCCACCACCAGCGGGGCCACCTGCTCGACGGGCCGTCGCGGGCCTTCCCCGAGGTGCAGTACCTGCCGTAGCGGCAGCGGACGGACCGCGGCGCCGCGGGGGTGCGCCGCGGTCCGTACGAAACCTCGGGCAGAGGATCGAGCAGGGCCCGGACACCGGGCTCCTCGCCCGTGCCGCAACCGAGGGACACATGCTCGGCCACGGGCTGCTGGACGAACCCCCGCACAGCAAGAACCCGCTCCGCCTTCGTCAACTCCTGCTCCACGTCGGCGTTTTGGCGGAGCCGAGCGAGGATGGCCGTGCCTTCGCACCGGAGGGAGCCGCCCGCCGCTTGCGGCGGCCGTTGAGACGGACGTTTGCGGTGGGGAAACGTGGGGGACTGCCAGTCCTGCCCCGTCGCCTGGTGCGAGCAGGACTTCGGCGACGCGACTCCGGAGGAGATCCGCCAGGCCCTCCTGGCAGAACACGGACCCGCCCGGCTCCGGCTGACAGAGCCCGGAGCGAGTGCAGTGCCCGTCCTTCGCGCCATTCGAGAGGTGCACGGCCTGTCACTGGCACAAGCACGCTCCTTGGCAGAGGAGTTGAAGACGGTCGGCCTCGTGGGCACGTTCGTCGAGATGGAACTCGTGGCTGCCCGACTCCGACACCACTCCGTCGGAGCGACAGTCGAGACGTCGTCCGGCTGACCGTCGGAAGCGTGTGACACGCCGGGCGGCACGATCTCGGCTCTCACCTGCACAGCCGCTCCCGGAGACGCTACGGACAATCGCCGCTGACGCGACCCGAAGCCGGACCGGCGGGGGATGCCGTCGACACTCCTCATCGTCGTGTCAGCCGCGTCGCCCCGCCGGTCCTGACCGTTCGTCAGCGTCGTCGTCGCAGCATCTGCCGCAACGAGATCACCACGGCCGGCACGACCATCGCGATGACGGCGGCAGCAGAGGGGTTCTGGTCGTTGCCGACGACCGTCAGAGTTCCGAGGATCAGCAGGAGTCCCAGTGCGGCCGCCGAGCGCGGGTGGGACAGCACCCACAGGGAGATCCGCGCTTTCCACGCGGAGATCCTGTTGAAGCGGGGAGTGGGAGGCGCCACCGGCTTCGCCGGAGGCTTGGGGATGTGTTCCTGCGGACGGGCGGGGAGCGGGACCACGACGGCCTGGGGAACCGCCGCGTCCACCTGGGCGACGACGCGCGCGGGCAGCCGGTACAGAGTGGGCTCGATGTCCACGCTCATGCCGTCGAAGCCGGTTAGGTAGCGGGCGCCGTCGGGGTGGGTCAGCATGGCCGCGCACTCCTCGTAGCGCACGGTCGCCTGGCCGTGGGGACCGACGATGCTCACACCGTCGGCCCCCACCACGAGAGCGTGTCCCTCGTGTGGCGCCGAGCGCCAGCGCTTGCCGGCCACGGCCGTGTCCGACGAGGTGGGGGCGGCGGTGAAGCCGGCCCAGTCCGCACCGGTGCCCCGGGGCGTCATCAGCAGTGCGGACGCGGCCGCCTCCTGAGCGACCCGTCCGAGGTCCGCGGCGGTCACCGCGGCCAGTTGGGACCTCAACTCGGCCACACCCAGCGGAGTGCGGCCGAGCAGCAGGTCGCGGGCAGTACCGGGCAGCCTGCGGGCCGCTGCATCCGGTTCCTCGAGCCGGCCCAGCGCCTGGTCGCGGACGCTGTCCAGCTCGGCCCGGTCGATCCGGCCCACCCGCAACCCGGCCAGTACGTCGACGAAGCCGCCCAGTACGGCCTCCCGTTTCGCCGGCAGGGCGTCGGCCACGGCGGTGACGACCGCGAACTCGGCGTCCCTCGACGAGTACTCGGCCGCCGCCTGGTACGAGAGGCCGTCCTCCTGGCGCAGTTGCCGGAAGAGCGCCCGGCCGAGCACGTCCGCGTAGAGCATCGCCGCAGGGCTGCGCCGCACCACCGAGTGCAGCAGGACATGGTTCTCGCCCCCGTGGAAGTACGCCGGTGAGGTGGGCAGCGCCGAGGTCGCGGCCGGCGCCGGATGCCGTACCCCGTCGGGGAGTTGCAGGTCAAGGCCGTCGGGCAGGTGGTCGGAGGTGAGCCAGAGCACCGCGTTCTGCCTGGTGAACCAACGGGCCGCCCACTCCCGGACATCGTCAGGGCCGACCCGGTGCAGTCCGTGCTCGGGATAGCTCAGCAGACCGTACCCCTGCGCGCCGTGACGCCAGAGCGGGAGCGGGCTGTTGCCACCGCGTCCGGCCGCCTCGGTGCGCAGGATCTCCTTCTCGATCTCCAGCCGGTCGAGCGGCAGATCACGCAGCGAGGCACAGACGCCGTTGAGGTAGGAGACCACCTCGGTCGCGGTCCCCTGGACCACGAAGTGTGTCTCGGTGGCCGAGGTGGCACCGTTGAAGTGGAAGTCGGTCAAGCCCTGCCGGTGCAGTGCGAGATGCTCGGTGAGGTGGGTGATTCCGGCGGTCGCCAGGGTCTCGTCGGCCCGCCCGACGCGGAACATCAGCCCGGCCTGCAGCGGACCGCTCATCGGGGTGAGGACGGTCGGAATGCCGTTGACCTCGGTGTGGCGGATCATCTTCGGCTCAGCCCTTCTTCGCGCTCGCCGCGGCGTGCAGTGCGGCCTCGCGCTGGCGTACCAGCAGCGCGTCCGGCCGGCCGGACATGGCGTCCCAAGGGTATTCCGCGGCGAACTCGCCCAGCTCAGCGAAGTGGACGGCCGCCGGCCCGTGCTGACCGCAGACGCTGAAGGCCGCGGCCAGGATGCTGCGTGCCGCGATCCAGCTCATGTTCGGCCGGTGGTCGGGGTGGAGTACGGATGCCTCCGCTGCCCCGGTCAGCTCCTCCTGCACTCCCTCGGCCCACCAGTAGGTGTGCTGCCGACCGGTGGGCAGTTCCATCCAGCGCTCCAGGTGCGCCTCCACCGTGATCAGGGCATCCAGGCCACCCGGCAGGGAGTTCTTCCGGCACTGCCTGCCGAAGGCGTGGGCCGCCTTCCAGCTGCCGCCCCACTTTGGGCAGAGTTGTTGCAACAGCTGGCCCTGTGCCTGGAAGTGGTGCGGCTGGTACGCCGCGAGGCGGTCGTAGCGCCGTCTGGCCTCGGACTGACCGAGCTCCAGCCCACGGCAGGTCATCAGGCGCAGGTACCAGCCGAGTACGTGTCCGGGCTCCATGGCCACGGCGTCGATCAGCAACTGCTCGGCCCGCCGCAGGTGGTCGTGGAACTGCGCGAACTGATCGCGTGACACGTTCTGGGCTCGGTAGCCGGACCGGATCGCCCAGCCGGCACGGATGAGGCGGAAGGCCAGCAGCGACCGGGCCAGGCCGGCATCCACTCCCTCTTGCCGCTCCGCGACAGCGGACCGTAGGAACGCATCGGCGCCCGCGGTGTCGGCAACGGTCCGCGCGGCGGTCGCCACGTCGTCGTCATCGTCGAGCGCCGCGAAGAAGTCGCTGACGGCGGACCAGTCCTGTTGCCGCACCGCAGTGCGCAGGGTGGTGAGATGAGGGAAGGCCGCGTAGAGGTCGTAGACCGGTTGACCCGGCGGCTGAGCAGAGGACACGCGGATGATCATAAGAGGTTGTCAGCCGGTCATCGCACCGGATGTCCGGTGGAGTTGGGGCCTTGTGGCCGGACGGCACACCGGCCCCGGCGGCAGCACCGACCTGCGCTGCGTGCGCTCAGCCGTGACCCGTCGTCCGTTCGGGCGCCGGAGCCCACCTGCTGTGCCGCGCAGCATTCCGACCACGGGGTGCCCGGATCCGGTGCGGTCGGGGGAACGCCCCCTTGCACGGTCAGGGCTGGACGAAGCAGGACGCCCGGCCGCGCCCCAGGGACAGTTCGCGCGCATCCGGATACAGGTAGCCGAACGCGGCGTCGGCAGGGACGGAAGCCGGCCGAGCCTTCGTACAGGCATCCTCCGCGGCGGCCTGGGGGTTGACGTCGTCCCCACCGGGCAACCCCGGCGTGGCGTACACCCGGCCGTCATGGCTCTCGGAACAGGGGACGAGCAGAACCGATCGGATCCCGCCGCCCGCATCCCGGGAACGCACCAGGAAGCAGTCCCCGGGCTTCAGGTCGAACACACTGTCCGCCTGCTCCTTCGAGACTCCACCCGCCTTGTCCCGCTGGACATGGGCACCGGCCACATCCGCGAGACCGACGAGGAACAGGACCCACACCACCGCGGCGACCAGGCCGGTGAGTGCCACGCCCTTGCCGCGCTGTCCGCTGCGCCGTACCTGCACCAGCCCGATCACACCGAAGACCAGAGCCAACGGCACCAGCGCCAGCAGCCCGCACAGGCGTGCCCAGCTCGCGAAGCGATTCGTACCGAGCGGCGGACCACCGTCGTCCGCCCTGCCCGCCCCCCACTCACGTACCGCGAGGGGGCCCTGCTGTGCCATCACTACCTCAACCTTCGCCCGCACTCCCGTGCAATCACCGTGAGGCGAGACCCTAGCGGGTCCCGCCCACTGCAACCCCCGCGGGCCCGTCGGAGCGGTTCTCGGATCGGACCGGGGGCCGATCAAACCCGCACTCGGCCGGCCCTTGTGGCCGTCAGTGCCGCGGACCCTGCCACGCAGCACGTCTTGCTACCGGTGCATCCCACTGCCCCGCCGGTGCCGGGTCCGGCATCACGGAAAGTGCCGACGATGCAGCTCCTGCTGTCCCTTGACTGCCAGGGCCTCGATCTGGTCGGAGAAGTCTGCCGCCGCGGCTCCCTGCTACCGGGTGAACTGGGGGCGTCCGAGCTGGTGGACGGTCCATCCGGCTTCGCGCCACGGTCCGGCATCCAGGACGTTGCGGAGGTCGACGAGCAGTCGGGCTGCCACCCGGTTCTGCAGCACGGCGGGTTCGACGTCGCGGAACTGGGGCCACTCGGTGCCGATCACGATCACCTCCGCGTCCTGGCAGGAGGCCGTGAGGTCGTCGGCGTAGTCCAGTTCGGGGTGCCGGACGATCGCGGCTCCGTTGGCGTGCGGGTCGTGGACGGTGATGTGCGCCCCCCGACGGTGCAGGAGGCCGGCCAGGGCGAGCGACGGCGATTCGCGGACGTCGTCGGTGCCGGCCTTGAACGAAGCGCCCCACACGGTGATGCGGGCCCCGCCGACGGGTCGACCGAGGGCCGTCTCGATCATGCGCAGCGCGGTGTCGGGCCGGTTCTCGTTGATCTGCTCGGCGGCGCGCAGCAGTACGACTGCGTCGGTGGCGCCGAGGTGGTCGGCGCTCGCGGTGAAGGCGCGGACGTCCTTGGGGAGGCAGCCGCCGCCGTAGCCGATGCCGGGTTGCATCCCGCCGGTGCCGATCCGCGGGTCCAGGCCGAGCGCCCGTACGAGGGTGAGGACGTCGGCCCCGGCCGCGGTGCACATGTCGGCGACGGCGTTGATGAAGGACACCTTCAGCCCGAGGAAGGTGTTCGCGGCGCCCTTGATCAGTTCGGCGGTCTCGGGGGTGGTGACGATCAGCGGGACGCCGTCGGCGAGGACCGGAGCGAACACCTCCCGGACGGTCTCCTCGGCCTCGGGGGTGGTGAGCCCGGCAACCAGGCGGTCCGGGTGCAGGGTGTCCTGGACGGCGTGGCCCTCGCGCAGGAACTCCGGGTTCCACACCACCTGTACGGCCTTCCCCGCGGGCGCCAGGCGCTGGACGAGCCGGGTCAGGTGGGCGGTGGTGCCGACGGTGACGGTGGACTTGCCGATGATCGTGCACGGGCGGGTCAGGAGCGGTGCCAGGGCGCGGGCGGCCCCGAAGACCTGGCCCGGGTCGTAGGAGCGGCCGTCCGCGTCGATGGGGGTACCGACGGCAAGGAAGTGGACGTCCGCGAAGTCGGCGGCCTCGGCGATGCTGGTGGTGAACCGGAGCTGTCCGGAGCCGGTGTGCTTCTCCAGCAGTTCGGGAAGGCCGGCCTCGTGGATGGGGGCCTGCCCGCGGTTGAGCCGGTCCACCTTCGACCGGTCGAGCTCCACGCCCAGCACCTCGTGCCCGAGGTGGGCCATGCCGGCGGCGTGCGGGATCCCCAGGTGGCCGCAGCCGATGACGGAAACTCGCATGATGGCCCCTGTCGCTCGGTGGTCTCGGGTCGCAGCGCTGTGTGCCCCAAAACGCTATCGCTTCGGCCGAGTTGGGCGTCGCATCGTCGACCGGCCGTCAGGCCCGCCGTTCAGGGGCCCGCACAGCTGAGCCGACGCCGGGATCTCCTCCTGGCGGATGGCGGCGTCACCTTGACGGGCGCCCTCGATCGGGTACTCCTTGAAGGTGCCCTGCGGCCCGGGCTTCTCTCACGGCTCAGCGGAGCCGTCCAGGTAGGAGAAGAAGAGGCGCTGCGGGTCGTACTCGGCGCGCAGCGATTGCAGACGCTCCCAGTCGGGCGCCGTGAACGACCGGCGGGCGCGGGAACGGTCGGCGGTCAGGTCCGCTTCGGCGATGTAGTGCCCGGTTCCGAGCGGCTGAAGGGTGTGCATCGCTTCGCGCAGCCAGGCGATGTTGACGTCGTCACGCGCCGGATCGTCCCAGATCGCGTAGGGCACGACGTAGCTGTCGCCGAGGGGGGAGAAGGCCATGTTCCGTAGCAGCCCGTCCTCCTGCGAGACCGGTGAGACGGGCGCCAGGACGATGGACTTCGCGGAGGGTGCGCTGGTGAGCGCGTCGCCCAGCTTCGCCAGCAGTGAGGCGTGGTCCTCCTGCGACCACAGGGTGTCGGCGGCGTACCGGTGGTTCTCGGGCCACAGTCCTCTGGCGGCCTCGTAGAGGGCGGCGAGGGACGTCGGCTCGTCGAGCCGCCGGGAGAGCGGGCGCTCGGCGAGCGGGCAGCCGTGCAGCGGCCGCAGGGCGCGGACGGCCTCGGGGTGGGAGGTTGCGAACGCGGTGGCGGTGACGGTGACCACCTTGGCGGATGGCCGGTCCTCCGTCAGGGGCGGGTCCGCGGTGGCCAGGAGGAAGGACAGTTCGACGTTCGCCGGCAGCTCGTGCGCCGTCTCGACGGCCCAGCGGGCCACGGGTTCGACTGCCGTCAGGGGAAAGACGTAGGAGGTGGTGGCGAGTGCCGCCGGCCGCGGGTACAGGCGGAGGCGGAAGCCGGTGACGACGGCGAAGAAGCCGCAACCCGCGCCCCGCGCTGCCCAGAACAGGCCCGGGTGCTCGTCCTCGGTGCACATGACCGTCTCACCGCCGGCCGTCACCGCCGTGATCTCCTGGACGCTCGCGCAGCCTGCTCCCCACAGACCGGAGTTCCAGCCGAGCCCGCCGCTGAGCAGGTAGCCGCCCAGTGCGACGGAGGGGCAGTGCCCTGCCGGGAAGGCGAGACCGTGCCGGGCGAGCTCCGCAGCGAACTCACTGCCGATGGCGCCGGGCTGCACGGTCGCCGTCGCGGAGTCGGCATCGATCTCCCACCTGCGGAGCCCGGCGAGGTCGAGGAGCATGCCGCCGTCGCGCAGGGGCGAGCCCCACCAGTTGTGTCCGCCGGCCCGGACCGCGACCCGCAGACCGCGGGACCGGGCCAGTCTGAGGGCTTGCGCGACGTCCCGCTCGCCGGCGGCCCGGACGATCACGTCCGGGTACCGCTGCGGTCTGAGGTCGTTCCACAGCTCACCCGCCCAGAGGGCCTCGTAACCCGGGTCGCCCCGGTGGACGAGCGCGCCCTCGATGCCCGAGGACCCACCGTGCTCACTCATGCCGGCCTCCTGGTGGGCCGCTCAGGCTCCAGCGCCCTCCGACCACCGCGCACCTCCACGCACCTCCACGGACCCGTGCCGGGCGAGGGACCCGCGCCGGGCGCGCTGGAAAGCGGGAGGACGCGTGGCAGCCGCTGCCACCGGGCCCGACGGGCCGGCCCGGCAGATCCGGCATGGACCCGTCCGCACCGGCCGGTCCGTCACGCCCCGCCGACGTCGAGTCGGCGAGCCGGCCGGAGCCGGGCCGTGGTTGCTCTAGTACGGGTGGTGGTCCGGCTTGTCCGTCCACGCCTGGTAGGCGGGCACACCGAGCTCGGGGTGGAGTTGCTCGACATGGATCCGTCGCTCTTCGTAGGGCTTCTGGAAGTCCTCGTACTGGAAGGCGTCGTCGAACCCGATCTTCCGGGTGTCCTCCAGGTCGCGGCAGAAGTAGACGTGGTCGATCCGTGCCCAGTAGATGGCGCTCATGCACATGGGGCATGGCGCGCCGCTGATGTAGATGGAGCAGCCCTTGAGCATCCGGGCGCGCTCCGGCACCGGGTCGGTGGATCCTTCCGGCCGTGGGATGTACTCGAGGGTCGACTCGTCCTGATGGTCTTCGGGAATGGAGGGCGACTCCGGGTTGAGCATCTGGCTGGCCCTGCGGATGGTCTCCACCTCGGCGTGCGCGGTGGGGTCCCCGGTGAGCAGGACCCGGTTCTGTCCACGCGCGATGATCTCACCGTCCCGGGTGAGGACGGCGCCGAAGGGACCGCCCCAGCCGTTCTCGACGGACTCGATGGCCAGCCGTACGGCTTCCTCCAGGAAAGCCTTGTGGTTGTCCATGGCATGACCTCCCGATGGCCCATCGTGTGGGTGAGTGTCATGTATTACCCGATTGATCCCTTTTGGCTAGCGTAGTCCGGGTGAATGCTTCCGCAAGCCGTCGGGACGACCTCGCCACCGTGGTCCTCTCGCAGAAGGTACGCAAAGACCGCGAGGCGGACTACCGGCACTGGCAGGACCGGATGACCACGCTGGCGCGAGGCTTCGACGGTTTCAGCGGCACCGAGGTCTATCCGCCCGGGGAGAGTGCGGAGGGTGAATGGGTGGTCGTCTTCCGTTTCGGGCGCATCGACCAGCTCACGGCCTGGCTCGATTCCCCCGAGCGCGGGCGGATGCTGGAGGAGGGGCGCCCCCTGTTCGAGGGGCCGCTGACCCAGGAGGTGCTGGTCGACGAGCCACCGGCCCAAGCGGCCGTGACGGCCGTGATCTCCCATCGCGTCACCCCCGGCCGTGAGCCGCGGTTCGTGCACTGGCACGCGAAGCTGCAGAAGGTGCAGGAGAAATCCCCCGGCTACATGGGGGACGAACTCTTCCGGCCGGTGCCGGGAGTCCAGGAGAACTGGGTGTCCGTCGTGCGCTTCGACACCCAGGAACACCTGGAGACGTGGCTCGCGTCCGCCGCGAGGAGGAAGCTCCTCGCCGAGGGCCGCGACGCCTACGCCTCCTTCGACGTACGGCAGATCGCCTCGGCGTTCGGCGGATGGTTCCGCTTCGGCCGCGACACCGGAGCGGCCGACATCCCGTCCAACTGGAAGCAGGCCATGTCCGTGGTCCTGGGGCTCTACCCGACCGTCATGGTGCTCAACCTGACGGTGGGCAAGGTGCTGCAGGCCGCCGACGTCCCGGGCTACCTGGCACTGTTCATCAGCAACGTGCTGAGCGTCAGCATCCTCACCTGGGTGGTGATGCCGCTGATCAACCGGGCCCTGGAGTTCTGGCTGGTACCCGGGCCGGCGGCTCCGGGACGTACCCACGTGCTGGGCACCCTGGTGGTCGCCTCCGCCTACGTGGCGCTGCTGGCGCTCTTCGGCTGGACGGTCGGCCGATCATGAGGGCGTTCGTCTTCAAACGCGTGGGCGAAGTCGGCGTCACGGAGAAGCCGGTACCGGCACCCGGGCCCGACGAGGCGCTGGTGCGCACCACCGCGGCCATGGTCTGCACCTCGGACGTGCACAACGTGAACGGAGCCATCCCGATCGCACCCGGCGTCACGCTGGGGCACGAAGCGGTCGGCCTCGTCCACGCACTGGGGGTCGAAGTGAACGGCCTGCAGGTGGGTCACGGGTCGCGGTGAGCGGCGTCACGCCGTGCTTCCAGTGCGACTCCTGCCAACGAGGCTTCGCCTCCCAGTGCGGAGGAAGGATGATGGGCGGCGGTGATCGTTTCGTGCGCCGGGCATCACGACGGCGTACGGACGACGATGATGCGGATGCCGCGGCCCGGGGCCCACGGTGTCGGCCGCGTCCGTGGCGGTCCGGCGATCGCCGGACCGGTCGCCGGGCAGCGGGACGTGTTCACCGCGGCTTGCGGGGACCGGCCCTCCGGCCTGCGCGGGCCCAGGGGCAAGCCCTGCCCATCCCGCCCCTGGGTCCGCCTGCCGTGTCTGCTGGCCGAGTTCGCCCCGCGTACGCGGCCAACCTGCCGCGGCTCGCTCCGACTCGCAGTCGGTGAGGGCGGGCTGTGCCCGCCCTCACACCGGCTCCGACGCATCGCCAGGACTTCGGAGACGTGTACGTCGGGTTCGGTTTCCGGGTCGGATGCTCAGCCGTTGGCCAGGGTGCGGCCGAGGAGGGGGAGCAGGCAGTCCCAGTGGCGCTGCAGTGCGGCGGGGTCGAAGGCGTCGGTGTCGGCCATGGTGAAGCCGTGGACGGTGCCGGGGTAGATCTCGGAGGTGTAGCTGACGCCTGCGGCGTCCAGGGCCTGGTTGAGCTCGCCGAGGGCCTCGGGCGTCATGTCGGATTCGGCGTGACCGAGGTGGACCTGGGCGGTGAGCTTGGCGAGGCTGTCGGGCCCGTCGGCGCCCACGGGGCCGTGGAATCCGGCGACGGCCGCCACCTGGCCGGGGTGGGCCGCGGCGGTGCGCACCGCCAGGAGGCCGCCGATGCAGTAGCCGGTCACCGCGACCGGTCCGGCGGCGACCTCGGGCTGGGTGGTGAGGAACCTGAGGTAGGCGTCGGCGTCGCTCAGGACACGTTCGGCGGTGTGCGCCTCGATCAGGGGCATCAGCTGGGCGAAGACCGCGGGCCGGACCTCCTCTCCGATGTGCTCGGGAAGTTCGATCACCGGTGCCGGGCCGTGCCGGTAGAAGAGGTTGGGGACGAGCACGTAGTACCCGTGCCCGGCCAGTTCGCGGGCCATCTCCCGCAGCACGGGCCGGATGCCGAAGCCGTCCGCGTACATCAGCACCCCCGGGTGCCGCCCGCCACCGTCGGGGAAGGAGGCGAACGCGTCGGCCTGGCCGTCCGCGGTGGGAATCTGCAGCATCTTGGTGGGCATGAATTCTCCTGTCGTGGTTGACGTGTCGAGCCTGTGGTCAACACGACGGAGGCGGAGCCCGCGCAGCAGCGCGAGGCCCTCGGTCCAACAGCGGGCCGGCACCGGCCCGTACGGCGCTCAGAGGAGCACCGGGTCACCGATCCGTGTGTGGCGCAATGCCGTCCCGGTCGTCATGGCTGTACAACGTAGCCCACCGGATGGAGCCGATGCCAGCCTCCCACGCACACAGGGCTGTTCGCGAGAACGATCTCGGTCAACACCTCAGGATCCGGGAGTCAAACCCCGGCATCCGCAAGGGGCGAACAGCCGCCTGCACGCTGCACGCGCATTTGGTCTTCACGCCCAGGCACCGGCGCGGACCCTGCACCGACGAGATCCTTCGACGCCGTGAGGAGACCATGCGCGCCGTCTGTGCCGACTTCGAAACCGAACTGGTCGAGTCCAACGGCGAGAAGACCCACGTCCGTCTGCTCGTGCACTACCCGCCGGAGGTTGCACTGTTTCCCTACTCCTGCCACGTTCGGCGAAAGTGCGGACGCAGACCCCTGACCGGTGGGCGCGCCGACAGGTGCAGGGCCCTCGGTAGAGTCTGGGCAATGACAGGAAACCGGGGCCGCTGGCCGAAGATCGACCAGGATCGTGGCATCGAGGACGTGACGCTCCTCATCCTGGAATGGCTGGGCGAACAGGGCGTGAATGCCATGATCAGGGTGGACGCCGAGAGGGTGGCTGACAACGCGCCGGCGTGGACATTCGCCGCCAGTGGCGGTCCTTTGGAGCATGGCATGCGTGCTGACGGGAGGACTGTGCAGCAATGCATGTCCGCCGCCCTGTCCCAGCTGCGCAAGGCCGGGGTGTCGGTCCCGTTTTGATCTTCATCTTTGCCCGCCTCTGACTTCGATCATGACGTTGGTCTCCGCGCCTCAGCTGTTCTTCCGGACCGGCTGAAGCCCGGCATACCGGGCTGGACTGCAGCTGAGGTGACCCCCAAGGCCGGGTGGTTGGCGCTGGTGGCGGGGGTGCAAGGCGAGGTCGAGGTCCCGCGTCATGCCCGGAACGTGAGCAACGCGGCCCCGGCAGGACCGGCAATCGCATGCCCCGCGTCCTCGCCTTGCCGCAGGCAGAACCCCAACGACAGTGGCGGGCAAGGGAGATCGCCGACTCCTCGGTGACGTCACCCTCGTCGCCACCTATCGACAGCTCGCCCGCTGGACGGAGAGAGGGCTGATCAGAAGGGTCCGCACCGGGCGTTACACGGCAGCCACGCCCCCACAGCCTGCTCCTCGCACCCACGCCACCAGCGCCAACTACCCGGCCTTGGGGGAACTTGAGGAAAAGGCCTCTGCCCGCTGCCGGGCGGTTCAGGGCTGCCGGAGTGCCAACGGGGGGTCGATCGCCTCGACCGCCGTGACGAGGGGAGCCAGTTCGGGATTGCGCGCGGCTTCGTCGAGCGCCTCGCGGAGGGCGGCGTCGTTGGTCGGCCGGGCTTCGTCGAGGAGCTTCAGCCCGTCCTCGGTGACGTTGGTGTAGATGCCGCGGCGGTCGGTGGGGCACAGGTAGCGGGAGAGCAGGCCGCGGTCCTCCAGGCGGGTGACCAGCCGGGTGGTGGCGCTCTGGCTGAGGACGACCGCGTCGGCGACCTGCTTCATCTGCAGGTGCCCGCCCACGCCGTCGTGCTGGCGGCTGAGCACGTCGAGCAGTGAGTACTCGCGCACGCTCAGGTCGTGCTCGGACTGCAGGGCGCGTTCGATGTGCGCCTCGATCCTGCCGTACAGGACGTAGAGGGCGGCCCATCCGTTGGCGAGGGCGGTCAGCGCCGGGTCCGTGGCGGTCATGGGTCCGGGTCTCCTTCCGGGTGCGACAGGGACCAGGATAAGCCCTGTTCTGAAATATCAGCCAGAGCATGTATAAGGCCTGTGCAACCATCTCTCGTTCGGTGCCGGAGCTGGGAGCCAGGTGCCGGGGGGCGAGAAGCATGATCCGCCGCCGCCCGAGTGCCGGTTCCGCTCGACCCTTCGAGGGCCCGCCCCGCGCCCGCCGGCGCTCTGTCCGGGCTCCGGTTCCGGTGCCGTTCCCGTGGTGGCGCCAGTGTCGGTGGTTGCGGTGCAGGGGCCGTGCCCGGTCGGGCCGGATACGGCGTGCGGCAGTGCCGCCGACGCCTGGGTGTCCTGCGGCCGGTGCTGGGCTTCCTGGGGGAGTGGCTCGGGGCTTGCTGTCGAACGCCTCGGCCCGCCCCGGGCGGGATGCCAGGGGAAATTGCCCGCACTTGCAGATATGACGCGTCTGCAACTATTGTTGAGGCTTGTAAGACGCACTAGCAATCGTACGGAGGGTTGCGTCATGCCTCTCGCGCTCCTCGCCCTGGCCATCGGGGCCTTCGGGATCGGCACCACCGAGTTCGTGGTCATGGGCCTGCTGCCCGAGATCGCCGGCGACTACGGCGTGTCCATCCCCAACGCGGGCCTGCTCGTCACCGGATACGCGCTCGGCGTCGTCGTCGGCGCGCCGCTGATGACGGCGGTCGGCACCAGGATCAGCCGCAAGACGATGCTCATGCTGCTGATGGGCCTGTTCGTGGTCGGAAACCTGCTCTCCGCGTTCGCGCCGAGCTTCCCGCTGATGCTCGTCGGACGGATCGTGACCTCGCTGGCCCACGGCGCCTTCTTCGGCATCGGCTCGGTGGTCGCCGCCGACCTGGTCGCCCC
>NZ_JBHJVK010000043.1:59616-78091 GCF_042264695.1 Kitasatospora sp. NPDC056138 | reverse complement strand
CCGCCCCCCGGGTCGGGGGCGGAGCGCGGCCGCCGTCCGTTCACACCGCCCGTCAGACCCCGGCGGAGAACGCGGGCAGGTAGCCCCCGGCCTGGCCGGCGGCCTTGGGGTGGTAGCTCTCGTCGATCGGGAGCGTGGTGCTGTTGAGCCACACCGTGCCACTGGCGCAGATCTCGTGACCGGTGAACAGACCGCGGACGTCCTCGTAGGTGAAGCCCGCGTTGGCGGCTCTCTTGGCGATGACGTCGTCGAGCACGTCCGCCGCGCTGTTGATGGCGGCGCGCTTGGTGTCGCCGATGCCGAATATGCAGTTTCCGCTGATCTTGTAGAGGTGGGGGTAGCCGAGCACCACCACATGGGCGTTGGGCGCCTTGCCGTGGATCGTCGAGTAGACCTGGTCGAGCAGCCCCGGCAGGGTGTCGGTCGCGTACGACTTCGCCGTCGCCACCGCGTCCAGGCAGTCGCTGTCGCTGCTCAGCACGCAGGTCTGCATCGTGCTGGAGAAGCCCGCGTCGTTGCCGCCGATGGTGATGCTGACCAACGTGGTGGCGGAGTTGAGACCGGAGAGCTGGCTGTTCAGCACGTCCCCGGTCCGCGCGCCGGAACAGGCCGCGAAGGTGAACGAGGACGTCGAGTGGGCGTTCTTCCACAGGTACGGGTAGGCGTTGGTGCTGCGCTTGCAGCTGCCACTCTCACTGGTGTAGCTGCCTGCGCCGACGCCGGAGGAGTACGAGTCCCCCAGTGCGACGTAGTTGACGGTTGCGGCGTGGGCGGCGGTCGCACCGACCAGAGTGGTCAGCGCGAGGAAGCCGGCCAGAGCGGCTGCGGACACGGCACGAGCAGGGCGCATTGAGCACCTCCACAAAGGTGACGGGGGTCACATTTGTGATACCAGGCAGTAGCTACCTCGAACAGTGCTCATGCCAGAATTGTTGGTTGCCAGAACCCTTGTGACATCGTCAGATGAACGGGACGTCAACTTTCCCGGTCCGCACCGGCCCTTCCCTCCGGCTTCCCGGCTTCCCGGCTTCCCGGCTTCCCGGCTTCCCGGCTTCCCGGCTTCCCGGCTTCCCGGCTCTCCGGGCACCGATACGGGTTCCCGGCGCTTCCCTGGCGCCAGTGGCTCAGCTCCCGCAGACCACTTCCAGCTCGAAGCCCTGAGCATCGATCAGGTGCACGGCCTCGCCGGTGTCCACGCGCACCTGCCAGCCGGCTCCGAGCGCCGCCGCCACCGCGTCCCGCGAACCGTGCACCGCCAGGTGGTTCAGCCCGGCGCGCAGCCGCTGATGACCCCCCGGCAGCAGCGCCGGCGACTGCTCCAGCACCACATAGCTGTCGCCGAGCCGCCAGCTGCGCCCGTGCTCCCAGTGCTGGAACGGCTCACAGCCGAGCGCCAGCAGCACCGGCCCCCACTGCCGTTCGGCCAGGCCGAGGTCGTCCACCCAGAGTTCCACGTGATGGATCAGCCCCACGTCGCACACCCTCTTCCTGGCCCCACCCCGCCCCGCCCCTGCACCCCCTCGGCTCAGCGCGGGAAGAGCGAACCGGAGGACGGGAGTTCCTCGATCGTCTCGTTCGCGGCGGCCGGCACTCCCAGCTCGACCACGGCGGTCGCCACCGCCGCGTGCGCCTGCCGCAGCCCGGCCTCGCCCCAGCCGAGCAGTTCGACCGCCAGGCCGGGCGCCACCAGCAGCCGCCGGTAGTGCCGGCCGGAGGCCGGGTCGGGCGCGGTCGGCCCGACGGCGTGGAGGGCCGCAGCCATCCTGACCCGGGCGCACTCGTGGCCGCCGTTGGCCGAACCGACCCGATCGTAGAGGTAGCCGAGGTAGTGCGGCGGACCGATCACCGCCTGCGCCTCCTCGCCCGCCTCGCGCGCCAGCGCGACACCCGGGTCCCCGTCGTCCTCGGGCTCCAGCGAACCGCCCGGCAGGCTAACCACACCGTCCCTCGGGTTCACCAGCATCAGCACCCGCCCGTCCGGGACGAAGAGCCAACCCCAGGACTGCTTCACCGGAAGGCCGCCGGGCACCGCCTCGCCCGGCCGCCACGGCCAACCCGCGTCGGGACGGCGCCGGACCCGGCCCAACAGCTCGGCAATCTCCGCGCTGTACTCGATACGGCTCACTCGTCCCCCCTCCGGTGGTCGTGCCCGCGTGCCGTGCGGGGCGTGGTCGGTTCGGGTCGGGGGACGACCGGGCAGGGCGGTGCCGCGGCGCGCTCCGACCTGTTGATCTTCCCCGAACATGCGGTCGATGAACAGTCCTGACCGCCGCACGGGGCATACCGCACAGCCCTGCGGAAGCGGACGACGGAGGACGAACCGGGAGTCGACAGCAGGCGAACCCCGGCCCAACCGCACCACTCCCCCGGCCGCCACCCCGCACGGTCCGTCCGCCATCAGCGCCCGGCCCCACCCGCCTCCCCGGCGGCCGGACCGCCCTGCTCGCCGTGGGCCGGACCGTGCTGCTCTCCACCCGTGTCCACCGGCGACTCCGGCTCCTCCGGCCCCCTCCGCTCGACCCGCCCCTTCGGTCCCTTCCGCTCGTCCGGCTCGCCCGGCTGCGCCGGTGGACGGGCCGCCCTCGCCGCCCCCGGGAACGGCAACGGGAACCCCGCGCAGGCCACCAACCGCTCCGGCGAGCCCTCCGGCTCCACGGCCAGCAGCGTGGCCGCGGTCTCCAGCGCCGACATCGGCCGCAGCCAGCCGTCCACCAGCACCCAGCCCAGCACCTGGCGCTCGCCCTGCGCGTGCCGCCCCGACGCGTCCCGCTCGCCGCCCGGCCCGACCCGGCGGTACAGCAGCAGCTCTCCGGCCGCGTAGCCGGCGACCGCCGCCGCGAGCGTGACGCAGAGCGCCTCCACCTCCCGCCCGGAGGCCGTGAACGCCCCGGACGCCGCGTCCAGCTCGGCCTGCGCCGCCAGCTGCTGCCCGTCCATCAGGCCGACCGAGCGCAGCGTGAGCAGGTGACGCCCCTCCCCCGCGCCGGCGCCGAGCCCCAGGTAGACCTCGGACACGTACTGGAGGACGGCGGCGAGCCGCTCCTCGGGGTGGTCCTCCCAGCCGACGGCCACCAGCAGCGCGGAGCAGCCGACGGAGATCCGCACCCGGGCCAGGTGGTCCACCAGCAGGGCCGGGAGCAGCTCGGCCAGGCACTCGCCCCGGTAGACGAACGGCTCGCCCGCCAGCTCCGGGTCGGCCGCGTACGCGACCCTGGCCACCGGGTCGTCCGGGGCCAGCAGGTGCTGCTCGCAGAAGTCGGTGTAGTCGACGGGCTCCAGCACCCGCAGGTGCACGTCCACGCCCTCGCTCCGCAGGGCGCGCAGCTGGCTCTCGGTGCGGCGCAGGTAGTGCCCGTAGTCGACCCCGGCGAACAGGCCGTGCCCGCGCAGCCTGACGAAGTCGGCCGGGTCCGCGGCCACCGCGAGCGCCACCGGTTGCCGCAGCACCCCTCCTGCCCCTCGCGGGCGCCGCCCCCGCCCTCGACCGCCCCTGGACGCCCCGCCCTTCCCCCCGGCCCGGCCCCCGGCGGCGCGACTCCCCTCCTCCGGCCTCCCCGGATCCGGCCCCCTGGATTCCGGTCCCCTCGGCCCGGAGCTCCCCCTCAACCTCGACGGCCTCGACTTCGACGGCCTGTTCGTGGACGACATGGACCCTCCCTCGGAACGACTGCCGGACCACCCACCGACGGCGGGCCACCGACACCGGCGACCATACAGAGCGTCACTGACAATCCACTCTCCGCATCGATCCGGGGTCGGGCGCCCGAGCTGTCGGTGGCGTGCCGAGGCTCCACCGCTCCAGGCGCCGGGAGGTCTCTGCAGTGTTCCGAGCCGCCCCCGCGACGCCTTCGCCGCCCCGTCCCGTCGGGGTCGAGACCACTGCGGTCAGCTGCGTCCCGATGCGGGTGAGGGGCCGAGGAGTACGCCGAACGGGGCGCGTTGTCAGAGGCAGCTGTGATACTCGGTACTGGCCAGTTCCACCCCTGCTGGCCGTGCGCCGACCCGGAGGGACCAGAAGTGGCGAACATGCAGGTGAGGGCGGTCCGGTGAGACTGCTGCACACCTCCGACTGGCATCTGGGCCGCTCGTTCCACCGGGAGAGCCTGCACGACGCCCAGCGCGCGTTCCTCGACCACCTGGTGGCGGTGGTGCGGGAGCACCGGGTCGAGGCGGTGCTGGTCGCGGGCGACGTGTACGACCGGGCGCTGCCGGGGCTGGGGGCGGTGGCGCTCTTCGACGACGTCCTGCACCGGCTGGCCGACCTCGGTGTGCCGACGGTCTTCATCAGCGGCAACCACGACTCGGCGCGCAGGCTCGGGGTGGGCGCCGGTCTGATCGGGAGGGCCGGTGTCCATCTGCGCACCGATCCGGACGGCTGCGCCGACCCCGTGCTGCTGGCCGACGAGCACGGTCCCGTGGCCGTCTACGGGCTGCCGTACCTGGAGCCGGCGCTCACCCGCGAGCGGTTCGGGCTGGCGGGCGGCGGGCACGCCGAGGTGCTGCGCGCGGCGATGACGCGGGTCAGGGCCGATCTGGCGGAGCGTCCTGCGGGGACGAGGGCGGTGGTGCTGGCGCACGCCTTCGTGACGGGCGGCGAGCCGAGCGACAGCGAGCGGGACATCACGGTCGGCGGCGTGGCGAGCGTCCCGGCCTCGGTGTTCGACGGTGTGCACTACGCGGCGCTGGGTCATCTGCACGGCTGCCAGACCCTCGCCCCGCACCTGCGCTACAGCGGCTCCCCGCTGGCCTACTCGTTCTCCGAGGTGCACCACCGCAAGACCATGTGGCTGGTCGATCTCGCCGCCGACGGTTCGGTGGCGGCCGAGCGGCTCGACTGCCCGCAGCCGCGGCCGCTGGCCCGGCTCCGCGGGCGGCTGGCCGAGCTGCTGGCCGACCCCGAACTCGCGGTCCACGAGGAGTCCTGGGTCCAGGCCACGCTCACCGATCCGCTCCGCCCGGCCAACCCGATGGAGGAGCTGCGCGGGCGCTTCCCGCACACCCTGCAACTGCTCTTCGAGCCCGAGCCCACCCCCGGCGAGCGGCACGTCTCGTACGCGGACCGGGTCAGCGGCCGCGCGGACCTGGAGATCGCCGAGGGCTTCGTCCGGCACGTCCGCGGCGGCGAGGTGGACGAGCTGGAGCAGGGCTGGCTGCAGGAGGCCTTCGAGGCCGTCCGCCTGGCCACCGAGCACGAGCAGGAGCCGCCCCGATGAGACTGCACCAGCTGACGGTCACGGCCTTCGGCCCGTTCGCCGGGACGGAGCGGGTGGACTTCGACCACCTCGCCTCGGGCGGCCTCTTCCTGCTGCGCGGCGCCACCGGGGCCGGTAAGAGCAGCGTGCTGGACGCCGTCTGCTTCGCGCTGTACGGCGAGGTGCCCGGCGCCCGCCGGGGCAATCCGCTGCGCAGCGACCACGCCCAGCCGCTGCTGCCCACCGAGGTCCGCCTGGAGCTGACCCTCGGCGGGCGCCGCCTGGAGATCACCCGCAGCCCCGAACAGCGCCGCCCCAAGCGCCGGGGCACCGGCACCACGGTCGAGAAGCCGCAGACCCTGCTGCGCGAGTGGTCCGCCGACCTCGGCGACGGGACGCCGGGCTGGCAGGCCGTGAGCAGGTCGCACCAGGAGGCCGGGGAGGAGATCCGGCGGCTGGTCGGGATGAGCCGCGAGCAGTTCTGCCAGGTGGTGCTGCTCCCCCAGGGGGACTTCGCCCGCTTCCTGCGGGCCGATGCCGCGGACCGCGCGGCGCTGCTGCGCCAGCTCTTCGACACCGGCCGGTTCGACCTGGTCGAACGGTGGCTCGGCGAGCAGCGGCGCAGGCACGAGGCGGCGGTCCAGGGCGGGCGCCTGCGGCTGCGCGACCTCGTGGGCCGGACGCAGCAGGCGGCCGGTCCGGGTGCCGAGCCGCCGGAGGGCTGGGTGCCGGCCGAGGACGCCGTGGGCACGGCCTCCGCCGCCGGGTCCGCGGGGCAGACGGCGGGGGTGCTCGGCTGGGCGGCGATCCTGCGCAGCGGTGCCGCCGAGCAGCTGGCCGTGGCGCGCTCCGCCGCGGCCCAGTCCGAGTCTGCCCATGCGGCGGCCCAGCGGGAGCGGCAGTGGGCGGCCGAGCTGGCCGACCGCCAGCGCCGCCACCGGGCGGCCGCGCTGGAGGCGTCCCGGCTCCGCGACTCGGCCGACCGCCTGGCCCGCGACGAGCGGAGGCTGGCCGCCGCGCAGGCCGCCCTGGGCGTGGAGTCCGTGCTTCGCCTGCGCGACAGCGCGGCCGCCGCGCTCCAGGCCGCGCGGCAGACCGAGCGTGACCGCAGAGCCGCCCTGGCGCGGCTCCGCACCCCCTGGGCCGCCCCGGCTGCCGAGCGGCAGGGTGCGGCCCCGGACGGCAGCCGACAGGGTTGCGCCCCGGACGACTCGCCCCGGTCCCGTGCGCTGCCGGCGGGCGATGTGCGCTTCCCCGACGCCCCGGCCGTCCCGGCCGACGGCGGTCCCGGCTCCGCCACCGCCGGCCTGCGGCCGGACGCCGAAGCTGGTGAGGCCGAACTGACCGAGGCCGAAAGGCTGTTGCAGGCGCAGCTCGGGCTGTTGGAGGCGGCCCGGGCCGACGAGCGGCGGCAGGCCGGGCTGAGCCGCGAGCACCACCGGCTCACCGCCGACCGGGAGCGGGCGGACGAACTCGCCGAGGACGCCCGGGACTGGCTGCGGGACTTCGACGACCGGCTCGCCGCCCTCCAGGAGGAGCGGGAGGCCACCCGCGCCGCCGGGGCCAGGGTCGAGCAACTGGACGCCCGCTGTGCCGACCTGGAGAGCCGCCTGGCGGCCGCCGCCCGGCGGGACGAACTGCGCGGCAGGATCGCCGGTGCGGAGACCGAGCTGTCCGCGCTGCGCGCCGCGGCACAGGACGCCCGCGAGCACGGTCTGGACCTTCGGGAGCGCCGGCTCACCGGCATGGCGGCCGAGCTGGCGGGCCAACTGCACGAGGGCACGGCCTGCCGGGTCTGCGGGTCCGAGGTGCACCCCGCCCCCGCGCAGCCGTCGGCCGCGCAGGTGAGCGCTGCGGACGAGGAGGCTGCCCGGCTCGCACAGACCCGGGCCGAGCGGGCGCTGTCGGTGGCCGATGCGGCCCTGACGGCGCTGCGGGTCGACGAGGCGGAGGCGTCCGGTGCCGCCGGTGCGCAGCAGGTCGGCGAGGTCCGGGCTGCACTGGCGGAGGCCGAGCAGGATCGCCGCGCGGCCGTGCGGGCGGCCGAGGGCCTCGGGGCCGTGGAGCAGCGGATCGGCCTGCTGACGGGCGAGCAGGCCCGGCAGCAGGCCCAGCTGCGGCAGGCGGGTGAGGACGGCGCGGCCCTCGCCGGGCAGCTGAAGAAGCTCGCCGAGGAGCAGCTGGAGCTGGCCCAGCGGGTCCGCGCCGCACGGGCCGACGCACCGTCGGTCGCCGCCCGGGCCGCCGCGCTCTCGGCGACGGCGGAGGCCGTGGTCGACACGCTGGCCGCCGTCCGGAGCTCGGTCGCGGCGGCGGCCCGGCTGGAGGAGGCCGAGCAGGAGCTGGACCGAACCAGCCTGGCAGCGGGTTTCACCGCCCCCGAGGCGGCACGGGCCGCCATGCTGCCCGCCGCCGAGCGGAGCGCCCTGAAGTCGCACCTGGACGGGCAGCGCGCGGCGCTGGACGCGGTGGAACGCCGGCTGGCCGACCCCGAGCTGGTCGCGGCGGCGGCACGTCCCGCAGTCGACCAGGGTGCTGCCGAGGCGCGGCTCCAGTCGGCCACGGCCCGGCTCAGGTCGGCCTCGGCCGCCGAGAGCGCGGCTGCGGAGCGGTGCGCGGCGCTGGCCCGGCTCGGCCGTGAGCTGACGGAGCTGGCCGAGGGTCTCGCCCCGGCACTGGAGCTGCACGGGCGGATCAGCCGGCTGGCCGGGCTCGCCGCCGGCACGTCGTCGGAGAACACCCTGCGGATGCGCCTGGAGGCGTACGTCCTGGCGGCCCGGCTGGAGCAGGTGGCGCAGCGGGCGAGCGATCGGCTGGTGCGGATGTCCGGCGGCCGGTACACGCTCGTCCACAGCGACGACCGGGTGGCGGGCAACCGGCGGTCCGGTCTGGCCCTGCGGGTGGTGGACGCCTGGACGGGCATCGCCCGGGACACCGCGACGCTCTCCGGCGGGGAGAGCTTCTTCGCCTCGCTCGCCCTGGCGCTCGGTCTGGCCGACGTGGTGACCGACGAGGCGGGCGGTATGCCGCTGGACACGCTCTTCATCGACGAGGGCTTCGGCAGCCTGGACGAGCACTCGCTCGAGGAGGTGATGGACGTCCTGGACGGTCTGCGTGAACGGGACCGTGCGGTCGGCATCGTGAGCCATGTCGCCGATCTGCGGTCCCGGATCCCCAGTCAGCTCCTGGTCCGCAAGGGCCGCCACGGCTCCAGCCTGCACCTGGCCGCCCGCACGGACGGGTAGCGGCGGGCGCACCCGGTCGGGGGCGGCTCCGCGTCCGGCCGCCCGGCCCGAGCGGGCTCAGCCCGAGCAGGCGATGCGCTGGGCCTGCTGCCAGGTGCAGACCGGGCACAGGGTGATCCCGGGGTGGTCCGAGGGCAGTTCGGTCGGGTCGCCGCACTGGACGCAGTCGGCGCGCGGCCCGGTGAGCGCCGGGTCGTGGGTGAGCGCCCGGACGGCGTCGCCGTCCGGGGCGAGGGCGCACTGCTGGGGCGCGTCCTTGGTGTCGTCCGTCATGCCGCCTTCCTACCCCCTGCGCCCGTCCTCCGGCAAACATCCCCCCGCCCTCCGGCCAACGGTGGCCCGGGGGCGGAGGGCGGCCGAGCGGCGGGACCGCAGCCGTGCGTCCTCCCCCGGGGGCGGGGCCCTGCCGAGCCGGGCCCCCGGGGAGTCGGCTAACCGAGGAAGGACAGCCGGACCGTACGACGCGGGTTGTCCCGGTTGGTGTCGACCAGGACGATCGACTGCCAGACGCCCAGGGCGAGTTGGCCGCCGATGACCGGCAGGGTGGCATGCGGCGCGACCAGCCCGGGGAGGACGTGGTCACGGCCGTGGCCCGGGCTGCCGTGGCGATGGCGCCAACGGCTGTCGGAGGGAAGCAGATCACGCAGGGCCGCGAGCAGGTCCTCGTCGCTTCCGGCACCGGTTTCGATCACCGCGACTCCGGCGGTGGCGTGCGGGACGAAGACGTTCAGCAGTCCGTCCCGCCCGGGGGCGGTCGTGTCCAGGAAGGCCGCGCAGCGGTCGGTGATGTCCAGGGCGACCTCAGCGGTGCCGGTGGTGATCTCGAAGGTGATGGAGTGGAAGTTGTCCGCCATGGGGCCATCCTTGCCCACCCCGCGCCGCCGTGGACGACAGGGCTCGCCGTACGTCAGGTCGGGGCCGGCGGGCGACCGTACCGCGACGGCCCCGAGGAGTCCGGGGCCGACCGGCAGTTGAGGACGGGTGACGGCGGAGGGCCCCCGACCGGAGGCCGGCGGGGCCGCGGCGGTTGACCGGCGGAGCTGCGGTGGTCGAGGAGAAGCCGTCCGGGCGGCAGCCGTCGGCACGCGAGGCCGCCCCCGTCCGCCGGTCGCTCCAGGGGCCGAGGGGCTTGACCGGCCTGGGAGTTGGCCTCGGGCCGCTGCGGCGGAACCGCGTCCGGACAGCACGAGGACCCGACAGACCATCCGGTCCGTCGGGTCGACCGGGACCCGCAGAGCGGGCCCGGGTCTCAGCCCCGGCTGCCGAACAGGCTCCGCTTCAGCCTGCGGAGCGGAGCCAGCAGCAGCACCCGTGTGGTGCGGCGCCGCGAGGCCAGGCCGACCGCGCCGCGCGGCGTCAGCTCTCTTATCAGACCCAGCGCCTCCGCCGTGTCCACCGCAGAGAGCGCCGGAGCCCCCAGCACCGACAGGTGGCGGTCGATCCGGCGGCCGGTCGCACCGACACCGCACTGGATCGCCGGCACCCGGGGCCGACTCCGTACTTGCATCTGTTCCATCTGATTCCCACCCCTACGAGGCGCCAGGGCCGTGGCGAAGACTATCCGTGAGAGACGGCCTTCGCGCAACCGTCCTGGTGTTCTGCCACCGTATCGTGCGCAGCGAACTGACGCTTCACCAGGTACCCGTGGCCTCGGTCACGACTGCGCATCAACCTGACGGACCGCCGGAGGGAATGCCACCAGGTCAACCCGTCGATCGCCGGCCGGCCCCGGCACGGCGGCGATTCGAGGTGAAGGCAGAACCCCCGGCGTGCAGGTCAGCCGAGCTGCGCCGGGCGCACCACCGGCCCTCCGCCCGGCCCGCTGCCGGGCCTTGGCGGGTCGAGCAGTCCGGAGACGCCGACACCGCAGAGGCCGAGTCCGGTGAAGGCGACCAGGGCGAGGACGACCAGCCAGGATCCCGGCGAGGCCCAGCGCACCAGGTGGGCGTAGCGGAGCAGGCCGACCAGCCCGAGCACCCCGGTGCCGACCAGGGCCGCCATCCCGTTGCGCACCCGGCGCAGCTCCGCCTCGCACAGGCCGAGCAGCAGGGCCGTCCCGAAGGCGAGGCACCACGCGCCGATCACCCGCACGTCGAGGGCGCTGACCTGCCAGGGCCAGTGCCTGGTGAGAACGTCAGGCACGGTGTAGAGGAGGAGGCCGGTGGCGGTGACGGCCAGCCCGTTGCCGACGACCGGCCCGGCGACCCACCAGGGCAGCCGGGGCGGCCGGGGCTCGGCCCGCCCGCTCCGTGCCCGCCAGCGCGCGTTCCGGCGCCACTGCGCGCCGAGCGCGATCAGCCCGACGACCGGCGCGGCGGTGTGCACGCCGAGCCAGACCCAGGCGGAGAGGACGGCGACGACACTGCCCCTGGTCAGCTGGAGCGTGCCGCGCCCGAGCAGGCAGGCGCCGAGCATCAGCAGCATGAGGAGCGAACTGGCCGCCACGGCCACCCGTACCCGCACCCACTGTTCGGTGCACAGGGCCATGGCGAGCATCACGCCGCTGCCGCCGTACGCGGCGCCGAGCAGGGTCGCGGTGACGGGCGACATCCGCCAGGCGAACAGGTCCCCGGTGCCGCCGCTGAACAGGGTGAGGCCGAGGAAGACGTACCCGGCGCCCACGAGCAGCGGCGCCAGCAGCAGCGCCTGCAGCACTCCGCTGACTGCCGGGCTCGGGTTCGGCTGCGGGCTCACGGGCGGCTCCCGGGGACAGGAGGAGACGGCGGGAAGGGCAGGGCGGGAGCAGGACGGCAGGCAGGGGCGACGGCGGGAGGCCGGGCAGGACCCGGGGGCGCCGACGGCACCCTTGTGAGACTTCCCGTCAATATAGGAGTCGATCCCAAGCGCGGCAATGGCTCGCGCAATGGTTCAGGAAATGAACACATCCGGGGGATTGACGCCCTCGCTCCTTACAAGCAGTATCTCTAGCAACGCGGACATCCGGACCACACTTCCGGCGTCCCCCGGTCGGATGAATTCGTCCCGACCCAGCAGAGTTCGACAGATGAAGAACTTCCGACACCAGTCGTGAGTCACTGCCCGGCCGCCTCAACGCTGCGGCGGCCCGGCTACGGGTGGTGTAGGGACCGGCGGCCGACCGTTGAGGGTCGGTCGGGCCGCCACCGGACTGCCGGTGCCGCCGCTCGAACGGCGCGGCACCGGCGGTCGCTTTTTTCGCCGGAACCGAGCCGGCATTGCGCCGCGATTGCGCCTCTGCGCCACTTTTCCGTTGCCTGTGCGTCACCGAATACCCACTGTGCGTGCATCACAGCTCACTACAGTGAAGCGAGCGGTACCGAGCGGCCTACCGACAGCCCAGCGCCCATAGCGGAGTGAATCCAGCGTGAGTCCCCTCCTGAGCATCGTGCTGCCAGTCCACGGGGTGGAGCCCTTCCTCCCCCGCTGCCTCGACTCGCTCGGCATGGGGGCCGCCAGAGCGGCCACCGACGGCCCCGCCCCGGACCCCGGGGCCGGGGCGGCCGCCCCGGAGATCGGCACCGAGGTCGAGGTGATCGCGGTGGACGACCGCTCCCCCGACCGCTGCGGCGCGATCCTGGACGAGTACGCGGCCCGCGACCCCCGCCTTCAAGTCCTGCACCTGGCCGAGAACCAGGGCCTCGGCGGTGCCCGGACGGCAGGTCTGGCCCAGGCGCGCGGCCGGTACGTCTGGTTCGTGGACAGCGACGACTGGCTGCCCGACGGCGCGCTGGCCGCGGTCGTCGCCGAGCTGCGCCGCGAGCGCGACAGCGACCGGCCGGTGGACGTGCTGCTGACCGACTTCACCCACGTCTACCCCGACGGCGCCACCGAGCCCAACCCGTGGCGCCACCTGCTGACCGGCTCCCCGCTCGCCGAGGGCTGCACCGCGCGCGAGCAGCCGGGTCTGCTGCAGACCGTGATGGCGGTCTGGAACAAGGTCTTCCGCCGGGAGTTCCTGGTCGACCTGGACGTCTCCTTCGGACGCGGCTACTACGAGGACATCTCCGTCACCTACCCGGCGGTGGTCGCCGCCCGCCGCCTGCGCTACCTCGACCGGCCCTGCTACACCTACCGGCGCGGCCGCCCCGGCGCGATCACCAACACCGCCTCGCCCAAGCACGCGGACGCCTTCGCCCAGTACGATGCGATCTTCGCCTTCCTCGACCGCCGGGGGATCGGCACCACCGGCCAGGACGCCCTGCGCAACCTGGTCTTCGACCGCACCGTGAAGCAGGCCCTGACCATCTACGACACCCCGGGGCTGGTCCCGACCGGACTGCGCGGCGACTTCTTCCACCGGATCGGCCGGCACTTCGACCGCCACCGCCCGTCCGGCTACCGCTACCCCGCCGGGCTGCGCGGCATCCAGTACCGGCTGGTGGCCACCGGCTCCCGGCGCACGTACGGCGAACTGCGGCGCACCAAGCGGATTCCGCGCTCCCTGCGCCGCCGGGCCAGGGCGGTGGCGCCGACCGTCCGCAAGGGGGTGCGCAGCGGCGCCAGGTCCGCGGCGTACAACACCCTCCGGCGGCTTCCGCTGGACGAGAACCTCGCCGTCTACGCCGCGTACTGGCACCGGGGTTACGCCTGCAATCCGGCCGCCATCTACGAGAAGGCCCGGGAGCTGGCGCCGCAGGTGCGCGGGGTCTGGGTGGTGGAGACCAGGGCGCAGGCGGCCGGGCTGCCCGCCGGGGTGCCGTACGTCGTGGTGAACACCCCGGCCTATCTGCGGGCGATGGCGACCGCCAAGTACTTCGTCAACAACGTCAACTTCCCGCACACCATGGCCAAGCGGCCGGGCACGGTGCACGTGCAGACCCAGCACGGCACCCCGCTCAAGAGCATGGGCATGGATCTGCGGCGGTACCCGGTCGCGGCCGACGGCATGGACTTCGACCGGCTGCGCGAGGCGGTGGACCGCTGGGACTTCCTGGTCTCGCCCAACCCGCACACCAGCGACCACTTCAGCCGCGCCTTCCCCGGCCGGTACGAACTGCTGGAGACCGGCTACCCGCGCAACGACCGGCTCGCCGAAGCGACGGCCGCCGGGGTGGCGGCGGTGCGCAGGTGCCTCGGTCTGGCAGAGGGCCAGCGGGTGGTGCTGTACGCGCCGACGCACCGTGAGGGCCAGGGCGGTTACGTACCGCTGCTGGACGTCGGCGAGCTGGCCGAGCGGCTCGGCCCCGGGTACACGCTGCTGGTCCGCACCCACTACTTCCACACCGGCGGCGCCGGGGAGCCGGCGGCCGGGGCCGGGGCCGCACGGATCGTGGACGTCTCGGCGCACCCGGCCGTCGAGGAGCTCTGCCTGGCCGCCGACGCGCTGGTCACCGACTACTCCTCGTTGATGTTCGACTATGCGGTGCTGGACCGTCCGATGGTGGTCTTCGCGCCGGACTGGGCCGAGTACTGCCGGGTGCGGGGCGTCTACTTCGACCTGCTCGCCACGCCGCCGGGCGCCGTCGCCACCGAGACCTCCGAGGTCGCCGACGCACTGCTGGCCGGCGATCCGCAGCCGGGCGCCCGGGCGGCCTTCCGCGAACGGTTCTGCCCCTGGGACGACGGACGGGCCGCCGAGCGCGTGGTCCGCCGGATCTTCCCGGTCACGGTGCCGGCCGAGGGGAGTCCGGCGCACTCGAAGGCGCGGGACACCGCGTGGAGCGGAGGACAGCAGGCCGCACTGGCCTCCGGTGGCTGACTGAGTGGCGGAATGGCCGGGCGGCCGGGTGACTGGGCGACCGGGTGGCAGCAGCAGCCGGACCGGTCGGGGGGATCCCCGGCCTGATCGCCGGTCTGAGCTCTGCGCCGCCCTCGGCTCTGACGGCTCGACTCACCCGGCGGGCCTCCGGGCTCGGGCGGACGGGGTGTCGACGCGGCGTCACTCCGCCGATCATCGGTTTCGCGTACAACCATACGCAGTCCGTGACGAGGATCGCAGGGGTCCGCGGACCGGTTCAGTGGACGCCCGACGGGGTTCATGACGTAATCTGCGGTCTGACCTCGGCCCAGTCACGAGTCCGGGGATGTCGGTCGGCCAGGGAGGGCCCATGCTCAACCTCATCACCAAGCTCGTGCTCAAGCCCGTGGCGAAGGCGCTCTACCGCCCCGTCATCGAGGGGCTGGAGCACGTGCCGCGCAAGGGTGGGGTGATCCTGGCCAGCAACCACCTGTCCTTCATCGACAGCGTGGTCATCCCGTTGACCGCACCGCGTCAGGTGTACTTCCTGGCCAAGGCCGAGTACTTCACCGGCACCGGCCTCAAGGGCGCGATCTCCCGCAGCTTCTTCACCAGCGTCATCAACGCGGTGCCCGTCGAGCGCGGCACCTACCGCTCGGCGGCGGCCTCGCTGGAGCAGGCGCTGGACATCCTGCAGCAGGGCAAGGCCTTCGGCATCTACCCCGAGGGCACCCGCTCGCTGGACGGCCGCCTCTACCGGGGCAAGACCGGTGTCGCCTGGCTGGCGCTGACGGCGGGTGTGCCCGTCGTACCGGTGGCGCTGGAGGGCCCGGCGGACATCCTGCCGGTCGGCAAGCGGATCCCCCGGCTGCGCAAGGTGACGGTCCGTTTCGGCGAGCCGCTGGACTTCTCCGAGCTGCACGGCCAGGCCCGTAGCGCCAAGGCCCGCCGCCAGGTCACCGACGAGGTGATGGCGGCGATCCACGAGCTCTCCGGGCAGGAGCTGGCCGAGACCTACAACGAGCGGCCGATCGCCGCCTGACCGTTCAGCGGCCAGCCCTGCACCGGCCGGCCGTTCAGCGTCGCCCCGCCGGCCACCGGGTGAGCGTCCCGTGCGGACCCGTTCACCGTCCGGACGTCCACCGGGGCATCGTTCGCCTGCGCACCGCCCGACTGCTGACCGCCCGTCGGCTGCTCCCGGCGCAGCAGGGCCGCGTAGCGTCCGCCCAGCGCGAGCAGTTGCTCGTGGGTGCCCAGCTCGGCGATCCGGCCGTGGTCGAGGACGGCGATCTGGTCGGCGTGGCGGACGGTGGAGAGCCGGTGCGCGATGGTGACGGTGGTCCGGCCGACGGCGAGCGCGTCGATGGCCTGCTGGACGGCGCGCTCGGTCCGGTTGTCCAGTGCGCTGGTGGCCTCGTCGAGGATCAGGACGGGCGGGTTGCGCAGGATGGTCCTGGCGATGGCCAGCCGCTGCTTCTCGCCGCCGGAGAAGCGGTACCCGCGCTCGCCGACCACGGTGTCGTAGCCCTCGGGGAGGTCAGCGATCATGTGGTGGATCTGGGCCGCCTCGGCGGCGGCGACCAGCTCGGCGTCGGTGGCGTCCGGCTTGGCGAAGCGCAGGTTGTCGGCGACCGAGGCATGGAAGAGGTAGGTCTCCTGGGACACCACGCCGATGGCGTCGGCCAGGGTCTCGAAGGAGAGTTCGCGGACGTCGGTGCCGTCCAGGGTGACCCGGCCGCCGGTGACGTCGTAGAGCCTGGGCACCAGGTAGCTGAGCGAGGTCTTGCCGGAGCCGGTCTCGCCGACCACCGCGAGTGAGCTGCCCGCGGGCACCTTGAGGTCGATGCCGGTCAGGGTGGGCTGCGGCTGCTCGGGGTGGTAGCGGAACTCGACGTTCTCGAAACCGACGTCACCGCGCACCCGGCCGAGCCGGACGGGACGGGCCGGCTCCTGGATCTCCACCGGCAGATCGAGGTACTCGAAGATCCGCTGGAACAGCGCCAGCGAGGTCTGGACGTCCACACCGGTCGACAGCAGGCTCACGGTCGGCCGGAACAGGCCCTGCTGGAGCGAGACGAAGGCCACCAGGGTGCCGACCGAGACGATCGGCACCCCGCTCGCGCCGGCCAGCCCGGCGGCCCAGTAGATCACGGCCGGCATCGCGGCCATCACGATCCCGATGGTGGACATCCGCCAGCGCCCGGCCATGCTGGAGCGCACCTCCAGCTGGGCCAGCTCGGCGGACTGGTCGGTGAACTCCCGGGAGAGCGAGTCGGAGCGGCCCATGGTGCGGCCGAGCAGCACTCCGCTCACCGAGAGCGACTCCTGGACAGCCGAGCTCAGCACGGCGAGCTGCTTCTGCCGCTCGCCGGTGATCCGCTTGCGCTCCTTGCCGACCCGGCGGCTGATCCAGACGAACAGGGGCAGCAGGAGCAGCGAGACGACGGTCAGCCGCCAGTCCAGGGCCACCATGGCGACCACGCTGGCGATCACGGCCGTCAGGTTGGAGACCAGCGAGGTGGCGGTGGAGGTGACCGTGGACTGCATCCCGCCGATGTCGTTGGCGATCCGGGACTGCACCTCTCCGGTGCGGGTCCGGGTGAAGAAGGCCAGCGACATCCGCTGGAGGTGGCCGTAGACGGCGGTCCGCAGGTCGTGCATCACGTGCTGGCCGACGGTGGTGGAGATCAGCGTCTGCAGGACGTTGAAGATGCTGTTGACCACGGCCGCCGCGATCATGCCGAGCACCAGGAGGCTCAGCAGCCCGGTGCGGCCCTGCGGGATGGCGGTGTCGAGCACCGCGCGGAGCAGGAACGGCGTCGCCACCGAGACCACGGCAGAGGCCGCGACCAGCAGGCCGACGACGGTCAGGCGGCCCGCGTAGGGGCGGAAGAGGGCGAGGATCCGGCGCACCTGGGCCGGCGGGCCGGGTTCGCCCTCGGCGCGCGGCGGTGGGGTCCAGTCGAGTCTGTCGGGCTTCAAGGGCTACCTCCGGGCAGGGCGGACGCGGGCATGCTGCCAGCATACAGAGAGGGACTCATAGTTAGGCAAGCTAATAATGAGGTAGCTCCTATTCCCTCCTGCCGACGGCCCGCCCTGCCCCCACCCGAGGCCCGGGGCCGTCCGGCCGATCCTGCAGGGGCGTGGGCCCGAGGGGGCGCGGGAGCTGCGCGAAACGGCAGCACCCCAGGGGCACGGTGCCCACCGGGATGCCTCCGGCCCGCGCACTTCCCCGCACCACCGGCAGGATCGGCCGGCCTGCCGGGCCTAGTTGGGCCCGTAGCTGCGGGCCGCCTTGGAGGAGACACCGCCGAGCGAGCCCGCGGGCAGCACCCGGCCGAGCGCCACGGCCGCCTTGTAGCGCTTGCTCGGCACCGAGAGCGTCCGGCCGCGCGCGAGGTCGCGCAGCGCCTCGTCCACCACGCGGTCGGCGGAGAGCCAGGCCCAGGAGGGGATGTTCGAGGTGCCCATGCCCGCGCGCTCGTGGAACTCGGTCCGGGTGAAGCCGGGGCAGAGTGCGAGCAGGCGCACTCCGGTGCCGCCGAGGTCGCGGGCGATCCCCTGGGTGAAGCTGACCATCCACGCCTTGCTGGCGCCGTAGGTGCCGCGCGGCACGAAGGCCGCGACCGAGGCCACGTTGACGATCCCGCCGAAGCCGCGCTCCCGCATGCCCGGAACGGCCGCCATGGTCAGCCGCAGCACCGCCTCGATGTGCACCTTGACCATGTCCAGCTCCGCCTGGAGCGGAACGGAGAGGAACCTCCCCTTGTTGCCGAACCCGGCGTTGTTGATCAGGATGCCGACCGGCCGCTCGGCGTCGCGCAGCCGCTCCTCGACCGCGGCGATGCCCTCCTCCGTGGCCAGGTCCGCGGTCAGGGTCTCCACCTGGACGCCGTAGCGCTTGCCGAGCTCGGCGGCGGTGGCCTCCAGCCGTTCGGCGTTGCGGGCGACCAGGACCAGGTCGCGGCCGTCCTTGGCGAGGCGGCGGGCGAAGGCCGCGCCGATGCCGGCGGTGGCGCCGGTGATGAGGGCAGTCGTCATGTGCAGACCGTACTCGGTGGTAAGCACCCCGCGACACTTCGACAGGAACGGCCCCGCCCGGTCGCCGACCGCGCGCGACGCGCAGCCGCGCGCGAACGTGTCCGTCCGGGCGGATCCCCGGGCTCCGGGCGTGCTCCCCGCGGGCGGTGGCACCGGCACCCGGCAGGCCGACGGCGGCCGCCGGACGCCGACCTGACCGACCGTCACCGAACGTCGGCCTGAGCGCCGTCGCCGGATGCGGCCGCGGGGGGGGGGCGGGGGGGCTCCCCGCGCCCCGCCCCCCGCGGGGCGCCGGGGCGGCGGGCGGGCCCCGAACGCCCCCGGCGGGGCGCGGTGCGGCG
>NZ_JBHJVK010000043.1:0-59606 GCF_042264695.1 Kitasatospora sp. NPDC056138 | reverse complement strand
GCCGGCGGGCGGTGGCGGTAGGGGGCCGGGGGGGGGCCCGGGGGCGACCCCGGGGCCGCCGCCGCGCGGGTGCGCAGGGCGCGGCGGGCGGCCGCTACCCGGCCGTGGTGCGGCGGTTCGCCGTGTCGGCGGCACCGCCCGCGCCGACGGCGCGCAGGCGGGAGGCCGCGGTGGCCCTCAACTGCGGTGCCAGCCGGGCGATGTCGCGGGCCCCGACGGTGGCGATCAGGCTCGGCAGGACCCAGCGGACCGGCTGGACTCCGCGCAGCCACGCCTGGGCGTACACGTGCGGGGAGCGGCGGCCGATCCCGGCGACCAGCCGCTCCACCGCCGGGGCCAGCGGGTACGTCTTGCTGGCCGGCCAGGGCAGGCGGGCGCGCAGCTGGGCCAGCACGGTGTCCTGGTCGGCGCCGCGCACCATGTCGGTGTCGGTCCAACTCAGGTATCCGACACCGACCTTGACGCCCTGGTGGGCGACCTCGGCGCGGAGCGAGTGGGCGAACGCCTCGACCCCCGCCTTGCTGGCACAGTAGGCGGCCATCAGCGGCGCCGGGGTGATCGCGGCCAGCGAGGCGATCTGCAGCAGGTAGCCGCCGCTCTCGATGAGCGCGGGCAGGAAGGCGCGGGCGGTGGCCACGCTGCCGAGCAGGTTGACCTCGATGACCCGGTCGAAGGCACGCGGGTCGCTGTCCAGGAGCGGGCCGCCGATGGCGATGCCGGCGTTGGCGACGACCGTGTCGATCCGGCCGTGGCGGTCCTGGATCTGCCGGGCGACGGCGCTCAGTGCGTCCAGGTCGGTGACGTCCGCCTCCCAGGAGGTGGCGGTGGGGCCGCACTGGGCGGCGACGGCCTTCAACTCCTCGGGCTCCAGGCCGACCAGGGCCACCTCGGCGCCGCGCTGGGCCAGCTTGCGGGCCAGCAGTGCGCCGACCCCCCGGGCGGCCCCGGTGACGACCACGACCTGTCCCGCGATCGGCGGAGTTGTACTCATGCGCTCACGCTCCTGGCGTCCTCGGTAGTGAAGTTGACGGCCCGTCGGATCTCGGCCGCGACCTCGGCCGGGCGCTCCACGGGCGACATGTGGCCGACGCCGGGGAGTTCCAGCAGCCCCCGCGGATCCGGCAGTGCGGCCACCATGCGGCGGGCGTGCACGGGCGGGGTGAGCCGGTCGTGCGTGCCGACCACCACGATGGCCGGCACGGCCAGCTCGGCCAGCTGCTCCCGGACGTCCAGCTCGCCCAGCACCCTGGCCCACTGGCGGCGCACTCCGGTCGGGCAGGCGTGCACCACCCGGGCGGTCGCCTCGACCCGTCCGCCCGGGGTGGCCGGGCCCATGGTGCTGTACTTGAGCATCGCCCTGCTGACGGCCGTCACCGGGCCGAGCGGCAGCCTGGACTGCAGGATCCGGCGGTGCAGGAAGCGCCGCAGGCCGGGCGGGCGGACGGTGGACGGGACGACGTCCAGCTCGGCGAGCAGATCGCTCGGTCCGGTACTGACCAGGACGGCCGCAGCGGTCCTGCTCGCCACCTCGCCCCGGTCGGCCGCGGCCATGATGGTCATCCCGCCCATGCTGTGTCCGGCCAGCACCGCCCGCTCCCCCGCCGGGACGATCCGGGTGAGCACCGCCTCCAGGTCGTCGGCGAGCCTGGCGGTGGAGTAGCCGACGGCGGTCGGCGGGACGTCGCTGCGGCCGTGGCCGCGCTGGTCGTACGCCACCACCCGGTGATCGACCGAGAGCTGGTGGATCACCGGGGCCCAGAAGAGGGTCGAGCAGGTCCAGCCGTGGGCGAGGACCACCAGAGGCGCGCCCTCGGGGCCGTGCGCCTCGGCGTGGATCCAGTGGCCGTCGGCGGAGCGGATGCGGTACTCCTCGGCGGCTGCCGGAAGCACGCAGTCGGCGGCCACCATCCGGCCGGACCGGCCTCGGATTCCTGCGGGTCCGGACTTCATGCGGCGACCTCCTGGGCCACGGGCGCGGTGCGCTTGAGGAGTTCGTACTCGGCGAGGTCCACCCGGCGGGTGGCGCGGCGGAAGGCGCTGGTGCTGCCCGGCCACGCGACGGTGTTGCGGCCCTCGGAGTCGAGGTACCAGCTGCGGCAGCCGCCGGTGAGCCAGACGGTGCGCTGCATCCGGTGCTGGACCTCCAGGTTCCAGTGCCGCTGCGCCCGCACGGTGGGCTGCATCGCGGTGGCGCCGACCGCCTCCAGGGTCTTCAACGCATCGACTATGTAGTTGAGTTGGGACTCGATCATGAGGATCATCGAGCTGTTGCCGAGGCCGGTGTTGGGGCCGATGACGAAGAAGAGGTTGGGGAAGCCGTGCACGGTGGATCCCCGCAGCGCCTCCATTCCCCCCTTCCACTCCTCGGCGAGGCTGTGCCCGCCGATCCCGAACACCCGCTCGGCGATGGGCAGATCGGTCACGTGGAAGCCGGTGCCGAAGACGATCGCGTCGACCTCGGCCTCGCTGCCGTCCGCGGCGACCAGGGTGGAGCCGCGCACCTCGGCGAGACCGGAGGTGATCACCTCGGCGTTGGGCGCGGCGAGCGCCGGGTAGTAGGTGTTGCTGAGCAGGATGCGCTTGCAGCCGATCCGGTAGTCCGGGGTCAGCCTGGCCCGCAACTGCGGGTCGGCGATGCCCCGTTCGAGGTTGCGGACGGCCATCTGCTGGACCACGCGCAGCGCGCCGGGACGGCGGGTGAAGGCACCGACCTGGAGTTCGCGCATCGCGAAGACCGAGGCCCGGCGCAGCATGCCGGTCGGCGGGACCTTGCTGTGCAGCCACTTCTCCAGGGCCGAGATCTCCCGGTCGGCGCGCGGCAGGACCCAGGCGGGGGTGCGCTGGAAGACCGTCAGCCTGCCGACCACGGGCTGGATCGCGGGGACGATCTGGGCCGCCGAGGCGCCGGTCCCAACCACCGCGACACGCTTGCCCCGGAGGTCGAAGTCGTGGTCCCAGCGCGAGGAGTGGAAGACCCGGCCGGGGAACTCGGCGAGTCCGGGCAGGTCGGGCATCTGCGGGTCGGCCAGCGGCCCGGAGGCGGAGACCACGGCGTCGGCGGTCCAGGTCCCGGCCCCCGTGGTGACCCGCCAACGGGTGTGCTCCTGCTCCCAGCGCAGTTCGGTCACCTCGGTGTTGAACCGCAGGTGGGGGCGGAGACCGAAGGTGTCGGCGACCCGCTCCAGGTAGGCGCGGATGTCCGGCTGGTGGGAGAAGCTGCGCGGCCACTCGGGGTTCGGCGCGAACGAAAAGGAGTACAGGTGCGAGGGCACGTCGCAGGCGCAGCCCGGGTAGCTGTTGTCGCGCCAGGTGCCGCCGAGCGAGCCGGCCCGCTCCAGGATGACGAAGTCGGTGATCCCGGCACGGCGCAGGCGCACTCCGGCGCCGAGACCGCCGAAGCCGGAGCCGATCACCGCGACCCTGACGTGCGGGGTGGCGAGCGGATCGTCGGGCGTGGACGGCTGCTTGGTGCGCTTGGGGCTGGATGCCATGCGGCGGGCCTCCTGGAGCTGTGGGGCGGCGGGAGTGCGGAACCATTGAACCGGGCCGTCGAACGATCCGTGACGCCGGGCCGGTGACCCGGACCGGTGCCCCGGGGCTTTGGACTGGCGGTCGGACCGACCTTTGGACCGTCCGTCGTGCTGTCCGTCGTGCTGTCGAAGCCGGGGTAAACCACGCCAGCAATCACTGGCACGATTGGCAGGGTAGCCCGTGCCGACAGTTCTTGGAAGGAGGCGGACCGCATCGGTTCCCGGCACCGCCGCCCTATGCTGAGCCGCGTGGCGGAGATCGAGAGCACAGGCAGCGGCACCCCGCGCGAGTACCGGGTCGAGGAACTCGCCGAGGCCGCCGGCATCACCACGCGCACCCTGCGCTTCTACCGCGAACGCAAACTGCTGCCGCCGCCGCGCAAGGAGGGCAGGATCGCCTGGTACGGCGAGGAGCACCTGGCCAGGCTGCGCATGATCGCCGAACTGCTGGAACGCGGACACACCCTCGGCGGCATCGCCGAACTGATCGGCGCCGGCGAGAGCGGCCGGGACGTCGCCGAGCTGATCGGGCTGCAGGCCGCCATCACCGAGCCCTGGTCGGACGAGAGCCCGGTCCACCTCAGCTGGGCGGACCTGGCCACCGCCTTCGGCGACCAGCTGACCGAGGCCAACACCGCGGAGTCCATCGCCCAGGGCTACATCACCGTCCGGGACGACGGCATCGTCCACATCAGCCGCCGCCTGATGGACGCCACCGTCGCCCTGGTCGACGAGGGCGTACCGCTCGCCGCCGTACTCGCCGCCAGCCGCAAGGCGCAGGACTACGCGGACGCCGTCGCCGAGGTCTTCACCGCACTCGTCAGGGACGAACTGCTCGGCGCCCTCAGCCACGCCGGGGACCTCGCACCCGGCGAGGCGGCCCGGCTGACCGGGCAGATCCGACGCATCCGCCCGCTCGCCCGCACCGTCGCGGACGCCCAGTTCACCCTGGCCATGGACCGGCGGGTGCACGCCGAGTACGACGCGCTGCTGCGCCGCGAGACGTGCCAGGAGAAGTGCCGGGAGGCCTGACCCGGTGCGGCGGGTCCCTGCCGATGGGCCGTCGTCGGCCGGTCCTCCAAGCCGCGGCAAACGGATCCGGGCGGCGTGCCGGGTGATCGCACGGTCCCGATCCGTCGGCGCGGCCCGGTGGTTTCGAGGTCCGCCCGCAACCGGATCACCTGGACGGGCCGGTGGACGGGCGGCGGGCTGCCCCGACCCGGCCCCACTGGGGGATCGGCATGGCCGTGGTCACGACGTTCCGGACGGCGGCACGCCTGACGGGCGGTCGGGTATTGCTGTGGTCGCTGCCGGGACGGCTGCCGAACGCGATGTGCCCGATCGGGACACTGCTGCCGGTCAGCGAGAACTCCGCAGCGTGTGGTGCGGTTCGGCGGTGTCCGGGGTGCTGGCGGTGGGCCAGGCGGTCGGCGGTCCGCTGGCAGGCCGGCCTGCTCGCCGCCCTGACCGCCACCGAACAGCGCTACCGAACGACCGTGCCAACGGAGGAAGTTGGACAGCAGGGCTGACGGCCGGGCACCTCCCCGGTGGGCCGGTCGCACACCCGCCCCCGGGAAGGTGCGGCCGTGCTCACAGCTCCAGCCGCCGGACGCGTTCCTCGTCACAGGTGCGCGGACAGGTGACGCAGGCCTCGGCCGGGCGGATCGCGTAGTAGAGGCAGCAGCCCAGGCGGGTCCTGGTCCGGTGGACGCGGCCCGAAGTGCCTTGCAGGAGACGGAAGTCCGCGGCGCCGGGGAAGGGCGGAGTGCCGCCCGGGAGGACCGCGCCGGCCACCCGGATCGCGCGCTCCTCCTCGCCGAGCATCCGGCCCAGGTACCAGATCCCGGAGAGCAGATCGTCGGCCGCCATCCCCCACAGCGCACGCTGTCCGCGCTTGACGTACGGCGCGAAGGCACCCAGCAGCGGCCCGACGAACGCGGCGACGGCGTCCCGCAGTTCGGCCTCGCCGCCGGGAACGCCGACGGCCGGGCGGACCGTCAGGTCACCGGTCCCGGCGTCGATCCAGCAGTCCTGCACCCCCAGCCGGGGCACCTCGCCGGCCAGGTACCAGGGACCGCTGAACAGCAGTGCGGCGGACCAGAGGAGGTGGTGCAGCAGCCGGGAGGCGGCGACGTGCGTGCGCGGAGCGCGTCCGTTCCCGGCCTCGATCCGGGCGGCCTCCGCGGCGACCAGCACCCGGACGTCGTCGTCCGACAGCCCGGCGACGCCCAGGAGCCCCTGACCAGGCATCGGCGAAGGCCGGCCGGGCGTCAGGATGTCGACCCGGAGCGTCCCGCAGATGTCGACGACCCGCCGCAGGCTCGCGGCCGCACGGTCGGGCCCGTCGCAGGACGGGCCGCCGGGCGGACCGCCGGACACGCGGTCACGTGTCGCCAGTCGGAGCATTCCCACTCCCGGTCTCCCGCCTATCGACTAAGGTGAGCCTCACCTTATACATTGGTGCCGATCTTAGAAAAGCATTGCCTGCGCTTGACTTCCTTAGGCTTGCCTAACCTAAGATCTCTCTCTGTGCTTACCACCGAACCGCCGGCGTCCACAGCCCCGGCACAACGTCACCGTGCCGCGCAGCGCAGTCTGCTGCTGCTCGCGGGTGTCGGCGTGCTGACGGTCTGTGCGGCGTTGAGCCTCGCCCTCGGGGCGCGGGCCATCCCGCTCTCGACCGTTGTCGACGCACTGTCGGGCCACGCCCACGGCAGTGACGCCGACGTGGTCACCGGTCTGCGGGTGCCGCGTACGGTGATCGGCCTGGTGGTCGGGGCCGCGCTCGGCGCGGCCGGAGCCGTCGCCCAGGGCGTGACCCGCAATCCGCTGGCGTCCCCGACCACGCTCGGCATCAACGCCGGGGCCGGCTTCGCCGTGGTCACCGCGATCTTCGTGCTGCACCTGACGCACCCGCTGCAGTACGTCTGGTTCGCCGTCCTCGGTGCGGCCGGTGCGGCCGTGCTGGCGTACTCGATGGCGCGCCGCTCGGGCGATCTCGACCCGATCCGGCTGGCGCTCGGCGGCACGGTGCTCACCGCGGTCCTGCTGTCCTGGACCTCCACCCTGATGCTCGCCAGCCGCCGCACCCTGGACGAGGCCCGCTTCTGGCTGGCCGGTTCGCTCGCCGGCCGCAGCCTCGAAGTCCTCTACCAGGTCCTGCCGTTGATCGGGGTCGGGCTGCTGCTGGCGCTGCTCGTCTCCCCCGCGCTCAACGCACTCGCCCTGGGCGACGACGCCGCGCAGTCGCTCGGCGTGCCGGTGGCGCGGATCAGGGTGATCGGCGGACTCGCCGTCGTCCTGCTGGCCGCGGGCTCCGTGGCCGTCGCCGGGCCCGTCGTCTTCATCGGCCTGGCCGCGCCGCACCTGGTCCGGCCGCTGCTCGGCAACGACCACCGCTGGCTGGTGCCCGGGAGCCTGGTCTGCGGTCCGATCCTGCTGCTGGCCGCCGATGTGCTGGGCCGCCTGGTGGCCCGCCCGTCCGAGATCGAGGTCGGCATCATCACGGCCTTCCTCGGTGCGCCGCTGCTGGCCGTGCTGGCCCGGAAGGTCGCCCGGTGAACGAGACGCTCCCCGAGGCCCCGTCGGCGCGGCCCCGTACCGCAGCCGTGAAACCGCCCGGCGGCGCCCTCGCCCGGCAGCGACGCCGGACCCTGTTGCTCTGCGCCGGCTTCGCCGTGGCCCTGGTGCTGCTCACCGGGCTCGCCCTGAGCACCGGTCAGGTCAAGATGCCGCTGACGGACGCACTGCGCGCACTGGTCGGCCTCTGCGACCCGGGTGACGTGCTGGTGGTGCAGGAGTTCCGTGCACCACGCGTGCTGTCCGCGCTGATCGCGGGCGCCGGGCTGGCCGTCTCCGGCTCGCTGCTGCAACGGCTCTTCCGCAACCCGCTGGCCTCGCCCGACGTGATCGGAGTGACCGGCGGCGCCTCCTTCGGTGCCGTCGCCATGCTGGCCGCCGGGGCGAGCCAGCTGCTGATCCCGCTCGCCGCGCTCGGCGGCGGCGTCCTCGCGGCGGCGCTGCTCGGCGCCTTCGCCTGGCGCTCCCGGATGGCGGTCACCCGGCTGGTGCTGGTCGGTCTCGCGGTGCAGTCCGGGCTGGCCGCGGCGGTCAACCTGATGATCGTCCGGTTCCCGGCCGAGCTCGCCAACTCGGCGCTCCAGTGGACCACCGGGTCGCTGTACGGGCGGACCTGGACGGAGGTCGGGTTCGGCGGTGCGGCCATCGCCGTCGCCGTCGTCGCCGCCTTCCTGGCGCACCGTCGGCTCTCGGTGCTCGACCTCGGCGACGACTCGGCGGGCGGGCTCGGACTCGACCCCGACCGGGCCAGGCTCGGCCTGCTGCTGCTCGCCATCGTGCTGGCGTCGCTGTCGGCGGGGCTGAGCGGGCCGGTCGCCTTCGTGGCGCTGGCCGTGCCGCACCTGGTGCGCTTCCTGGCCGGTCCGCCGACCCCCGGCACCCTGGCACTGACCGCCCTGGCGGGTGCGGTCCTGCTGTTGGGCGCCGACCACATCGTCCTGCACCTGCTGCCCGTCCAGGGCCTGCCCGTGGGCGCCGCCACCGCGACGCTCGGGGCGCCCTGGTTGCTGTTCCTGATGATCCGTCATGGGCGGCTGCCCCAGAGGAGTGAGTCATGACCACCACGACGAAGGCCACCGGCCCGACGGCCACCGGCACTGCCGGGGCTTCGGCACCCGGAACCGCGGAGCCCGGGACCGCGGGGGCCGCCGTCCCGAAGGCCGCCGCCAACCGGCTGGCCGCCCGCGGGCTCGACCTGCGTTACGGCGACCGGACGGTGGTCGGCAACCTCGACCTCGACCTGCCGGGCGGCGCGGTCACCGCGATCGTCGGCCCGAACGCCTGCGGCAAGTCGACCCTGCTGCGCGGCCTGGTCCGACTGCTGACGCCGTCCGCCGGCACGGTCACCCTGGACGGCTCCGACATCCACCGGATGTCCGCCCGGACGCTCGCCAGGCGGATGGGCCTGCTGCCGCAGCAGCCCGTCACCCCGGAGGCCATCACCGTGGAGTCGCTGGTGCGGCTCGGCCGGTACCCGCACCAGCGGATGCTCAGCCCGTGGTCGGCAGCCGACCAGGCCGCCGTCGAGGAGGCGCTGGCCCGGACCGGCACCGCCGAGCTGCGCGACCAGCCGGTGGACCGGCTCTCGGGCGGCCAGCGCCAGCGCGCCTGGATCGCGCTCGCGCTCGCCCAGGACACCGAACTGCTGCTGCTGGACGAGCCGACCACCTTCCTGGACCTGCGGCACCAGCTCGAAGTGCTCGACCTGGTCGCCGATCTGCACGCCGGGGCCGGCCGCACGGTGGTCATGGTGCTGCACGACCTGGGCCAGGCCGCCCGGTACGCGGACCACCTGGTCGTCCTCAAGGACGGCCGCCTCGCCGCCACCGGGGCGCCCGCCGACGTTCTGACCGCCGATCTGGTCGAGGAGGTCTTCCAGGTGCCCTGCCAGGTGATCCCCGATCCCGAGACCGGCACCCCCCTGGTCATCCCCCGCGCCAGACCACGTATCTGACGCTCCATCAGCAGAGCATCCGGCCCGGTCCAGCTGCGACGCCGGTTCCTCCGCCCTGCCCGAAACCGCCCGGAACCCCCTCGGGAACACCCGGAACACCCCGCAAGACGCCCGGCCTCCGGGATCGCCCGCACACACCTCGCAGTACCCCGTGAACACCCTGAACACCCAGAACACCCCGCAAGGACTGATCATGACCCAGCGCCCCACCGCCGCCGCCTCCGCGACCCGCCTGCGCCGCCTGCCCGCCGCCGTCCTCGCCATGGCTCTCTCCACCACCCTGCTCGCGGCCTGCGGCAGCAACGGCTCCGAGGACACCAAGTCCGCCTCCGCGGGCTCCTCCCAGGCCGGCGGCGACTCGACCGCCGCCTTCCCGCGCGGCGTCAAGCACGCCATGGGCACCGCCCAGATCAAGAGCCGGCCGAAGCGGGTCGTGGTCCTGGACAGCGGCGAGCTCGACGACGTCACCCTGCTCGGCATCACCCCGGTCGGCGCGGTCGCCCCGCACCTGAAGACCGAGGGCGGCTTCCCGGCCTACCTCAAGGGCAAGGTCGACGGCACCAAGGACGTCGGTCCGATGGGCGAGCCCAACCTCGAACTGATCGCCTCGCTCAAGCCGGACGTGATCCTGACCTCCAAGGTCCGCCACGAGAAGGTCTACGACAAGCTCAACGCCATCGCCCCGACCGTGATGGCCGAGACCACCGGCCAGCCGTGGAAGGAGAACCTGGCCCTCTACGCCCAGGCCCTGGGCCAGGAGGCCGAGGCCAAGAAGGCGCTGGCCGACTACCAGGCCCGCGCCGCCAAGCTGGGCGAGGAGCTCAAGGCCAAGTACGACGGCACCATGCCGACCGCCTCGGTGGTCCGCTTCGTGGCCGGACCGACCCGGCTCTACCAGAAGGCCTCCTTCAGCGGCGTGGTGCTGAACGACATCGGCCTGCGCCGTCCGGCCTCCCAGGACGTCGACAAGGCGATGCTGGACGTCAGCCCCGAGCAGCTCAACCAGGCCGACGCCGACCTGGTCTTCGTCACCACCTCGGACGACCCGAGCAAGACGAAGGAGAGCGAGATGCAGCAGACCAGCGTCTGGCAGGGGCTGACCGCGGTGAAGAACGACAAGGTCTTCACCGTCCCGGACGAGACCTGGATGTCGGGCATCGGCGTCCAGGCCGCCGACGCGATGCTGGCCGACATCGCCAAGGCCGCCGGCGTGGACGCGCCGAAGTAGCACCGACCGAAGCAGGGCCCTCCGCGCGGGGGCGGGATCCACCGGACCGCCCCCACGCCTCCGTCCCACCACACCCGAGGACTCATCCCCATGCGGTTGTATCTGCTCGCGCTGAACCCCACCGACTCGGTCACCGAGGGCTTCCTGCCCGCCGCCGTCCGGCTCGGCCTCGACGTCACCGTGCTCACCGACAACGCGGAGTCCCACCGGCGCGCCTACGCCGGCTCGAAGTCCGCACCCGAGGTGGTGCAGTGCGAGGTGCAGGACTTCCGCGAGGTGATCGGCACCATCTCCCAACTCCGAGCGCCCGACGCGGTGTTCAGCAACAGCGACCACCTGCAGACCCAGACCGCCCTGGTCGCCGAGTACTTCGACCTGCCGGGCAAGGACTGGAAGGCCGCACTGCGCGCCAAGAACAAGGGCGAGCTGCGCCGCCACCTCGCCGCCAGCGGGCTGGACACCGTCCGGTCGGCAGAGCTGGCGCCCGGCGCGAGTCCGGACGGGCTCGACACGCCGTTCCCCTGCGTGGTCAAGCCGCGCGAGGGGGTCGCCAGCGAGGACGTCGTCCTCGTCCATGACGCCGCCGAACTCGCGCTGCGCTGCGAGGAGATCCAGCACCGCAGGCCCGGTTCCGTGCTGGTGGTGGAGGAGTTCCTGGTCGGCGAGCTGTGCACGCTGGAGACCCTCGGGGACCAACACACCCGGCACGTCCTCGGCGGCTTCCGCACCAGGCTCTCCCCGCCGCCGGACTTCATCGAGGAGATGCTCGTCTACGTCCCCGAGCATCCGCAGCCGGTGACCGAGCAGGTCCTCGCACAGCTGGACGCCGTCGGCGTGGGCCTCGGCGCCTGCCACACCGAGTTCATCCTGCAGCCGGACGGCCGGGTCCGCCTGATCGAGGTCAACTACCGTGCCATCGGCGACGGTTGCGATCTGATGCTGGCGCACACCCTGCAGATCCCGTACTTCGAGCTGATCCTGCGGGCGCACCTCGGACAGGAGCTGCCCGCCGACCTCGGCCTCCGGACCGACCTGCGAGCCCGCAACGAGGCGGTCTGCGCGGACCGGGCCGGCACCCTCACCGCCGCCCCCGGGCCGTTCGACCTGGACGCCGACGGGGTGCGGCTGTCCTACCGCCCCTCGCGGGCCGTCGGCGAGCGGCACGAGCACTACCGCACCAACCGGGACTTCCTCGGCGTGGTCTGGGCCGTGGGGCCGGACCAGGAGACCGTGGACACGGCCGTCGCCCGGTTCATCGCCGACCACACCTGGGAGATCAAGCCGTGAGCGAGCAGCAGCAGTTGACCCTGCGGGTGCTGAGCTCCCTGCTGCGCGAGGACGTCCTCGGGCTGCGCAGCGGCGGCCTGGTCGAGTCGCGTCCCGACGGACCGTGGCTGACCGACGGCGCCCTCGCACTGCCGGTGGCCGAGGAGGGCTTCCAGAGCGAGTACGCCGTCCGGCTGCCGCTGCTGGAGGTCTACGGCAGTACGCTGACCGAACTCGACGAGATCCTGGCCGAACTGCGCAGCTTCGCCGATCCGCAGGACCGGGACGGCTACCTGGCCTTCGCCGAGGAGTGCCGCCAGACCCTGGACACCATGCGGCTGCACGGCCGTGTCCAGCCGGCCGTGCTGGCCGCCCTCGCCGACCGCTTCGGGGCCGACCCCGCGCACTGGGAGGGCCTCACGGCCGCCCTGGGCTTCGACGCCCTGGCCGCCTACCTCGACCACCCGGTCTACCCGACCGCGCGCGGCCGCTCCGGCCTGGACGAGCAGCAACTGCGCTCGTACGCACCGGAGTTCGCCCCATCCTTCGAACTGCGCTGGCTCGCCGTTCCGGAGCGCGAACTGAGCGTGGCGGGCCGCGGCCCGCTGCCCGCCTGGTGGCCCACCCCGGCCGACCTCGGCCTGAGCGGCGACTACCTGACCATCCCGGTGCACCCGCTGACCGCCGACGCCGACCTCGAGAAACTGCTGCCCGGCGCCGTGCTGGCCGAGCGGCCGTACCTGCGGGTGACGCCGACGCTGTCGATGCGCACCGTCGCCGTGGTCCAGGACCCCGCCTGCCACCTCAAACTTCCGCTCGCCACCGCCACCCTGGGCCTGCGCAACCGGCGCACCATCAAGCCGGGCGTACTGGAGGACGGCGCGGCCGGGCAGCGCCTGCTGGAGGCGGTGATCGAGCGCGAGCCGCGCTTCGCCGGCCGCATCCTGCACGCCGACGAACAGTGCTTCGCACGGGCCGACCACGAGCTGCTGGCCGTGCTGCTGCGCCGCTACCCGGCCGATCTGGCGGAGTCCGTGACCGTCCCGCTGGCCGCCCTGCTGGCCACCGCGCCCGGCGGCCGGCTGGTGGTCGACCACCTCGCCGACCGGTTCTACGGCGGCTCACTCCGGCGGCTGTACCGGGAGTTCCTGGAGCTGCTGCTCGACTGGCAGACCACGCTCTTCGGGTACGGCATCGCCCTGGAGTCCCACCAGCAGAACACCTCGCTGGTGCTGGACGAGAACGGGCTGCGACTGCTCTACAAGGACAACGACGGGCCCCGGATCAACCCCGCCCGACTGGGTGGACTCATCGACTTCGCAGCGGAGTTCGACGACCCCAGGACCTTCGGCGAGGACGACCGCCCGCTCACCGACCTGTTCACCACCATCACCGGCCACCTCTGCACCGCCTCGCTGGCCTTCGGCCTGGCCGCGCACGGCCGGGTGCCGCTGAAGGAGACCCTGGACCTGCTGCGCACCGAGCTCGACAGCGCGATCCGGCGGATCGGCCCGGCCGGGCAGTCGCTGCGGGCCGCGCTGCTGGACGCCGACCGGCTGCCGGTCAAGGCGATGGTCACGGCCGGGAGCCTGTTGAGCAAGGAGCGCTCGGGCGCCCGGGACATCAACAAGCACTACACCGACGGACCCAACTACCTGCGGTCCGTGGCCCGGTGACCACCATCGAGGCGCCCGGACAGCTCGTCGGGAGCCCGGCCGTCGCGCGCGGACTGAGCCGCCGTCAGGTGCACGCCGTCGCGGCCTGCTACTTCGTCGCCTCCTTCGCCGCACTGGGCCTGCCGCCGTACCTCACCGCGATCCTGCCCGCCCTCGGCGACCACGAGGGCCACTGGGCCGGTGTGCTCTACATCGTGCCCACCGTCTTCAGCGCGATCGGGGCGCCGCTCTGGGGCAGGCTGGCCGACCGGTTCGGCCGCAAGCGGCTGCTGCTGCGCGCCCAACTCGGGCTCACCGTCTCCTTCCTGCTCGCCGGGGCCGCGAACAGCCTGCCCGCCTTCACCGTGGCGCTGGTCCTGCAGGGCTTCCTCGGCGGCACCTTCGCCGCCACCAACGGCTACCTCGCGGCCGCCCTGGAGGGCTCGCAGCTCTCCAGGGCGCTCACCCTGATGCAGGGCAGCGCCCGCGCAGCCCTGGTCGCCGCACCGATCCTGGTCGGCGCGCTCTCCCCGTGGCTCTCACCGCACCGGCAGTACCTGGTGATGGCGGTGCTGCCGCTCGCCGCGGCCGGACTGCTGGCCCTGCTGCCGGAGCCGACCCGGCCCGAGCCGGTGGCGAGTGCGAAGACCCGAGGCGCGGGCGTCGGCGCGCAGGCCCCCGGCCCCCTCCGGCTGCTCTACACCGTCGAGTTCGCCTTCGTCTTCTCCACCATCATCTCCTTCCCCTATCTGATCACCCTGGTCGAGCAGCGCCTCCCCGGTGTCAACGGCACCGTGGCCGGCGTGCTCTTCGCCCTGCCGCACCTGTGCTACCTGCTGTTCTCCGGACGGGTCCACACCGCCTTCCTGGACCGGCCGAGGACCGGCGTCGCACTCGGGTTCTGCTTCGTCGCGCTCGGCCTCGCCGCGCACGGCGTCGCCCACTCGCTGACCGCCTTCGTGCTGGCCCGCGTGGTGCTCGGCGCCGGGCTCACCCTCGGCCTGGTCAGCCTCTCCGTGCTCGCCGCCGAAGCCGCCCGGGGGCGGGCCCCCGGCCGGATGTTCGGCACCCTCGAATTCGTCTCCAAGGGCGGCGCCGTCGCGGCCGGCGCGGTCGCGGCGGTGGCCAACAGCGCCTACGGCGCGGCTGCCCCGATCGTCACCGGCACCGTCGCCGCGATCGCCGCAGCCGCCCTCACCCTCCTCTTCCGTCGGAGCAACTGATGCCCTCTCGCCTGCACGCCGTCCAGCCCGTCGGCACACCGCCGAGCGAACTGCCCACCGCAGCGGACGCGGTGACCCACACCCTGCTCAACTGCCTGCTCCGCGAGGTCTCCGCACCCGAGCACCAGACCGCGATCGCCGACGGCCACCTGCGGCTGCGGCTGCCCCGCCGGGGCGTGGTGCTGCGGATCGCGCTGCGCCGCACCTCGCTGATCGGCGCACACCGCTTCACCGGCCCCGCCTTCGAGGAGAGCGCCGACGGCTGGCGCGAGCTGGACTGGCGCGAGCTGGCCGAACACGTCCAGGCCGAGCTGACCCTGCGCAGCGGCCTCGGTAACGACGAGTTCCTGGAACAGCTCGCCTCCAGCCACGACGGGGTCGTCTCCTCGCTCGCCGGCCGCCGGGCGACCGGCACCGGCCACGGAGCGGCCGGCACCGACCGCTACCTGGAATCGGAACAGGCACTACTGCTCGGCCACCGCTTCCACCCCGCACCGAAGGCCCGCTCGGCCGGACCCGACGTCTGGGACGCCTACGCACCCGAGGCCCGCGCCGCCTTCCGGCTGCGCCATCTCGCGGTCCGCAGCCACCTGATCGCCCAGGACACCGCCGACCCGGCCGCGCTCGCCCTGCTGGATTCGCTCGCCACCGTCCCGGACGGCTACACCCTGCTGCCCGCCCACCCCTGGCAGTACGAGCTGCTGCGCGACAACCCGCTGCTCCAGGAGGCCCTCGGGCGCGGTGACGTCCTGGACCTCGGCCTCGGCGGCGAGCCCTTCACCGCCACCGCCTCGGTCCGGACCCTGCACGGGGCCGGCGCGTTCCTCAAGTTCAGCCTGAACGTGCGGATCACCAACTGCCTGCGCAAGAACGCCGCCTACGAGCTCACCGGCGCCGTCGCGCTGACCCGGGTGCTGGCCGAGCCGCTCGCCGAACTGGCCGACCGCTTCCCCGACTCGGCGATGCTGCGCGAGCCCGCCTTCCGCACCCTCGCGCTGCCCGGCGCGGACGGCACCCCGGACCTCGCGCTCTTCGAGGGCTTCGGACTGATCGTCCGTGAGGGCCTGGAGAACGTGCTGCGCCCCGGGGTCACCCCGCTGCTCGCCGCCGCCGTCGCCGACGAGTACCCGACCAGCTCCGCGCACATCTCGGCGCTGCTGGACGGGGCCGGTCCGCCGGAGGCACTCGCGTGGTGGGGCGCCTACCTGCGGCTGGTCGTGCCGCCGGTACTCGCCGCGTACTTCGACCACGGCGTGGTGCTGGAGCCGCACCTGCAGAACGTGCTGCTCGGCGTGGACGCCGGGGGCCGCCCGGCCCAGGTGCTCTTCCGCGACCTGGAGGGCACCAAGCTGCTGCCCGAGCGCAACGCCGAACTGCTGGCGGCCCTGCCGCCGGAGGTCGCGGGGCCGATGAGCTACGACGCCCAGCGCGGCTGGGACCGGGTGGTGTACTGCCTGCTGGTCAACCACCTCTCCGAGATGCTGGCCGCCGTTGCCGACCAGCATCCGCCGCTGGAGGCCGAGTTGTGGCAGGAGGTCCGCCGCGTCCTGGCCGAGCACGGCGAACGGCACGGCTGCCCGCCCAGGCTGGCCGCCCTGCTGGCCGGTGTCCCGCTGCCCGCCAAGGCCAACCTGCTCACCCGCTGGGAGCGCCGCGCCGACCGCGCCGCCGGCTACGTCCCACTGCCCTCGCCGCTGGCCGAGGACCTGCTGGCCCAGGCCGCCCGCAGCTGGGACGGTGCCCGATGAGCGACCTCGCACTCCAGCGCCTGGCCGACCTGACGGAAAGTCATCTCCCCTGCTACCTCTACGACCTGGGCGCCCTGCGGGAGCACGCGGCGGCCGTGCGGGCCGCACTGCCCGACCGGGTCGAGCTGTACTACGCGGCCAAGGCCAACCCGGAGCCGCAACTGCTGGCCGCGCTGCGCGACGCGGTGGACGGCTACGAGGTCTCCTCCGGTGGCGAGCTGGCCCACGTGCGGCAGGCCGTACCGGACGGCCCGCTCGCCTTCGGCGGACCCGGCAAGACCCCGGCCGAGATCGCCGAGGCGCTGCGGACCGGCGTGCACCGCTGGCACGTGGAGAGCGAGCACGAGCTGCGGCAGCTCGCCGCCCGAGCGACCGGCCCGGTGGACATCCTGCTCCGGGCGAACCTGGCGGTCCACTCCGACGCACTGGACGGCGTCGCGCTGGCGATGGGCGGCCGTCCCACCTCCTTCGGCCTCGACCCCGACCGGATCGCCGACTGCCTGCGCCTGCTGGCCGAACCCGGCTTCGAGCTGCTGCGCCTGCGCGGCATCCACGCGCACCTGGCCAGTGGCCTGGACGCGGAGGACCAGCTGACCGTCGCCGAGCAGATCGTCGACTGGTCGGTGGACCTCGCCGCCCGGCACGGCCTGCCGGTCACCGAGGTCAACGTCGGCGGCGGGATGGCCGTGGACTACGCCGACCCCGCCGCCCGCTTCGACTGGACGGCCTTCGGCACCGGCCTCGCCGAGCTGCTGGCCCGCCACCCCGGGCTGACCCTGCGGATCGAGCCCGGCCGCGCGCTCACCGCGTACTGCGGCTGGTACGCGACCGAGGTGCTCGACGTGAAGCAGAGCCACGGCGAGGACTTCGCCGTCGTCCGGGGCGGCACCCACCACCTGCGCACCCCGGCCACCCGGGGCCACAGCCAGCCCTTCACCGTCCTGCCGGTCGCCGACTGGCCCCACCCCTGGCCGCGCCCCGCCGTCGGCACCGGCCGCGCCACCCTCTCCGGCCAGCTCTGCACCCCGAAGGACGTGCTGGCCCACCAGGCCCCCGTCGAGCGGCTGCGGGCCGGGGACCGCGTCCTGTTCGCCATGGCGGGCGCCTACGCCTGGAACATCTCGCACCACGAGTTCCTGATGCACCCGCGCCCCGACTTCCACTTCCTCGGATAGCCGCGCCGTCCCCGGGGCGGGCCGCGGGGCTGCCGGAATCGCCGCACTGCTGCCGGAGCACCTGCGCGGAGCACCCGCGGACCCGCGGGGGGCGCTGCGGCGGCCCTGCGGCGGTTCCGCGGCGGCAGCAGGCCGGTGCGGGGCCCGGCGCGCACCCCGATCGCACGGACGTGCGAGAGTGGTAGCAGCGGAAGGGAGTGCGCAGGTGCTGATGGAGAAGGTGGCGGAGATCCTCGCCGAGGTGTCGGCCGAGGTCGTCGAGCCCCGTTTCCGGGCACTGGCCGACGGCGAGGTCATGGAGAAGGCCCCCGGAGACCTGGTGACCGTAGCCGACCGGGAGGCCGAGGTGATCATCTCCCGGCGGCTGCGCGAGCTGCTCCCCGTCCCGGTGGTCGGCGAGGAGGCGGTGGCCGCCGACCCGTCGCTGGCCCGGGCCCTGGTCGACGAGCCGGCGGCCTGGCTGGTCGACCCGGTGGACGGCACCTCCAACTTCGTCGCGGGGCGTCCCGACTTCGCCGTGATGGCCTCGCTGGTCCGCGCCGGCCGGACCGTCGCCGCCTGGATCTGGCAGCCGATGTCCCGGACCGGCTACAGCGCCGAACTCGGCGCGGGCGCCTGGCGGGACGGGCACCGGCTGGTCCGTCGCCCCGCCGACGACGCCCCAGAGAAGTGGCGCGGCACGCTCAAGAGCCGCTACCTCGACCCGGCCGAGCACCACCGGATGCAGACCCGCGCCCGCGTCTTCGGCCAGGTCTCCGGGGGCCTGCGCTCGGCCGGGATGGAGTACCCGCTGATAGCCGAGGGCGAGCAGGAGTTCATCCTCTACTGGCGCACCCTGCCCTGGGACCACGCCCCCGGCTCACTGCTGATCACCGAGTCCGGCGGCGTCTCCGCCCGGCTGGGCGGCTCCCCCTACCGCCCCGACCCGCCCGGCGGCGAGGACGGCCTGCTGGTCGCGGCCGACCCCACGGTCTGGGAGCACACCCGCGAGATCCTGCTCGGCCGCTGACCCGGGCGGCCGGCCGCCCTGCCGGTCACCGGGGACCGGCGGACCGGCGGACCGGCGGATCACCAGATCACCGGCAGCCGCTCCGGCAGCCGCTAGACGTCAGATCGCTCTCTCCAGCTCCTTCCCGGTCCGGACCACCGTGTCGAGCAGCGCGGCGACTTCGGCCACCGAGGTGTTCGGGTTGAGCAGGGTCAGCTTCAGCCGCACCCGCCCCGGACCCGCGCCCGGCAGCTCGGTCCGGCCCACCACGGCCCGGCCCTCGCGGAGCAGCACCCGGCGCAGCTCGGCGTTGAAGCGGTCGGCGAACCGGTCGGCGAACCGGTCGCCCGCCGCGCGGGCGGGCGGACCCGGCGGAACGGGGCACGTCGGCAGGTAGCGGAACACCACGGTGCTCAGGATCGGCTCGCAGTGCAGGTCCAGGGCCGGTTCGGCGCGGACCGCCGCCGCGGCGGAGCAGGCCAGTTCGTGACAGGTGTCGACAAGTCGACCCAGGCCGCGACGGCCGAAGGTCCGCAGCGTGACGGCGACCTTGAAGGCGTCGGCCCGGCGGGTGGTGCGCAGCGAGCGCCCCAGCAGGCTCGGGTAGCCGGCCTGCTCGTCGTCGGCGGGGTTGAGGTAGACGGCGCGCCGGGCGAGCGAGGCGTAGGTCTGTGCCCGGCGGACCAGGAAGACTCCGGCGGCAGCGGGCTGCCAGCCCAGTTTATGCCAGTCGAGCGCGACCGAGTCGGCGCGGGCGATGCCGTCGAGCAGCGGGGCGAGGCGGTCGGAGAGCAGTGCGCCGCCGCCGTACGCCGCGTCCGCGTGCAGCCAGGCGCCGTACTCGGCGGCCAGGTCGGCGATCTCGTGCAGCGGGTCGATCCCGCCGGTGTCGGTGGTCCCGGCGGTGGCGACCACGGCGATCGGCGTCGCCCCGTCCGCCACCGCCGCGGCCAGGGCTCCGGCGAGGCGGTCGGGGTCCATCCGAAGTTCGCGGTCGACCGGGACGGTGACCACCGCGCGCTCGCCGAGGCCGAGCAGGGCGGCCGAGCGCTGGACGGAGAAGTGCGCCGCCTCGGAGGCGAAGATCCTGGGACGTGCGCTCGCGGGCAGACCGTCCAGTTCCACACTGCGACCGCTGCCGAGGACCCGGTCGCGCGCCAGCATCAGGCCCATCAGATTGGACTCGGTCCCCCCGGAGGTGAGGACACCGGCGGCCGACTCCGGCCGGTAGCCGACCAGTTCGGCGAGCTCGCCGATCAGGGCCGTCTCCAGGGCGGTGGCGGCGGGCGCCTGGTCCCAGGAGTCCAGCGAGGGGTTGAGGGCGGAGACGGCGAGGTCGGCGGCGACCGCGACGGCCAGCGGCGGGCCGTGCAGGTGCGCGGCGCAGGACGGGTCGGCGGGGTCGGCGCTGCCGTACGCGAGCAGTTCGGTCAGGCGCAGCAGCGCGTCCTCGTCGGCCTTCTCGCCCGACTCGGTGCCGTCCCACACGTATCCGAAGACGCCTTCGAACTGCCGGGCGAGCGCCTCCGGTTCACCGGCCGGGATCGGGCCGCCCCGGCGCTCGGCCCCCGCTTCCATGGCGGTCAGCGCCAGTTCGACCAACTCGCGCAGGGCCGCCGGGCCGTGCACCCCACCGGACAGCGGAACCCGGCCGCCGGAGGACTCCGTGCCGCCGTCCCGTCCGCTTCCGCCCGACTCCCCGCCGCTCACGCACTCCCCGCCGCTCACGCCCGGTCCGCAGGGTCCTCGACTGCGGCGGACTCGGCCGAGGCGGACTCGATCGCGTCGGCGAGCCGGTCGAGGACCGCCTCGGCCTGCTCGTCGGTGATGGTCAGCGGCGGCAGCAGGCGCAGCACCGCGTCGTGGCGTCCGCCGAGTTCCACGATCAGGCCCCGCTGGAGGCAGGCGGCACGGACGCGGACGGCCAGCTGCGGATCGGCCCGGTGCGCGCCGCAGGCGTCCGGTTCGCCGCTCGGGTCGACCAGCTCGACGCCGAGCATCAGCCCGCGCCCCCGGACGTCCCCGATCACGGGCAGGCGCCCCTTGAGCCCCTGCAGCCGGTCCGCGATCCGGGCGCCCACCAGTGCGGCCCGTTCGGCCAGTCCGTTGGCGGCCACGAAGCGCAGGGTGGCGGCGCCGGCGGCCATCGCGAGCGTGTTGCCCCGGAAGGTGCCGGTGTGCGCGCCGGGGCGCCAGCCGTCGTACTCCTCGCGGTAGACGACGACCGCGAGCGGCAGGCTGCCGCCGATCGCCTTGGAGAGCACGATGGCGTCCGGGACGATGCCGCTGTGCTCGACCGCCCACATCGCGCCGGTCCGGCCCACCCCGGTCTGCACCTCGTCCACGATCAGCGGGATGCCGCGCTCGGCGGTGATCCGCCGCATCTCGCGCAGCCAGCCGTCGGGGGCGGGCACCACGCCGCCCTCGCCCTGCACCGCCTCCAGGATCATCGCGGCGGGCGGCAGCACACCCCCCGCCGGGTCGTCGAGCAGCCGCTCGACGTAGGTCGCACCGAGCCGCGCACCCTGCCGGCCGAGCCCGAACGGGCAGCGGTAGGCGTACGGGTACGGCAGCCTGGTGACCTCTCCCCCGCTGGGCAGCGGGGACTTGACGCCGACGCTGCCGGTGACCGCCAGTGCGCCGGCCGTCATGCCGTGGTACGCCCCGGTGAAGGCGAGCGCACCTCGCCGCCCGGTGGCGGTCTGCATCAGCTTGAGCGCGGCCTCGACCGCGTCCGTCCCGGCGGGGCCGCAGAAGTGCACCCGGCCCTGCTCGGCGAACTCCCGCGGCAGGCTACCGAACAGGGTGGTGGTGAAGTCGTCCTTCTCCGCGGTGGCGAGGTCGAGCAGGTGCAGCGGGGCGCCGCTGTCCAGGGTGCGGCGGATCGCCTCCAGCACCACCGGATGGTTGTGACCGAGCGCCAGCGTGCCCGCGCCGGAGAGGCAGTCGAGGTAGCGCCGCCCGTCCGCGCCCTCCACCGTCATGCCGTTGGCGCGCACCGGCACGATGGGGAACGAGCGCGCGTACGTGCGGGCGGCCGACTCGCGGATGCGCTGGCGGCGCAGGATCCCGTCGCCGGCCCCGGGCCCAGGGGTGTGGGCGGTCGACCCGGCGGTGTGGGCGGTCAGCGTCAAGGGGACTCCCGAGTGAAGTTAGGTTAGCCTAACTTTACTCTCCCGGCCTGCCCGGTCCGCCCATCACCCCGGACTCCACCCGACCGGGTGACGCACCCTCACCTCCCCCAACGACCGGACACCGCCCGAGGTCACGTACGCTGCCGCCGGGAGACCCCGGAGCCCGGAGCACGAGGAGCCGCAGATGACGTACCGAGCCGAGCAGCCGAACCGCTCGCGGACCGGCGAGGCGGAGCGGGACGAACGCGCCGGGCGGGCCGAGCGGGACGAACGCGCCGAGCGCGAGCAGGCCCGCGAGTTCTTCGCCGTCCGCGCCGCCGACTGGGACAGCCGCTTCCCCGACGACGGTCCGCGCTACGCCGAAGCCGTCGCCACGCTCGGGCTCGGGTCAGGCGACTTCGTGCTCGACGCGGGCTGCGGCACCGGCCGGGCGCTGCCCCATCTGCGGGCCGCCGTGGGCGCGGAGGGCACCGTCCTCGGGCTGGACCTGACCCCCGAGATGCTCCGCGAGGCCCTCGCCCACCGCGCCGTGGCCGAACTGGTCAACGGCGACGTCTGCCATCTCCCGCTGCGCGACGGCACGTTGGACGCCGTCTTCGGCGCCGGTCTGATCTCGCACCTGCCCGACCCGCCGGCCGATCTGCGCGAACTCGCCCGCGTCACCCGCCCCGGCGGCGTGCTCGCGCTCTTCCACCCGATCGGCCGCGCCGCCCTCGCCGCCCGCCACGGCCGGGCGCTCACCCCCGACGACCTCCGGGCCGAACCCAACCTCCGCCCCCTGCTGGGCGCCGCACCCACTACACCGACACCGACGACCGCTACCTCGCGCTCGCGACCCGCGTGTCCTGAGGGAACGTTCGGGCCGGCCCCAGCCCGGGAGAAGGCCCGCTGCGGCCCCGGGCCCGGCGGCAGCCTGGCGCCGTCGCACCATCCGCACCGGGGCCGCGATCACCGCGACCAGAACCATGCGGCTCCCGCACCCGCCGAGGTCGGCCGGGGCGGCCGTCCGCGCAGGCGAGGACCGCATCCCGCCGGCACTCGGCCAGGCCGACGGCGATCGTCTCGTACGCGGCGCGCCACCGGCCGTTGTCCACGACGCTCCGACACCGGCTGCCGGGCCCGGTCCGTCCGCACCGGACCGCCCGCGACCGGTCAGGGTGCGGAGCGCTGCGGGTTGATCCGGTAGCAGAGTTCGGGGCGGCCGACCTGTCCGTACTGGGGTTCGCGGACGACCAGGCCGATGTCGACCAGGTGTTCCAGGTAGCGGCGGGCGGTGATCCGGGAGACTCCGGCGGCGGCCCCCGCCGCTGCGGAGGACAGGCCCGCCTCGGCGTTGCGGAGCACCGCCGCGACCGCCTCCAGGGTCGGCGCGCTCAGTCCCTTGGGCAGGGCGCTGCGCTCGGGGGTGGCCCGGAGCGCGGCGAAGGCCTGGTCCACCTCGTCCTGGCCGGTGGCCTCGCCGGTACGCGCGAGGGTGTCGCGGTAGCGGGCGTAGCGCTCCAGCCGGTCGTGCAGCGCGGCGCTGCTGAAGGGCTTCAGCAGGTACTGGACGACTCCGGCCGAGACCGCCTGCCGGACCATCGCCAGGTCGCGCGCCGAGGTGACGGCGATGATGTCGCTGCCGTGCCCGGCGGCGCGCAGCGTGCGGCAGAGCTGGAGGCCGTGCCCGTCGGGCAGGTAGAGGTCCAGCAGGACCAGGTCGACCGGGGTGCCGGCGGCACGGGCACGGTCCAGCCGGCGCAGCGCGTCCGCACAGGTGTGGACGGTGGCGGCCACCCGGAAGCCGGGCGTGCGCTGCACGTACAGGGCGTGGGCGGCGGCGGCCACCGGGTCGTCCTCGACCACCAGCACGTCGATCATCGGACTCTCTCCAACTCGCTCTCCGACCCGCTCTCCGACCCGCTGCCGTCGCGACCCGGTGACGGTGCCCCGGTGTCCGGCCGGCGCAGCGGCAGCCGGACGGTGAGCACCGCGCCGCGCTCGCGCCCGACTTCGACGGTGCCGCCGTTGCGCCGGGCGGTCTGGGCGACCAGTGCCAGGCCGAGGCCCCGCCCGCCGCTCTTGGTGCTCCAGCCCCGGCGGAACACCTCGGTGGCGGCCTGCGGGTCGATACCGGGGCCGGTGTCGGAGATGCGGAGGAGGAGTTCACCGCCGTCCACCCGCGCGGTGACGGTGACCTCGGGCGGGCCGACGGCCTCGGCGGCGCCTTCGATCGCCGCGTCCACCGCGTTGTCGATCAGGTTGCCGAGGACGGTGACCAGGTCGCGCGGGCTGAGCGTGGCCGGCAGGACCCCGTCGTCGATCCGGCTGTCGTCGGTCAGGGTGAGCTCGACACCGCGTTCCGCCGCCTGTGCGGCCTTGCCCAACAGCAGTGCCGCCAGCACCGGTTCGCCGACTGCGGCCACCACCCGGTCGGTGAGCTGCTGGGCGAGGGCGAGTTCGGCGGTGGCGAACTCCACCGCCTCGCGGTGGCGGCCGAGTTCGATCAGCGAGACGACCGCGTGCAGCCGGTTGGACGCCTCGTGCGCCTGCGCGCTGAGCGCGTCGGCGAAGCCCCGGACGGAGTCCAACTCGCCACTCAGGGACTGGAGTTCGGTGTGGTCCCGGAGCGTCACCACGGTGCCGAGACCGGGGCCGACGGCCGAGGTGTTGAGGACGACCACCCGCTCCGCCGTGAGGTGGACCTCGTCCCGGACCGGCGCGGGGCCGAGCAGCGCCAGGGTGAGGGACTCGGGCAGTCCCAGGTCGGACACCGCCAGCCCCTCCAACTCCCCCGACAGTCCGAGCAGTTCGTGGGCCGCGTCGTTGCAGAGCACCACCCGCTGGGCGCCGTCCAGCAGGACCAGCCCCTCGCGCACCGAGTGCAGGGTCGCCTGGTGGTACTCGTAGAGGTGGCTCAGTTCGGCGGCACCCATGCCGTGCGTGTGGCGGCGCAGCCGGGCGTTGGCCAGATAGGTGCCGACACCGCCGACGGCGAGCGCGGCGAGTGCGACGCCGACCAGGGCGAGCAGCGGCCCGCGCAGCCGTTCGCTGATCGACTCGACCTTGATGCCCGCGCTGACCAGGGCGACCACCCGGTGCTGTCCGTCGAGTACGGGGGCCACGACACGGACCGAGGGCCCGAGGGTGCCGGTGTAGGTCTCGGTGACGGTACCGCCGGCCAGGGCCTGGTCGATGTGGCCGAGGAAGGGCCTGCCGATCTGCGCGGGGTCGCGGTGGGCCCAGCGGATGCCGTGGGTGTCCATGACCGTCACGAAGTCCACGCCGGTGTCGCTCTGGACCTGCGCCGCGTACGGCTGGAGCAGGCGCGAGGGGTCGGGACCGGCGGCGGCCTCGCGCACGGTCGGCGAGTCGGCGACCGCCCACGCGGCGGCGGTGACCTGGTGGCGCGCGGAGTCCTCGGCCCGCCCGGCGGTGAGCAGGTACGCGAGGACCGCGCCGCCCGCGACGACCGCCGCCACGATCACGATCTGCACCGCGAACAGCTGCCCGGCCAGACTGCGCAGGCGGCGGCGCGGCGAGGGGTACGGACGCGGGTGCGTGCCAGAGGGCGGATGCATGCCGCCAGTGTGCACCGCCCGCACGGCGGACCGGACGCGCGTGAACTCTATGAACGCAAACGTGACGGCCGTCACGCCCGGCACCCATAGTCGGTACGGCCCACCACCCGGGCCGCCAGGGACGACAGGGCAGAGGAGCCATCGATGGCGACCACAGGAGCAGGACCGAAGAGACCCGCCGACCGCACCCACCGGCTCTATCTGGCCGTGATCGTCGCGGTGGTCGCGGGCGTCGTGGTCGGACTGGCCGCGCCGGGCGTGGCGGTGGAGCTGAAGCCGATCGGGACGGGCTTCGTCAATCTGATCAAGATGATGATCAGCCCGGTGATCTTCTGCACCATCGTGCTGGGCATCGGTTCGGTCTCCAAGGCCGCCAAGGTCGGCCGGGTCGGCGGACTCGCCCTCGGCTACTTCCTGGTGATGTCGACCGTCGCCCTCGCCATCGGCCTGCTGGTCGGCAACCTGCTGGACCCCGGTTCCGGTCTGCACCTCACCCAGGCGCTCGCCAAGACCGGTCACGCCCAGGTCGCCGGCGGCTCGCAGGGCACGGCGGACTTCCTGCTCGGCATCATTCCCACCACCGCCTTCTCCGCCCTCACCCAGGGCCAGGTGCTGCAGACCCTGCTGGTCGCCCTGCTCGCGGGCTTCGCGCTCCAGGCGATGGGGCCGGCCGGCGCACCCGTGCTGCGCGGGATCGAGCACCTCCAGCGCCTGGTCTTCCGGATCATGTCGATGATCATGTGGGTGGCGCCGATCGGGGCCTTCGGCGCGATGGCGGCAGTGGTCGGGGCGACCGGGACGGCCGCGCTCAAGAGCCTCGCGGTCATCATGATCGGGTTCTACCTGACCTGCGTGCTCTTCGTGGTGGTGGTGCTCGGGCTGATGCTGCGCCTGCTCGCCGGGGTGAACATCCTCGCCCTGCTGCGCTACCTCGGCCGGGAGTTCCTGCTCATCCTCTCGACCTCCTCCTCGGAGAGCGCGCTGCCCAGGCTGATCGCCAAGATGGAGCACCTGGGCGTCAGCCGCCCGGTGGTCGGCATCACCGTGCCGACCGGCTACTCCTTCAACCTCGACGGCACCGCGATCTACCTGACCATGGCCTCGATCTTCATCTCCGAGGCGATGGACAAGCCGATGTCGATCGCCCAGCAGCTCTCCCTGCTGGTCTTCATGGTGATCGCCAGCAAGGGCGCCGCCGGGGTCACCGGCGCGGGCCTGGCCACCCTGGCGGGCGGCCTCCAGTCCCACCGGCCGGAACTGGTCGACGGCGTCGGCCTGATCGTGGGCATCGACCGCTTCATGTCCGAGGCCCGCGCCCTGACCAACTTCGCGGGCAACGCGGTGGCCACGGTCCTGATCGGGCACTGGACCAAGGAACTCGACCACGACCGTCTCGGCGAGGTCCTGGCCGGCCGGCTGCCCTTCGACGAGACCACCCTGGTCGACAGCGGCACCCACGGCGAGACCGTCCCCGCCCAGCCGGACGCCCCCGCCGGCGCCCGGGGAGCCGAACAGCCCGTCGCCTGACCCGCACCCCCGTGCACCCCGGCCCGGGACCGCCGACCCCGGCACGGTCCCGGGCCGGGGCCGCTTCCGCCGCACGCCCCCACCGGCTCCGGGCCCCGACCACGCCTGAGCCGCCCTGGCCGGAGGCGGCCCAGGGGCGGCCGCAGGCGGCCGGGTTTCAGGCCCGGCCCGGAGGCCTTGACCCGTGACCTGGATCGGGTCGGAATCGGGGCCGGGCCAGGACCGGCCGGTCCCCGTCGGACCCGGCCCGGCGGTCAGCCCTGCGAGGGCAGTTCCGGTGCGGGAAGGTCGAGTTCGGCGCCGCTGACCGCCCAGGCGAGGCCGGTCGCGGGGTCCTCGACGGCCAGGTGGACGTACCAGACCTCGTCCGTCGGCTCGCACCAGGTGAAGCAGCGCAGGCGCGCGATCAGCCCGTTGACCTCGGGCACCGAGAGCCGGGACTCGCCGGTCATCGCGGCCAGCACCCGCCAGAGCGCGAGCCGCCCGTCCGCCGCACCCAGGGCCGGACCGCCGCTGGCGGCCTGGACCAGCGCCGGGTACGCGACGACGAACGGGATGTGCCCCCCGGTCACCGCCCGCCGGGGCCCCCGGCCTCCGTCGGCGCCGGGACGGTCGGCCGCCCCCTCGCGCGCGGACCGTCCAGCCGCGACCCGGTCCATGGCGGTCCGGTCCCTGGCGGCCCGGTCCAGGGCGACTTGATCCCTGGCGACCCGATCCAGGGCAGCCCGGTCCGGCGCGAGCCGGCCGGACACCCGGCGCCCGGTGTCCCACAGCCCGGGGCCGAGCCGCTCCCACCCGGGCAGGTCCACGGCACGGCCGGGCGGCCGGCCACCCGGCGCCAGCTGCGCCGCCGCGTCGACCGCCGATCCGCGCACGCACGCCACGTCCAGCCAGGACGCGAGCCCGCCGAGCAGCCGGGTGGCCGCCAGTCCGACCGCCTGCCGGCCCGGCGACGGCAGGGCGACCGGCCCGAGCCCCTCACAGGTGGCGGGCAGGGCCACCAGCGCCCGGCGCGCGCCGCCCGTGGGCAGGTACTCGCGGACCCGACACCGCTCGTCCCAGCCGGGCACCTCCCACGACTCCAACATCAGCGGCACCCCGTCCGGGTCGGGCTCCGCCCCGTGGGAGAGGTCCTCGCCGAGCAACACCCTGGTGTGCGCGACCAACCGCCGCACCGCAGGCGGCCCGAGCAGCGGGGCCAGCCGGCGCCAGGAGTGACGCGTGGCCAGCACCTCCCACAGCGGTCCGGCATCGTGGTCCCCCGTCCCGGCGGCGGTACCGGGCCCGCCGTCCTGGTCGAAGAGCCGCGCCGCGAGCTCCGGCGGCGCACCGTACGCGACGAGGTGCCCCAGCGGCGCGGCCTCGACCGCCGCACCCGCCTCACCGCACCGGGCCGCCACCTCGGCCCGAGTGCGCCGGTACAGGCCGAGCAGCTCCGGCCAACGGCCCTGGTCGGCCAGGGTGCGCAGTCTGCGCTCCTCGAACGTGATCACGTTTTTCAGCGTACGTCCGGCAGCCCGGCATGACCTGACACATCGTCAGTCCGGTGCGTCGCGCGGACCCCGGGGCCGTGGTCCCGCAGGCCGTGGCGGGCCGTGATCGGCGCGACCCCACCGACCGACCGGCCGACCCACCGGACACGAGGATCGGGGCCCCGGCCCGGCACCCGACGCCTGCCGTGTCCGGGCGGCGCGCAGTCGTCCGAGCCGCAGTCGTCCGGGTTGCGGTCGCCGGCCCCCTCGGCCGGTCCTCCTACTGCGGCGGCTTGCCGCCGGTCAGGACCCAGCGGACGTCGGAGAAGCCACGCTGCTGCTCCGTCAGGCGGCCGTCCTTGACCTGCTGGAAGGTGACCCAGGTGTTGACCAGGCGGGGCGACTCGGCACTCGGCAGCATGTCGGTCATCCCCCAGTTGAGCGCCGGGGTGGCGCCCCCGGTGTCGAGGGAGTCACCGCTGTCCAGCTGGGCGCGCAGGGTCCTGGCGGTGAGCGGTCGGCCGGCCTCGCCGATGCGCTGGGCGGCCTGGAGGAACACCTGGTACGCCACCCAGGTGTTCTGCACGCCCAGGTCGGAGGTGTCGATGTGCTGGTCGCCCCCGGCCCGCACGGTGGCCCGCAGGTCGTCCCAGACCCTGGAGTTCTCCGGCGGGTACCAGCCGGTCGCGAGGCTCTCGTTGAGCGGACCGGCGGCGCCGCCGGTGGCGTCGATCACGGACTGCTGCACACCCCCGAGCAGTGAGGCCAGCAGGGTGTGCTTGGGGCCCAGCCGGCGGTAGGCGTCGATCAGGCCGAGCGTCTGGTCGGGGCCGAGCGCGTCGATCACGCAGGAGCCCGCCTTGTCGTCGCCGATCGCCCGCGTCGCGGAACCGCTCAGGTCGGTGGCCTTCTCCCCGACCTTGACGTCGGTCAGCTTGACCCCCGAGGGCTGGACCGCCCCGCCCAGGTAGCGGGTCAGGGTGTCCCCGGCCCTGGTGTCCGGGCGGATCAGCGCGACGTTGCGGCAGCCGGCCGCCGCCAGCTGGCGCCCGCTCCCGGCGACCAGGGTGGGCGTGCCGCCGGCCACGGGGTACGAGTACGGGCTGCTGAACTCGGCGCCGGAGAGCCCGAATCCGCCCAGGTACGGGATCCCGGCGGCCTCCAGCGTGGGCATGAAGGTGTCGGCGTACTGGCTGTAGGAGCCGATCACGGCCACCGCGTGGGCGTCCCCCGCCTTCCGGGCGCAGGCCGTGGCGCCGTCCGGGGTGTTCTGCTCGTCGCAGGTGAGCACCCGCAGCTGCCGGCCGCCGAGGCCGCCGGCGGCGTCGACGGACTTCCCGATCGCGGCGGCGACGGCGGTCACCCCGTGCCGGTCGGCCGAACCGCTGCCGGACGGCGCCCAGGTCATCACCGTGTAGTCACCGCCGTCACCGGCCCCGGCCGCCGCCGAACCGCCGCAGGCCGAGGTGGCCAGCAGCCCCGGGAGCACGGCCAGCGCGGCGGCCAGTGCCCCGGTCCGGCGGCGGGCGGAACCGGCCGGACGCCCCTCGCCGGACCGCCCCTCGCCCGGGAGCCGTCTCGCCGACGACCCGGATCGCCTCGTCATGGTTTCTGTCCTCCTGGTCTCCCGGCCGGGCGGAAGTCCACAGCCGGAGATCACCCAAGCCCGGGCCGCACAAGGCCCGGCGGACTCCACGCGAACAGCAGAAGGACGGAAGTCGAACACCACGTCGTGTGGCCAACTCTGAACAACCGTCCATATGAAGGCACGTCAGCTCATCGTCGTCACCCCACCTCCGCGAGCAGCCGGGCCGCGTGCACCCGTCCGGCGTGCTCGACCAGGTCGATCAGCACGCTCTTGCCCGAACTCCGGCGCCTGGCATCGCACATCACCACCGGGGTGTCCCCGTCCAGGTCGAGCGCGCGGGACACCTCCTCGGGCCGGAAGTCGCGGGTGCCCGCGAACCGGTTGACCGCGACCACGAACGGGATGCCCCGGTGCTCGAAGAAGTCCACCGCCGGGAAGCAGTCGGTCAGCCGGCGGGTGTCGGCCAGCACCACGGCACCGAGCGCGCCCTGCGCCAGCTCGTCCCAGAGGAACCAGAAGCGGTCCTGCCCCGGGGTGCCGAAGAGATAGACGGACAGGCCGTCCCTGATGGTGATCCGGCCGAAGTCCATCGCCACGGTGGTGGTGCGCTTCTGCTCCACCCCGCCGAGGTCGTCGACCCCCCGGCCCGCGGCGGTCAGCTGCTCCTCGGTGCGCAGCGGACGGATCTCGCTGACCGAGCCGACCAGCGTGGTCTTGCCCACCCCGAACCCGCCGGCCACCAGGATCTTGAGAGCGAGCACGGGCGTCTCCCGCAGCGCGGTGTCAGAGAGCGCGGAGTCCATTGATGACCTCCTGGAGGATGTGCTCGTCGGGGAGCAGGGCGGGCGGTACGGGACGGCTGACCCGGATGTACTCGGCGGCCAGCAGATCGCCCAGCAGGACCCGCACCACACCGAGCGGCAGGTCGATCTCGGCGGCGATCTCGGCGACGGACAGCGCGTTGTTCTGACAGAGGTCCAGGATCAGGCCCGCCTCGGGTCCGACCGGCAGCTCCATGGTGTCCGGGACGTCGCTGACCACCAGGGCGATCAGGTCGAACTCCCGTCCGGTCGGCCGGGTGCGGCCCTTGGTCATCGCGTACGGGCGGACCATCGGACCGGCCGCGTCGTCGTACCACTGGGTGGGGTGCTGGGGCGGTGTCGGGTAGCCGAACGACGACTCGGGCAGGTACCGGCGCGGTGGGTAGGCCATCGCGCTCACCCCCCGACCGCGCTGCGCGGCGGGGTGTAGAGGTGCTCGCCGACCCGGCGGACCAGCCGGGCCATCTCGTACGCGACCAGGCCGAGGTCGGCCTCGGCGGTGGAGAAGACGGCCAGGCAGCTGCCCTCGCCGGCCGCCGCGACGAAGAGGAATCCGTACTCCAACTCGACCATGGTCTGGCGTACTTCACCCGCGCCGAAGTGCCGCCCGGCACCCTTGGCCAGGCTGTGGAAACCGGAGGCGACGGCGGCCAGGTGCTCACCGTCCTCACGGCCCAGTCCGGTGGAGGTGCCCATGGCCAGACCGTCGGCGGAGAGGATCACGGCGAATCTGACCTGCGCGACCCGGGAGACCAGTTCGTCCAGCAGCCAGTTCAGCTCTCCGGCGTGGTGGGTGGTGCCGATCATCGAGGCCGTCCTTCCGCATTGCTGGGACCTGTGGGACCTGTGGGACTTGTAGGCCCTGTGGAGCCAGTAGGACTTGTGGTGGTGGTGAGACTCGTGGGGGTGGCGGCGCCGGGGTGGAGCGGGCTCCGGCCGCGTGCCCAGCCCTGCTGGAAGGCGGCCATCGCGGCGCGCGCCTCCTCCGGGTTGCGGCCCGGCTGGATCCGGCCGCCGATGCGGGCGGCCGGCTGCGGCCGGGGCGGGGCCTCACGCAGCTGCGGGGCCAGGCTGGCCTGGCGGACTCGGCGCGGGAGCTCGTCCTCCCCGCCGGGCTGGGCGGGCGAGAGCTGGGCGGGCGGGACCTGGGCAGGCGGGGTCCGGGCGGGCTGCACCTGGGCGGCGGGCGCCGGGCGGCCGGTGGGCTGGTTCCAGTCGGCCGGCCGCGCGCGGTCGGCCGTCGTCAAAGGCTGGGCCGCCGTCAAAGGCTGGTCCGCCGCCGGGGGTTCGGCCACCGCCGGGGGCTGGGCCGCCTGGGCCTGGTGGACGGTGAGCGGGCGGACGACGGTCGGCCGGACCGGCGGGTTGGGGCCGGAGGGCGCTGGGAACCGGGACGGCCGGACGGCGTCGGTGCCGAACGGGGTCGGTCGCAGCACTCCCGGGTGGTTCCCGGTCACACCGAACGGCTGCACCGGACCGGCCGGGGCGCTCGGCACCGCCACGGACGCCGCCGACGGTGACGCACCCGGCGTCACGCTCGACGGCGCACTCGGCCTCACGCTCGACGGCGCACCAGACGGTGGCGACGGCGGCGGTGCAGCCGCGAGCCCCGGCGCCCGAGGGCCGCTTTCCGCCACCGGCAGCTGCGCCCCGACCTGTGCTCGCCCCTGCACCTGCTCCTGCACTTGCCGATTCAACTGCGCTTGTTCCAGGGGGAGTTCACCCGGTTCGAGCGGACCGTCCGGCCGGTCCTCCTGCTCGGCCGGGTCCTCCAGCAGCGCCTTCGGCAGCAGCACCACCGCCGTGGTCCCCCCGTACGCCGAGGGCCGCAGCGCGACCTTGACCCCCTGCCGCTTCGCCAGCCGGCTGACCACGAAGAGCCCGAGGCGGTCGCTGTCGAAGAGGTCCACCTGTTCGGCGGCCTCGATCCGACGGTTGGCGTCGGCGAGCGCCTCGGGGCCCATGCCGAGGCCGCGGTCCTCGACCTCCAGCGCGTAGCCGTTGCCGACCTGCTCGCCCCGGATGTGCACCTTGGTGTGCGGGGGCGAGAACCCGGTGGCGTTCTCGACCAGTTCGGCGACCAGGTGGGTGAGGTCGGCGACGGCCGGTCCGGCGAGCGCCGCGGGCGGGAACCGGTGCACCTCGACCCTGGCGTACTCCTCGACCTCCGCGACGGCCGCGCGGACCACGTCCATCAGCGGTACGGGCCTGCGCCAGGCCCGGCCGGGGGCTGCGCCGGAGAGGATGATCAGGCCCTCCGCGTGCCGCCGCATCCGGGTGGTCAGGTGGTCGAGGCGGAACAGGTCCTCCAGTTCGGCCGGGTCCTCGGTGCGGCGCTCCATCGCGTCCAGCAGCGTCAGCTGCCGGTGCACCAGCACCTGGCTGCGCCGGGCGAGGTTGACGAAGACGCCGGAGACGCCGCTCAGCACCTCCGCCCGTTCGACCGCTGCCGTGACCGCCGCCCGCTGGACACTGCCGAGGGCGCCGTGCACCTGGCCGATCTCGTCCTCGCCGTGCGGGCGCAGCGGTGCCTCGGTCTCGATGTCGAGCTCCTCGCCGGCGCGCAGCCTCCGCATGGTGGCGGGGAGCGTGCGGGCGGCGAGTTCGAGGGCGGAGTTGCGCAGGCCGATCAGTTCGGCCACCAGGCCGCTGCCGATCTGCACCGAGATCAGCAGTGAGGCGATCACGGCGACCAGTCCGAGCAGCACGGCGGCGCCGGAGGGGGTGAACAGGCCCAGTGCGTACGGGTTGGCGCGCTCGGCGGCCGCGCCGCCCGCGCCGGTCTCGACGGCGAGCAGCGCACGGCTGACGTTGTCGGTGGCCAGGGCCCACTGGTCGGGACTCACCGCGGAGGCGGCGGCCCGGCCGTCGGCGGCGGCGCGGACGGCGTCCTCGTTGCGGATGAGGTCGCGGTAGTCGCCACCGGAGACGGGGGCGGTGCCGTCGGTGACGGCGGTGAGTGCGCTGCGGTCGGCCGGACGCAGGTCGCCACCGGCGCTCTGGGCGAACAGCCGGCGGGCGTATACGGCGTCGTCGAACTCGCGCAGCTGCGGGTCCGTCAGGGCGCCGACGATCTGGCCGTTCCGCAGCAGCGCGTCCTCGCGGGCGAGCAGTTCGCGGGAGCGGGCGAACTCCAGCAGGACCCGGGCGTCGGAGGCGACCTGGTGGTCCTGGAGCCCGGTGGTCGCGCCGGTGACGTCGAAGGCCCGGTCGATGGCGGCGGTGTAGGCGGAGTAGGTCTCGTCCCAGCCGGCCGAGTGGGCGAACACCCGGCTGCGCAGCGGGCCGAGCGCGGCGACGGCGGCGCCGAACGCGTCCACCCGGGTGGCCGTTTCGGCCCCGAGCCCCTGGGCGTCGGCGGGGTTGTAGTGGTCGCCGAGGTCGAGCGGGGCGACGGCCCGGTCGGTGGCCCCGGCCGCGTCGCGCAGCGCGCTCTCCCGGGCGGTGCCCCCGGGGGCGGCCAGCAGCTGTCCGGCGGCGGAGCGCTCGGCCTGCAGTGCGGTGACGGTGGCGTCGACCGGGTCGAGCAGGCCCCGGTGGACCTGTTGCAGCCGGAGCAGGTCCCAGACGTTCTGCGCGGTGGTGACGGTGGCGAAGGCCCAGAGGGCCATCACCGAGATGACCGGGACCATCAGCAGGGCGACGATCCTGGCGCGTACGGTGCGTGGGCGCAGCCGCAGCCCGGGCGCGGTTTCGGCGTCCGCCCCGCCCGGGTCCGGCGCGGGCGGCGGTACGGGTAAGGCCTCGCGGGCGGGCGGCCCGGCGTGGGCGCCCCGGCGCTGCCCGGCGCCGCCGGGACGGACGGGGCCGGGCGCGGTGCTGCCCGGGGTGGGGGCTGCCGGTGCGCTGCGGGAGCTGCCGCGGCGTACTCGCATGGGTGGGGGCCTTTCGGTGCTGGTACTCGGTGCTCGGAGGCGGTGGGGCGCCGAAGGGGGCGGCGGGTCAGGCGGCGCGGTCGAGTTCGAAGGTGCGGAGGTCCTCCACGGCGAGTTCGCCGGCCTCGCGGTAGGCGGCCCGTTCCTGGGCGGTCGGGGAGAGCGCGACGAAGGCCGAGGTGAGGAAGAGGAAGGAGCCGAGCCCGACCGCGAGCGGGAAGACGAACTGCATCGGGGTGGCGCCGTCGAGGCCGGTGCGGACGGGGTGCATGTGGACCTGGACGGCGGCCATGCCGGTGTAGTGCATGCAGCTCACCGCGAGGCCCATGACCAGCGAGGCGGCTCCGGCCGCGTACACGTTGCGGATGGTGACGGCGGCCCAGAGCGCCGCAGTGGCGGCCCCGACCCCGATGAGGACGGACAGGCCCACGGTGGCGAGGTCGTAGCCGATGGCGCCGTGGATGCGGACGGCGGCCATGCCGAGGTAGTGCATGGCCGCCACGCCGAGGCCGGTGACGAGTCCGCCGAACGCCAGCGCCCGGCTCCGGTGCGTGCCGTGGGCGACCGCGAAGAGCCCGGCGCCGGTCACCAGGACGGCGACCAGCAGGCTGAGGATGGTGATCGGGACGTTGTAGCGCAGCTCGGTGCCGCCGACGCTGAACCCGAACATCGCGATGAAGTGCATGGTCCAGATGCCCGAACCGAGCGCGGCGGCGGCGGTGAGCAGCCAGTTGCGCCGGGAGGCACCGGTGGCGGCCAGCGCCCGGAGCATGCAGCGCAGGCCGAGTGCCGCACCCACGCACGCCATCAGGTACGCGAGGGTCGGTGTGAGCCAGCCGAAGCTGAAGTGGTGCAGGGTTCCCATCGGGGCCTCCGGAGCACGGAACCGTCGATCGCCTGACGGTCGGTCATATGCTCTTCGCATAAGCGCTTTCGATCTCGGATGCGCTGGACGCTATCCAGCGCCCGCAATTGGTCACCCGAAGATGTGAAAAGCTGCCCACCGGGACTCACGACTGTGCTCGAATGGTGCGCCACCCATGCCCACCGGCCCCGCGCCCACCGTCAGCCGCGCACCGGCCCCGCGTGCCCACCGTCAGCCGCGCAGCCGCCCGGCCCCGCAAGGTCTCGCCTCGGAACGGATCGCCGAGCCCCCGGCACACACGTCACCGGCCCCGCCCGGGAGGCCGAACACAGGTCGGCCGGGGATCGCCCCTCCGTCGCGCCCCGACCAGGCGACCGCGGCCGTGGGCGGGGTGCCGCTCCCACCGCACCCCGCCCACGGCCGCAACCCGCCGCACTCACTCGTACTCGGTGCCGCCCTTGCGCGTCAGGTAGCCGCCACCGACCGCCTTGACGATCGCCCGGCCGCCCAGCAGCGGGCTGTAGCGTTCGACCGCCGGGCGGACCACCACGCCCTCCCGGGTGTGCAGTTGGCACCCGGAGACCGTCTCCCGGCCCTCGGCCAGCTCCAGCACGGTCGCCGGGTCGAACGGTCCGCGCCACAGCTCGGGCACCAACGGCAGTTCGCCCGCCAGCAGTTGGGCCGCGTCCAGCCAGCGGAGCTGACCGTCGATGACCGCCGAGACGTCGAACGCCGCGTACCCGGGCGGCTGTTCGGCCCGACCGGAAGCCCCGTAGCCGAGGTCCTGGACCCCCTCCCCGAACACCTCGCCGAAGATCCCGACCCGGCTCGCCCCCAGCCGCTCGGCCAGCGCGGCCGCCAGCGCCGGGATGCCGTACGCCCGGACCGCCCGCCAGTACAGGTTCCGCTCGTCCTCCTTCAGCGCGAGCCCCTGCGCCCCGATCCCCTTCGAGGACACCTGCACGGCGCCGGTGTCGGCGTGGAAGGTCAGCAGGCAGCAGCTGCCGTGCAGCTTCTCGGTGACCACCACCGGCTCGCCCGGCTCGAAGGCCTCGGGAAAGCGCTTGAGGTTCTCGATGTCCACCCAGGGCAGCAGGTCGGGCGCCGCCTCGACCTCGCCGCTCATCGTGGTCGGCACCGGCGGCGACCACTTGACGATGCCGAGCAGTTCCGCGAAGTCCTCACCGTGCCCGGCCGCTCGCTCCAGGTCGACACCGGCCAGCGCGCCGGGACGGCAGACGATGCCCTGCGAGAGCTCGCCGCGCAGCCGTACCGCCTTGACCCGGTCGGCGTTCCCGCCCGCGAGTCGGCCGGTCAGCCCGAGCTCCTCGATCAGTGCGAGTGGCAGCACGGACTGCTCCGGGATGTAGCACGCGAAGTCCCCGGTCCGGTACACCCCCTTGGCCACGACCGCCCGGTAGAGGCCGACCTGCGCCAGTTCCAGGGAATCGGCGTTCGGGTGCTCCAGGATGGTCAGGCGCTCGGCGGTGACCCTCAGCGTCGACATGGCAGTCTCGTCCTCCCCGTTCGGACATGCTCGGAAATGCTCGGAAATGCTGAAAACGATTCGCCGTACTTGTCCGCGAATCGCACGGGTACCACTCTGTCGGGGCAGCACGGTCCGGCGCGACGGGTTTTCCGACCGGCGGGTTTGACTCTTCGCACATGCGGGCATTACCTGCGGTCGAGCATGGCCTGTGCAATGAGACAGAGGATTTTCAGGCCGCAACTGCGGCACTATGATCGCCTCACCGTATGAGCTCCCGCGTCGGCCGTGGCGCGGCAGAGGGGACCACCGAATGACCAGCACCATGCGCCGTACCGCGATCTCCGCCGTCGCCGCTCTCGCACTCGCCACCGGGCTCAGCGCCTGCAGCAGCAGCGGTTCCAGCAGCGCGTCCGGCGGGAGCAGCTCGGCCTCCGCGTCCTCCTCCTCCGCCGCCTCCCCCAAGCTCTCCGGGACCGTCACGGTCTTCGCCGCGGCCTCCCTCCAGGGCACCTTCACCGACCTCGGCAAGAAGTTCGAGGCCGCCTACCCGGGCGTCAAGGTCAAGTTCAACTTCGGCGGCAGCTCCTCGCTCGCCCAGTCCATCGTCGCCGGCGCCCCGGCCGACGTCTTCGCGGCGGCCAGTCCGGCGACCATGAAGACCGTCACCGACGCCAAGGACGCCGCCGGGGACCCGAAGGTCTTCGTCCGCAACACCCTGGAGATCGCGGTCCCCAAGGGCAATCCCAAGCACATCGCCGCGCTCAAGGACCTGGCCGGCTCCGGCGTGAAGGTCGCCCTGTGCGCCAAGGAGGTGCCGTGCGGCTCGGCGGCCGTGACCGCGCTCAAGGCGGGCGACGTCAACCTCACCCCCGTCACCCTCGAACAGGACGTCAAGGCCGCGCTCACCAAGGTCGAGCTGGGCGAGGTGGACGCGTCGCTGGTCTACCGGACCGATGTGCAGGCCGACTCCGGCAAGATCGACGGTGTGGACTTCCCCGAGGCCGCCAAGGCCGTGAACGACTACCCGATCGCCGCCCTCGCCAAGGCGCCCAACGCCGACGGCGCAGCGGCCTTCGCGGCCTACATCCAGTCCGCCGAGGCCAAGCAGGTGCTCACCGCAGCGGGCTTCCAGGCCCCGTGAGTCCCGCCCCGCCCGCTGCCGCCGCGCCCGATACGGCCGTCTCCTCACGGACCCGGGCGCGGCGGCGCTCCTCGCGCATCCCGTACGCCCTGCTGCTGCCCGCCCTGCTCGGGCTCGCCTTCCTCGTCCTGCCGCTGGCCGGGCTGCTCATCCGCGCGCCGTGGAGCTCACTGCCCGGGCAGCTCTCCAGCACCGAGGTCTGGGAGGCACTGCGCCTCTCCCTGATCTGTGCCACCGCCGCGACCGCCCTGTCCCTGCTGGTCGGGGTGCCACTGGCGTGGCTGCTGGCCCGGACCGACTTCCCGGGGCGCCGGTTCATCCGGGCGCTGGTCACCCTGCCGCTGGTGCTGCCGCCGGTGGTCGGCGGCGTCGCGCTGCTGCTGGTGCTCGGGCGCAACGGCATCATCGGGCGCTGGCTGGACTCCGCCTTCGGGATCACCCTGCCGTTCCACACCTCGGGCGTGGTGCTGGCCGAGGCCTTCGTCGCGATGCCCTTCCTGGTGATCAGTGTCGAGGGCGCGCTGCGCGCCGCCGACCCACGCTACGAGGAGGCCGCCGCCACCCTGGGCGCCTCCCGGCTGACCGCGTTCCGCCGGGTCACCCTGCCGCTGATCGCCCCCGGCATCGGGGCGGGCGCGGTGCTCGCCTGGGCCCGGGCGCTGGGCGAGTTCGGGGCCACCATCACCTTCGCCGGCAACTTCCCCGGCCAGACCCAGACCATGCCGCTCGCGGTCTACCTGGCCATGGAGTCCGACCCGGAGGCGGCCATCGCGCTCAGCCTGGTCCTGCTCGTGGTCTCGATCACCGTCCTGGCGGGTCTGCGCGACCGCTGGATGTCGACCCCCTAGCGGCGCGGGGAGCCGCGCGCGGGACCGTGTACCACCATGGGGAGCCGGTCGCGCGGGTCCCCGCGCCCCGGGTGGTGCACGATCGGCCACCCGCACCTCGATGAGCCCGCCCCTCTGCGAGAGAGCAGCCCATGACGCCGCCCCACGCCCTCGACGCCCACCTGCGGATCGAGCGCGGCACCTTCCGCCTGGACCTGCCCCTGACCGCCGCCCCGGGCGAGGTCGTCGCCCTGCTCGGACCCAACGGCGCCGGCAAGTCCACCGCCCTGCGCGCCCTCGCCGGGCTGCTCCCCCTCACCGAGGGCCACCTGCACCTGGACGGCACCGCGCTGGAGGACCCGGCCACCGGCCTGCACACCCCGGCCGAGTCCCGTCCGGTCGGCGTGGTCTTCCAGGACTACCTGCTCTTCCCGCACCTGAGCGCGCTCGACAACGTCGCCTTCGGCCTGCGCTGCCGGGGCGCCGACAAGAAGACCTCGCGCGCCGAGGCCCGGCCCTGGCTGGAGCGGCTGGGCCTGACCGAGTACACCGAGAGCAAGCCCCGCTCGCTCTCCGGCGGCCAGGCCCAGCGGGTCGCGCTCGCCCGCGCGCTGGCCGTCCGCCCGCGCCTGCTGCTGCTGGACGAGCCGCTGGCCGCGCTGGACGCCCGCACCCGGCTGGAGGTCCGGGCACAACTGCGCCGGCACCTGGCCGAGTTCGAGGCGGTGGCGGTGCTGGTCACCCACGATCCACTGGACGCCATGGTGCTGGCCGACCGACTCGTGGTGATCGAGGGCGGCGAGGTGGTGCAGACCGGGACACCGTCCGAGATCGCCCGGCATCCACGGACCGACTACATCGCCCGGCTGGTCGGGCTCAACCTCTACCAGGGCACGGCGGACGGGCACACCGTCACCCTCGCGGACGGCGAGAAGCTCTCCACCACCGAGGAGTTGACCGGACCCGCCTTCGTCGCGTTCCCGCCCGCCGCGGTGGCGCTGCACCGCACCCGCCCGGAGTCCAGCGCCCGCAACGTCTGGCAGCTGGAGGTGGCCGGCCTCGACCTGCACGGCGACCAGGTCCGGGTCGACCTGACCGGCGAACTCCCGCTCACCGCCGACCTCACCCCGGCCGCCGCCGCCGAACTCGACCTCGCGCCGGGCACCATGGTCTGGGCCTCCGTCAAGGCCGCCCAGACCCACGCCTACCCGGCCTGAGCGCCTACCCGGCGTGAGCGGGTGAGCGCGTGCCGAGGCGTCGCCCCGACCGGCGCACCCGGTCGACGTGACCGGCCGGCATGCCCGGGTTCAGCCGCGCAGGCCGGGCGCCCCGTCCGCCGAGACGAACCCCGACTCGTACGCCGCGATCACCGCCTGCGTGCGGTCCCGCGCACCCAACTTGCCGAGCACGCTGCTGACATGCGTCTTGACGGTCTGCACCCCCAGGAAGAGCTGCCCGGCGATCTCGCCGTTGGAGAGTCCCCGGGCCATCAGGCGCAGCACTTCGGCCTCGCGTTCGGTGAGCGCCGCCCGGGCCATGGCCTCCCGGGCCGCCTGGTTTCCGTGCCCGGCGGCCAGGCGGCGGATCGCGGCCGGGAAGAGCAGCGACTCCCCCGCCGCGACCAGCCGCACGGCCTGGACGATCTCGGCCGGGCGGGCGCGCTTGAGCAGGAAGCCGTCGGCGCCGGCGCGCAGCGCCTCGTAGACGTAGTCGTCGTTCTCGAAGGTCGTGACGACGAGGATCCTCGGCGCCTCACCACCGGCCTGTTCGGCGGACTTCAGGATGGCCCGGGTGGCGGTGAGCCCGTCCGTCACGGGCATCCGGACGTCCATCAGCACCACGTCCGGCCGCAGCGAGCTGACCAGCGCCGGCGCCTGCGCGCCGTCCCCGGCCTCACCGACCACCGTCATCCCGTCCTGGGCCTCCAGAACGGCTCGCAGTCCGGCCCGGACCAGCTCCTCGTCGTCCACCAGCAGGATCTTGATCATCACGGCCCCAAGCGTAGGGGCAGCCCGACCGCTGCCGCCGTTCCGGTCCGGCGCACTGCGCAGTACCCGCGCCGACCCGACGGAGGCCGGAGAACAGCGCCCCGGCCGGCCTCAGCAGGTCTGCACGGGTCGGCACGGGTCAGCCGGCGGTGCCCCAGGTGTGCGCCACGTCGACGACGAGTCGGTTGTCGAGCTGGAAGACCCGGAACGGCAGCTTGGCCCGCACCCCGAGCCCGATCTGGGTGTAGCCCTCGTTGCTGCCGGCGAACCTGGCGTCCACGAAGGTGCGGTAGCCGGTGAGGTCCACCCCGGGCAGTGCGTCACCGGCGCTGGCCCGGTAGGTGTACTTGCCGGTCGTCCAGTCGAAGGTGTGCGCCGTGACGACGACCTCGAGGATCGCGCCTCCCTTGACCGGTATCGGGGTCCCGGAGGCGTCCTGGCGCAGTACGTCCACGTAGTTGACGTGGTAGCCGAGCCGGTTGGCCTCCGAGGCACCGGGGATGTCGAAGACCAGCCGGTCGTAGCAGCCGTTCTGACCGGTCCGGATGTTCGCCAACTGGGCGGAGGGGTAGGAGCGGTCGCTCTTCGACAGGCTTCCCCAGTCGTTCGAGCAGTCGGCGACGGCCGCCGACCCGGTGGCCGCCGAGGCCATGGCCGGTACCGCCGCCGTCCCCGCCACCGCGAGGGCGAGCACCATCGGCACTGTCATCCAACGTCGCATGTTCCGTCTCCCGAAGAGGATGTGAATAACTGTCCCCCAGAGAGACGGGTTGGCAAGGGCAAAGGTAGCGAAGTTTTTCAGCTCCGGTTGACCCTTCGTCACCATGCCTTGACCCGGACCGACCGCCCGTCACCCCTCCCGCAGTGCCGGATGGTCGGCGACGACGGTGCAGCTGCCCGGAGCGATCTCCGTGAAACCCGCGTCACGCACCACGGGCAGATCGCCGTTGGCCAACTCGCCCCAGGCGGCAGGGCTCGCGGTACGGACGGCGAGCGGGAATCCGGCCTCGGCCCACTCCTTGCGCCGGGTCTCGTCCAGCCGCCACCAGGCCAGTTGGGCGGCGTGGCCGGTCTGTGCCATGGTCTTGCCCGCGCTCATCTCCAGCTCGGGGTTGAGCCACAGGACCGGGATCCCCGGAGCCGGTTCGGCAGCCGGTTCCACGTCCTCCAGATCGGTGCCCGACACCTGGAGCTTGGCCAGCTCCTTCGGCCAGCCGTCCAGCGGAATCGGCGGGAAGACCCGCACCTCGACGCTCTCACCGGTCACCGTGATGCCCGGCAGCTCACCCGCCTTGCGCCACTCACCGCCCCGCGCCCGCCGAACCACCTTGCGGATCCGGGCGTCCTCCCAGGCCGCGACCCGCTCGGCCCACTCCCCGTCGGCGGCCGTCACCCGCTCGTCGGCGAGCAGCGTCAGCACCGCGCGCGCCGAGGTCTCCAGCGCATCCGTCCGGGCCGGAGGGGTGGCGCGCTCCATCCGGACCAGCAGCGGGAGCACGTACTGCGGGAGGTCGTCGCGGGGATCGGCTGCGGCCGGCTGCGGGCCGGGGGTGTCGGCGGGGCCGGAGCCGTTCGCCGCGTCGACGGTGGCGGCACCGGTGACAGCGGTGCCGGTGGCGTCACCGGTCGCGGTGGCAGCGGTGGCGTCACCGGTCGCGGTGCCGGTGGCGTCGCCGGTGTCGGTGGCGTTCGTGGCGTTGGCTGAGATCACCTCACCAGGATGCCAGGCTGCCCCTGCGCCCCCTCCGGGGGCCCGTCCGGCCCTCCGGCGCCCCTGTTCTCACCCCGTCGGCCCTCCGGCCCATGACCAGGATCAGGCCCATGACCACCGGCCCATGGCCACCGGCCCATGACCGGACACGGGCCCGCCGTCCCGCTGCCGGCCTCCGGCACGCGGTCGGCCGCGCACCGCCCCCGGGACGGTGCGCGGCTCCGCCTCCGGTGAGCCCTGCCGGGCCGTCAGCGCCGGTAGCCGCGCGCGGGGTCGCGCTCCTCCGCGTCCTCGTACGGGAGGAACCATCCCTCCGGATGGGTGGCGGCCAGGAGTTGGTCGGTCCGGTCGGCGGCGTCCAGCTCCGGGTCGCCGTCGTCGGGGCCGTAGACGCCGAAGAGCTCGTCCGCGCAGCCTTCCCAGTCGTAGTCGTACAGGTCGACCGGCAGGTCGCCCATCATGTCGGCGACGGCCTGCGGCTGCGCGCCGAGCAGCTCCCGGGCGTCGACCAGGGCCAGCCGCAGGGCCAGGTCCTCGGCGAGGCAGCGCGGCAGCGGCCACTCCCCGAGCGTCAGGTCCTCGGCGAGGTCGTCGAAGGTCCGGGCCAGCGCGCGGCGCCAGCTGCGGTGCATGCCCCAGGTCCGGCTCGGGAGGCGGCCGAGAACGGCGAAGTCCTGCTCCTCCTCGTCGGTGACCGGCTCGCCCTCGTGCTCCTCGAGGTCGTCGTAGGCGGCGTCGGCCAGCGTGATCAGCTGGGTGTGCAGGAGACAGGCGGTACGTGGGGTGAGGGTCCAGTCGCCGACGCTGCCGCCGCCCTCCTCCGCCTCCAGGTCGAGCGGGAAGAGTTCCGCGAAGTCGGGGGCGAAGTCCTCGGTGGCACTGATCTCCAGCGTGCCGCCGAGCGCCTCCACCCCGGGGATGGCGGACACCAGGCGGTCCGGATGGAGCAGCGCGCCGAGTGCGGCGTTGGGGTCCTCGGACACCTCGCGCAGCAGCGCCTCGCGCTGCTCCCCGGGGTTGATGCCCTCGAAGACCAGGTCCTCGACGACCGCCCGCGCAGCGGCGCGCAGGGCGGGCCAGTCGGTGATTCGGATACCGAGAACCACGGTGGCCTCGATCTCCCGTGCCTCGGAGTCCTCCGCCGCACCCGGCCCCTGTGGATGATCGCTTCGCTCGCCCATGGGGCTACCGTACGGCCTTTTGGGGTGGCGGTTCACCGGTGCCGTGAGAGGATCTTCCGCCCGTTCGGCCGTGTCTGCGGCGTGGCGGGCCTCCAGTCATACAGGATGGCGGTATGAGCAATCTTGGAGAGTATGGCGGTGGGCAGGAGCAGAACTCGGGCGTCCTGGTGGTCACCACCAACGACGTACCGGGCCACCGGGTCGAGCGAGTGATCGGCGAGGTCTTCGGCCTGACCGTCCGCAGCCGCCACATCGGTACCCAGATCGGCGCCTCGCTGAAGTCCCTGATGGGCGGCGAGCTGAAGGGTCTGACGAAGACTCTGGTGGACAGCCGCAACCAGGCGATGGAGCGACTGATCGAGCAGACCAAGGCACGCGGCGGGAACGCGGTGCTGGCGATGCGCTTCGACGTCACCGAGGCAGCCGACCTCGGGACCGAGATCTGCGCCTACGGCACGGCCGTGGTGATCACCCCGGCTTCCTGAACCACCGTCCAGGAGGGGGTGCTCCCGCGCGGGGGCACCCCCTCCTTCCTGCTTCCTCCGGTGGGAAGGTCCCTGCTTCCTCCGGTGGGAACGATTCCGGCCGACCCGATGTTTCACCGGCGTGACTGTTTACCGTGCAACAAGTTCCGGTGAGGCCACCGCCGTCGATGTCGTGGTGATCGGCGCAGGTCAGGCGGGTCTGTCCGCCGCCTATCACCTGCGGCGACGCGGCTTCGAGCCGTACGAGGGCTTTGTTGTGCTGGATGCGGACAGCGCACCCGGCGGAGCCTGGGCGCACCGCTCGCCCTCGCTGCGGATGGCCACCGTGCACGGTTTCCACGACCTGCCGGACTTCGAGCTGCCCGCGCCCGACCCGACCGCCCCGGCGCGCGAGGTGGTGCCGGGGTACTTCGCAGCGTACGAGGCCAGGCACGCGCTCCCGGTGGTACGCCCCGTCCGGGTCCAGGCCGTGCGCCCCCTCCCCCGGTCGGAGGCCGGGGAAGGGCGGCTGCTGATCGAGACGGATGCCGGCCGCTGGTCGGCCCGGGCGCTGATCAACGCGACCGGGACCTGGACCCGCCCGTTCCTCCCCCGCTACCCCGGGCACTTCGCCGGCCGGCAGCTGCACTACGTGGACTACCGGGGACCGGAGGACTTCGCCGGGCAGCGCGTGGTGGTGGTCGGCGGCGGCGCCTCGGCGATCCAGGTGCTCTCCGAGGTGGCCGAGGTCGCCGAGACGCTCTGGGTGACCAGGACCCCGCCCGTCTACCACGACGGCCCCTTCACCCCCGAGGTCGGGCGCGCCGTGGTGGCCAAGGTGGAGGAACGGGTCCGGCAGGGCCTGCCCGTCGCCAGCGTGGTGAGCGTCACCGGCCTCGGTCCGTCGGTCGCCTACCGGCGGGCCGAGGCGCTCGGCGCACTGGACCGCCACCCGATGTTCGACCGGCTCACCGAACACGGCGTTGCCTGGGGGGAGCGCGAACACGCGGCGGACACGATCATCTGGGCCACCGGCTTCCGCCCCGAGATCGCCCACCTCGCCCCGCTCGGCCTGCGCAACCCCGGCGGCGGCATCCAGCTGGACGGCACCCGGGCCGTGGCAGACCCCCGCATCCACCTGGTCGGCTACGGCCCCTCCGCCAGCACCGTCGGCGCCAACCGGGCCGGCCGGGCCGCTGTCAACGCGATCGTGGAGCTGCTCGGCGAACCGTCCGGGGCCCGGGTTCCCGCACACCCGTGATGATCACCGGGCCGGCCGGCCCGGCACGCGGTCAGCCACGGCCCTGACCAGCGGCGGCACTGACCAGCCACTGCCCCGACCGGCGGCGGGAGACGGTCCGCCGGCTTCCGGCAGTCACCCCTGCGGCCGTCGGACCGGGCCCGGTGAGCACGGCAGCCCCGGCGTTCAGCGGTCGTAGTCGACCGTGACGCGGTCGGAGACCGGGCGAGCCTGGCAGGTCAGGACGTAGCCGGCGGCCACCTCCTTCTCCTCCAGGGCGAAGTTGCGGCGCATGGTGACCTCGCCCTCGGTGACCAGTGCCCGGCAGGTGCCGCAGACACCGCCCTTGCAGGCGAAGGGCAGGTCGGGCCTGGCCCGCTGGGCCCCGTCCAGGATCGAGCGGTCGCGCGGGAGGACGAGGGTGCCCGAGCGGCCGTCGAGGACCACCGTCACCTCGCTCGACGCACCGTCCGCCGCGCCGGCCTCCTCGGAGCGCTCGGCAAGCGGTTCGTCCTCCGCGTGGAACAGCTCCTGGTGCACCCGCTCGGCGGGCACGCCCAGTCCGGCGAGCAGTTCCTTCGCTCCCTCGACCATGCCGTACGGGCCGCAGAGCCACCAGTGATCGGTCTGCTCGACGTCCACCAGGGCCTCGACCAGGGCCCTGACCCGCTCCGGGTCGAGCCGGCCGCTGAGCAGTTCGGCGTCGCGGGTCTCCCGGGAGAGCACGTGCAGCAGCTGGAAGCGTCCGAGGTGGCGGTCCTTCAGGTCGGCCAGCTCGTCGGCGAACATCACCGTGTCACTGCGCCGGTTCCCGTAGAGCAGGGTGACCTCCGAGCCCTCGTCGGCGGCCAGGACCGAACCCGCGATGGACACCATCGGCGTGATTCCCGAACCGGCGGCGAGCAGCACGTGCCGGGCGGCGACGCCCAGTTCGGGGCTGAACAGGCCCGACGGCGGCAGCACCTCGACCCGGTCGCCCGCCGCCGCCTCGCGGACCAGCCAGCGCGAGAACAGCCCGCCGGGCACCTCCCGGACGGCGATCCGCAGCGGACCGCCGACCGGCGAACAGATCGAGTACGAGCGGCGCTCGTCCGCGCCGTCCACCATCCGGCGGAGGGTCAGCGTCTGGCCGGGGCGGAAGGTGAACTCTGCGGCCAGCTCCGGCGGCACCTCGAAGGTGACCGCGACCGCGTCCTCGCAGAGCGGTTCCACCGTCCCAATGGACAGCTCGTGAAAGGCCGGTCGACGGACGGACATTCAGATCTCCTTGATCCGGTCAAAGGGCTCGCGGCAACTGCGGCAGCGCCAGAGCGCCTTGCAGGCGGTGGAGCCGAAACGGGACAGCTCCTCGGTGTCGGCGGAACCGCACTGCGGGCAGCGGACGACCCGCCGGGTCGGCCCGAGCTGCAACACCCCCGGCCCTGCGGTCCCTTGCTGCGGCGGGGCGATACCCGCCTCGGCCAGCTTGCGACGGCCGGCCTCGGTGATCAGGTCGGTGGACCACGGCGGGTCGAGGCGCAGCCGCACCCGCACCTCGGAGTAGCCGGCCGCGCGCAGCCGGGCGTCGACGTCGGCCGCCATCTCGGCGACCGCCGGACAGCCCGAGTAGGTCGGCGTGAGCCAGGCCGTGACGGTGCCACCGTCCTGCTCGACCCCGGCCAGGACCCCGAGGTCGGCCAGCGTGAGCATCGGCAGTTCCGGATCCGGCACCGCCGCCGCGATCTCCCACGCCCCACCCGAGCGCACGCCGTCGGCGGACGGAACGGCTGCGGACGCGGTTCCTGCGGACACGGTGCCTACGGGTGCCGGCTGCCCCTGTGCCGGATGCCCGTGCACCGGGTACCCGTGTGCGGGCGATGGGCTCGTGGACGCCCTGTCAGCGCCGTCCGCGTTGTCCGCACACCTGCTGTTGCTGTCCGCACGCCTGTCGGCGCTGTGCGCTGTCACGGCCATCACCAGGTCGCCCCCGGGTGCGCACGGGCCACCACCTGCAGTTCGGCGAGCAGCGGGCCCAGCGCCTCGGTGTGCACTCCGTCGCGGCCGGCCCGCCCGCCGACGTACGCGAGCGGCGCGGCCTGCGGCACGGTCAGCCCCGCCTCGGCGATCACCTCGCCGAGCTCCCGCAGGACGGGTTCGCGCAGTTCCGCCGGGTCCACGCCGAGCCGGAGCTCCACGGGATGCCCGGTGAACAGCTCGTCCAGCAGCGGCCAGAGGCCCTCCAGCGCCGCCTGCATCCGCTGCGCCGAGTAGTCGGTGCCGTCGCCGAGCCGGAGCGTCCAGGCGGTGGCGTACTCGCGGTGGTACGCCAATTCCTTGCTGCCGCGCGCGGCGACCGCCGCCAGCACCGGGTCGGCGAAGCCGACCAGCCGCCGGTACAGCGCGAGGCGGGCGGTCGAGAAGAACAGCAGCCGGGCGACGCAGTGCGCGAAGTCGCCGTTCGGGGTCTCGACCAGGCGGACGTTGCGGAAGTCGTGCTCCTCGCGCCAGTACGCGTACTCGTCCTCGCTGCGCCCGGTGCCGTCCGCCTGGCCTGCGCGGGTGAGCAGTTGGCGGGCCTGGCCGAGCAGGTCGAGGCCGAGATTGGCGAGCGCCACCTCCTCCTCCAGCTCGGGCGCACGGGTGCACCACTCGATCAGTCGCTGGGCCAGGACCAGGGCGTCGTCGCCGAGCATCAGGCAGTAGGCGCCGAGGTCGGATCCGTCGACACCCGGCGGCAGGTCGGTGTCCACGCCGAGCAGCGGGTCGGCGAACCCCGTCCCGTACGCCCAGCGGGCCTCGCCCTCCGGCCCGGCGGACGCCTCCGAGAGGGTCAGGTAGACGTGGTCGTCGTCCGTTCTCGGATCGGCGGCCGCAGCGGCGGTCCCGGCAGTGGTCGCGTCAGTGGTCGCATCGGTCATGACGTGTGCTCCCCGTCAGATGTGCGGGACATCCTCGGGGATGTCGTAGAAGGTCGGGTGGCGGTAGACCTTGTCCCCGCTGGGGGCGAAGAACGGGTCCTGCTCGTCCGGAGCGGAGGCGGTGATGGCGTCCGAGCGGACCACCCAGAGGCTGACGCCTTCGTTGCGGCGGGTGTAGAGGTCGCGGGCGGCGAGCAGCGCCATCCGGTCGTCGGAGGCGTGCAGCGAGCCGACGTGCACGTGGTTGAGGCCGCGCCTGGGGCGCACGAACACCTCGTACAGCGGCCAGTCGGCCTTGGTCCCGGTCATCGTCCTGTCCCCTTGTCCTCGGGCTCGTCGTTGCCCACGGGTCCGCCCTTGCCCTCGTGCCGGTCGGCCGCGCCGGCGCCGACGGGCCGGTCGCCCTCGGCGCTGCGCTTGGCTGCGTAGGCGACGGCTGCCTCGCGCACCCAGGCCCCGTCCTCGTGGGCGGCCCGGCGGCGCTCGACGCGCTGGGCGTTGCACGGGCCCTGCCCCTTGATCACCTGCTTGAGCTCCGACCAGTCGGGCTCGCCGAAGTCCCAGCTGCCGCGATCCTCGTTCCAGCTCAGGGCGGGATCGGGGAGGGTGACGCCCAGGTGCTGGGCCTGCGGAACGGTCATGTCGACAAATCGCTGCCGCAGCTCGTCGTTGGTGTGCCGCTTGATCCGCCAGGCCATCGACTGGGCGGTGTTCGGCGAGTCGCCGTCCGGCGGGCCGAACATCATCAGCGACGGCCACCACCACCGGTCCACCGCGTCCTGCACCATGCGGCGCTGGGCGTCGGTGCCCCGCATCAGGGTCATCAGCAGCTCGTAGCCCTGCCGCTGGTGGAAGGACTCCTCCTTGCAGATCCGCACCATCGCGCGGGCGTAGGGGCCGTAGCTGCAGCGGCAGAGCGGCACCTGGTTGCAGATCGCCGCACCGTCCACCAGCCAGCCGATCACGCCGACGTCGGCGAACGTGAGCGTGGGGTAGTTGAAGATCGACGAGTACTTCTGGCGGCCGGAGATCAGCTTCTCGGTGAGCTCCGCCCGGTCCACCCCCAGGGTCTCGGCGGCGGCGTAGAGGTACAGCCCGTGGCCCGCCTCGTCCTGCGCCTTGGCCAGCAGGATCGCCTTGCGACGCAGCGACGGCGCCCTCGTCAGCCAGTTGCCCTCCGGCTGCATCCCGATGATCTCGGAGTGCGCGTGTTGCGCGATCTGCCGGACGAGGGTCGCCCGGTAGGCGTCCGGCATCCAGTCCCGTGGCTCGATCCGCTGTTCGGCGGCCACCACCGTCTCGAAGTGCCCCTCCAGGGGATGATCGACCATCTGCGGTGCCGACACTGCACCCACCTCCCGACTGACCGTTCGGTCGGTACCATTGTGTGCGGCGAGGCGCGGAATGACAAGGGATCGCGATCTCCGGCTCTCGACGCCCGGCGCCCGGCACCCATGCACCCATGCACCCATGCACCCGAGGCTCGCCACCCCGGGGCCCGGCGGCTCCGACCGTCACCGGCAGCTCCTGGCGGCGCCCGGCCGGCGGTCCGGTACGGGACCAGCGGGACCGACGGGACCGACGGGACCAGCGGCGGCTACCAGGGGGGCGCCTCCGCGCGCCGGTCTCACCGTTCCGCGACTGCTCCCGCCTGGCCACCCGGCCCGCCCCCGGCTCCGGGCACGGCCCGCAGCTCCGTCCGGCGGGCCCCGGGGACGCGATCAGCCAGGCACAGCTCTCCCCCGCACCCCTGCACTCAGGCAGGGGACGGGCCTCCGGACCATGCGTGGCTGCCGTCCGCGGCAGGTCCGCCGGACGCGCACGGGCGGCCTCCCGCCCTATGGACGCTCGCGCAGTCGGGGCAGCGGGACGGCGAGCAGCGCAGCCAGGAGGGCGATGCGCGGGGCGAGTTGGTCCAGCTGGATGTGCTCCTCACGCGCGTGCGGGCCGACCCCGACCGCACCCAGACCGTCCAGGGTGGGCAGACCACGCGCGCCCGCCAGGTTGGTGTCACCCGCACCGCCCGCCGGCGCGCCGTCCAGCTTCTGACCGAGGACGGCCGCCAGCGACCGGACGTGCCGCAGCAGTGGGTTGCCCGAACGCTCCGGCCAGGCCGGCCGGCTGGACAGGACCTCCGTCCGGACCCGGGCGCCGGGCCGCAGAGCGGTCAGGTGTGCGAGGTTGTCGAGGGTGTTCCGCTGGGCCTCGGCAGTGGCGAAGCGCAGGCCGAGTTCGGCCTCGGCGCGCCCGGCCACCACGTTGGCCCTGGTGCCGCCGGTGATCCGGCCGGCGTTCAGTTCGGTGCCGGGCGACCTGGCCAGACTGCGCACGGCGACCAGCTGGTCGACCAGTTCGTCCACGGCCGACACGCCCTGGGCCGCGTGGTTGCCCGCGTGCGCCTCACGGCCGGTGACGGTCAGCCGGACTCTGGTGCTGCCGCGCCGCGCGGTCTTGAGCCGACCGTCCGGGTGCGGTGGTTCGAGACCCAGGACGGCCGCCGCACCCGGCAGTTGGCGCTCCACCAGCCGTCGGCCGTCCGGACTGCCGATCTCCTCGTCCGCGACCACCACCAGCCGGACCGGCCGATGCGGCCGTTCACCGAGGTCGGCAAGCAGTGCGAACGCGCCTTCCACCAGCGCCAGACCGGCCTTCATGTCCAGCACGCCGGGGCCGCTGAGCAGCCCGTCCTGCTCCTGGACCGGCCAGTCCTGGAGCGTCCCGACCGGCCAGACCGTGTCGTGGTGGCCCACCATCAGGAGGTGCGGGAGGGTCTCGTCCCGGCCCGGCCAGGTGAGCAGCAGGTGGTCCCCCGCAGGCCCCGGCTCGCGGCGCACCTCGGCGCCGGTGGCGCGGAACCCGGCAGCCAACTCCTCGGCCAGCGCGTCCAGCCGGGGCGCGTCCCCGGACGGCGACTCCATCCGGGCCAGGTCGGCACAGCGGCGACGGACCGCACCGGCTCGGGTGCGGGCGCGGCCGCTCAGTGCCTGCGGCAGCCCCGGCAGCGCGGCCGCGCCGACGGCCTCCCCGCCCTCGGCCGCACCGTCGAACCCCGCCCCGGTCCCGGCTCCGGCCCCGACTCCGGCCCCAGGCGCGGCCTCGGCCGCCGACGGCCGTGCGGCCGCCGCCCTGGCGGACGACGACGCCGACGCCGTTACCGCCGAGGCCGATGACGCCTTCGTCGCAGTACGGGACACAATCCTGCTCGGACTCGTGGACTGCCGGCCGGCGACGTGCGCCCCGACGGCACCGACACCGTCGGCGTGGACAGTGCGGACACCAACCGTCCTTGCAGTCGCTGCGGCGTAAGCACTCACGGTCTGCGGGCCGCCAGGACGGGAACTCGCGGACCGGGGCCCGGAACTGACCCCGGAGCCGGAGTGCGGACCGGTACCGCGACCCAGCGCGGCACCGACGCCGGCACTGGCACCGGCGCTGGCGCTGGCACCCTGACCGGGACTGGGCACGGAACCGGGACCGGGACCGGGAGCAGCACCGGAAACCGAGCCGGGGCCGGGACTCGGACTCGGACTCGGACTCGGGCCGGTACCGGGACTCATCGGACGCCTCCCCGGCCACCGCTGGTATACCTGCACCGGCAGCCGCAGACTCGGTCCGGCAACGCCAGTTGGTGCGACCTCGGGCTGGGCAACACTGGGTCCTCCTCGCTCGGTCCGGCGGCCCCGGCTGGACGCGGGGCCCCGTGGACGGCAGCCTCCTGATCCATCGGCGCGCTTGGGGCACCGGTGCAGGGGAAGCCGAGAAGTGAGCCTAGAAGATTGGTTCATTCCCTTGCGAGGTGGCCCAAGTACTACGTCGCGTCGACCGGCGGGCGGGGGCGGCGGCCCGGCGGGACGATTCCCGGTCGGGCACGGAGCTCGGGCCTGGGGCAACGCGCGAGCGCGGTCGCGGGATCGCGCCCACTTCCACGATGGACCTCCAGCGACCTCACTGCATCGCGAAGCCGCAACACCCGGCCGATCCACGCCCGATGGGTGATGAACGCTCAGCGTTCGGTACCAGATTGGCGACCGGGGGAAGGACGACCGGCGCACACCGCTTCACGCAACTTCGGGACTTCGAGCCGGGCGCGACCAGGGCCCACCGGGACCACAGGAAGCACAGGAAGCACGGTCACCGGCCACAACAACCGAAGGCCGACCGACGGCGGGCGACAGCTGACGGACGACGGCTGACGGCTGACGGCTGACGGCTGACGGCTGACGGCTGACGGCTGACGCGTCACGGACAGCGGAGAGCAGATGACCGATGACCGATGACCGATGCCGGACGGCGGATGGCAGACACCGAAGGACAGATGTCAGATGTCGGATGACAGATATTGAAATCTGTCATCCGACATGCCATAGTCGATATCGCCAGGGCGCCCCGCCCAGCACGACCCGGAAACCGTCCGCCACCAGGGAGCACCCACCGTGACCACCGCCCCCGCCCGCGCCACGCTCGGCGCCAGCGCCTTCACCACCTCCGCCCTCGGCCTTGGCCTCATGGGCATGTCAGACCTCTACGGCCCGGCCGACGAAGCCGAGAGCGTCGCCACCATCCATGCCGCCATGGACGCTGGGGTCACCCTGCTCGACACCGGCGACTTCTACGGCATGGGCCACAACGAGCTGCTGATCCGCGAGGCGCTGCGCGGCCGCAACCGTGAGAGCGTCGAGATCAGCGTCAAGTTCGGCGCCCAGCGCGGGCCGGACGGCAGCTGGGTCGGCTACGACGCCAGCCCCGCCGCCACCAAGACCGCGCTCGCGTACACGCTGCGCCGCCTGGGCACCGACCACATCGACGTCTACCGCCCGGCCCGGCTGGACCCGAAGGTCCCGATCGAGGAGACCGTCGGCACCATCGCCGAGCTGGTCAAGGCCGGCTACGTCCGCCACATCGGCCTGTCCGAGGTGGGTGCGGAGACCCTGCGCCGGGCCGCCGCGGTCCACCCGATCAGCGACCTGCAGATCGAGTACTCGCTGATCTCCCGCGGCCTGGAGGCCGAGGTGCTGCCCACCGCGCGCGCCCTGAACATCGGCATCACCGCGTACGGCGTGCTCTCCCGCGGCCTGCTCAGCGGTCACTGGACCAGCAACCGCGAGATGAACGCGACCGACTTCCGCGGCCACAGCCCGCGCTTCCAGGGCGAGAACCTCACCCACAACCTCCGGCTGGTCGAGGCCCTGCGTGCGATCGCCGAGGCCAAGGGCGCCAGCGTCGCGCAGGTCGCCATCGCCTGGGTCGCCTCGCGCGGCTCGGACATCGTGCCGCTGGTCGGTGCCCGCCGCCGCGACCGCCTGGCCGAGGCGCTCGGCGCCCTGGACGTCGCCCTCACCCCGGCCGACCTCGCGGCCATCGAGGCAGCGGTCCCGGCGGGCGCCGCCGCGGGCGACAGGTACGCTGCCGCACAGATGGCCCTCCTCGACAGCGAGCACTGACACCGGTCGGACCACGCCGCGAGGAGCCAGTACCGACCCGACCGCCGGCCCGTTACCGCACCAAAGGACGTACCCCGCCGTGACCACGGACAGCACACTCACCCCCGAGCAGATCCTGAGCGCGGCGGAGGACGTCCTGCGGAGGTTCGGACCGGCCAAGGCCACCGTGGTGGACATCGCCCGCTCGCTCGGCGTCAGCCACGGCAGTGTCTACCGCCACTTCCCCAGCAAGGCCGCACTCCGCGAGGCCGTCACCCAGCGGTGGCTCGACCAGGCGCACCACGCCCTCGCCGCGATCACCGTGGAGCGCGGCCCGGCCGTCGAGCGCCTGCACTGCTGGCTGGCGACGCTCTTCGCCGCCAAGCGCAAGAAGGCACTGGACGACCCCGAGCTGTTCGCCACCTACATGACGCTGGTCAACGAGCTCTCGACCACCGTCGAGGCGCACATCGAGACCCTGACCGCCCAGATCGCCACGATCATCCAGGACGGCATCCACCAGGGCGAGTTCCACCCGACCCACGTCGCAACCGCCGCACGCGCCGTCTTCCAGGCCACCGCGCACTTCCACGACCCGGCCCACGCCGCCGAGTGGACCGACCCGAAGTCCGAGGCCGACTTCGAGGCCCTCTGGAACCTCCTCCTCGCCGGCCTCCGCTCCCGCTGACACCCGACCGCCGCACGGCACCCGACCACCGCACGGCACGAGGCAGCACCGGCCGCGCCGAAGCCGCCCACCACTGCCGGAGCGGACGGGCCGAGCCCGGAACCACCCCGTCCAGGACACAGAGCAGAGAATGGGCGACGGGCGACGGGGCTTGGGGAGCTGGGAACGGAAATGCGTTCGCCCGCAGTCGCGCCGAGCGGGCACGATGTCTTGCTCCAGCAGCTCTCGGATGCTGCTCCCAGATGGAGGATGACGTGCACACTCCCCAGTCGGCGCTCGACAGTCTGCGGGGCCTCGCCCTCGGCGACGCCTTCGGCGACCGCTGGTTCAGCGTCGACAACAGCGAGGCCGACGCCCGACTCGCCGCCCGTATTCCACGCCGGGCGCCGTGGCACTGGACGGACGACACCGCAATGGCGCTGGTCCTGTTCCGACATCTGCTCCGGCACGGCGAGATCAGGCAGGCGGAGCTGGCGCAGGCGTTCGCCGACGCCTACACCGCCGACCCCGCGCGCAAGTACGGCCCGTCCATGCACCAGGTGCTGCGGGCGATCCAGGAGGGCGACGACTGGCAGGCCGTCACCTCGGCGATGTTCAACGGCCAGGGCTCGTACGGGAACGGGGCGGCGATGCGGGTCGCACCGCTCGGTGCCTGGTTCGCCGACGACCTCGACCGGGTCGCCGAGCAGGCCGAACTCTCAGCGCTCACCACGCACTTCAACCCCGAAGCGGTCGCCGGGGCGGTGGCGGTCGCGCTCGCGGCGGCGTTCGCAGCCCGCAGCCGGGGTCAATCCGCTCCCGGCCGGGTGGAGTTGCTCACCCGGATCGCCGAGTCGCTGCCGGACTCCGATGTGCGGTCGGGCCTTCGGGTGGCGGCCCGCTTCCCGGAGGGCACGTCCGTCCGGCACGCGGCTGCCGTGCTCGGGTCCGGGCTGCAGATCTCCGCGCCGGACACCGTGCCGTTCGCCCTCTGGTGCGCGGCAGGGCAGTTGGACTCGCTGCCGGAGGCGATCTGGGACACCCTCGGCGGCTGGGGCGACATGGACACCACCTGCGCCATCGCGGCGGGGGTGGTCGCCGCCCGCACCGGCTGCGCCGAGGTGCCGTCGAGCTGGACCGCCGCACAGGAGGAGCTGCCCGGCTGGGTCGCCGAGGCGAGAGTCCGCAGCTGAACGGCAGGCGCGGGGCGGTGCGTCCGCGTCGCGGCAGACCCACCGGCCTTGTCAGACGCGATCAGTCACGATCAGTCCCGGTCAGTCGCGGGAGTTGCCGAAGATCAGCCGGTAGGCGATCAGGAGCACCAGCGAACCGGCGATTGCCGCGCCCCAGGTGGCGGGGTCGTAGAAGTGCTTGGCCACCGACCGGTGCAGGAAGGTCGCCGAGAGCCAGCCCCCCACGAAGGAACCGGCGATGCCGATGAGGGTGGTGCCGATGAGGCCGCCCGGGTCACGTCCGGGCAGCAGGATTTTCGCGATTGCCCCGGCCAGCAGGCCGAGGATGATCCAGCTGATGAATCCCATACGTCTCTCCAACCCTTCGCCGCGCTGCCGAGCGCAGCCGTACTGCCACCGAGGACGCGCACCACGGCCTGGTCGGTTCCAGCCCGCCGCCGAGGTGGCCGCACTCCCGAGCACCGCCGCAGCCCCCAGGCACTGCCGGAGCCGATGGACCCGGACCCCGGGCCCGGATCCGGGTGCTTCATGAAGCCATGAGAGGGTCGGGCGGTCCCGGCACCCCGAGCCCCGGGCGACGGGCCCCCGAGCGGCGAACCCGGCACCGCGGCTCTCCAGCACCCGAGGGGCAGCCCCTCGGAGGAGCAGCCGTCACGGGAGCAGCCGGAGGCGAGGGCACGAGGACGGAGGAAGCAGGGCCATGACCACGGGACGCGTACTGGTAGCGGACGACGACGCCGCCATCCGTCGCTCGCTGGAGCGCGGACTGCGGCTGGGCGGTTTCACCGTGCTGCTCGCCGAGGACGGTCCCAGCGCACTGCGGCTGCTCACCGGGACCGGCAGCAGGAGCGACGCCGGGCCCGCGAGCGGGTCCGCAGCCGGGTCCACGACCGGAGCCGCGCCGGACGTCGTGGTGCTCGACGTCTCGATGCCGGGCCTGAGCGGCATCGAGGTGTGCCGCACCCTGCGGGCGAAGGGCGACGACACTCCCGTGCTGATGCTCTCGGCACTGGACGAGGTCGCGGACCGGGTCGCCGGGCTCCAGGCCGGGGCCGACGACTACCTGGTCAAGCCGTTCGCCCTGGAGGAACTCGTACTGCGGATCGGGGCGCTGCTCCGCCGCCGGACACCTCCACCCGCAGCCGGGGCCGACGACCCGCCGCCCTCCGAGGTCCTGTGCGCCGGCCCGCTGGAGATCGATCCCGCCACCCGCCAGGCTCACCTCGACGGCCTGGAACTCCAGCTCACCCGAAGGGAGTTCGAACTGCTGGTGCAGCTGGTCAGAAACGCCGGACTGGTGCTCACCAGGGACCAGCTGCTCGACCGGGTCTGGGGCTACGACTTCGAGGTGCGGACCGATGCCGTCGACACCTTCATCAGCTATCTCCGGCGCAAGCTGGAGGAGGGCGGACGCCCCCGGCTGATCCACACCGTCCGCGGCGTCGGTTTCGTGCTGCGCCCGCCCGGCACCCGGGCTGCCCAGCAGTCGCCCGGCGCCCAGGCCGCCCATGAGCCGCCCGGCCGTCCGGTCCCGCCACTGCGGGGCAGAACCGGAGAGGCGCGCGGCCGATGAGACTCTCGACCCGGATCGCGCTCTCGGTGACCGTCCTGGTGCCGCTGCTGGTGCTGGCCGCCGGGCTGCTGGTGCTGGGACTGGTCGGTCGTGACCTCAGGCATCAGCAGGACACCCGGCTCCAGGACCGGGCCTCGCTCGTCCGACCCGACGTCCGGGCGCTGCTGACCGCCGACCAGGGCGGACGTCCCCGGGTCGAGCAGAGCCAGCACCGCAAGGTGCTCGCCGACTCCCTCGACGCGGGGATCCGGGTGGTGGCGGCGGACGGCACGGTGGTCCTGACCGGCGGTCCGCAGCCCGCCGATCCGGCGCGGCTGCCCGCGGTGACCCCGAGTGGCCCGGCCACCCTGCGGGACAAGGGCCACGCCTGGCGGGTTCTGGCCGTACCGCTGGACGGTCAGGCACCCGGAACGCTCTGGCTGCTGACCCCGGCCTCGGCCACCGATCCGGAGCTCGCCGCGGTGCGCCGACGGGTGCTGCTGGTGGCCCTGGTCACCGCGCCGGTCTCGGGACTGCTGGCCTACGCCCTGGCCGACCGGGCCACCGCCTCACTGCGCCGGCTCAGCCGCCGCGCGCACGAACTGGACCCGGGAGCCGGTGCGGCCGGCTTCGCCACCGAACCGACCCGCGTCGCCGAGGTGGACGAACTCGCGTCCTCGATCGCCGGGTTGCTCGCCCGCTACGAGGAGCAGGCCGGGCGCACCGCGCAGGCGCTGGACACCGCACGGTCGTTCTCCTCCGCGGCCTCGCACGAGTTGCGCACTCCGCTGATGAGCATGCGCACCAACCTGGACGTACTGGCCGCGCATCCCGACCTGCCCGCCGAGGACCGGGCGGAGGTGACTGCGGACCTGCGGAGCGAGCACGCCCGGTTGCTGGACCTGCTGACCGCACTGCGCGCGCTGGCGCAGGGCGACCTGGTCGAACTGACGGCCTTCGGCCCGCTGGATCTGGCCGAGTTGACGGACGCGGTGGCGGGCGAGACGGCACGGCGGAGCCCCGAGGCCGTCCTGACCACCGAGCTGCCCGCCGAGCTCCGGTTCTTCGGCTGGGAGGCGGGCCTGCGGATCCTACTGGCGAACCTGCTCAACAACGCCGTGGTGCACGGCCGTTCGGCCGGACCACCAGCCGGGACGGCCGATACCACAGGTCCGACCGACAGTGCGGGTGCGGGTGCGGGTGCGGGGACAGGTGGGGCCGAAGCAACAGCGCGGATCACGGTGCGGCTGCGGGCCGAGGGCGGATTCGCGGTGCTCACCGTCGACGACGGCGGCCCGGGGATCTCGCCGGGCGAGCGGGAGAAGGTCTTCGCCCGCTTCCACCGCAGGTCGGGCAGTCCGGGTTCGGGGCTCGGCCTGACCCTCGTCGCCCAGCAGGCGGCGCTGCACCGGGGCTCGGTGACGGTCGGGACGCCTCCCGACGGAGTGGGCTGCAGGTTCGAGGTGCGCCTGCCGCTGTCGGCCGCCGACGCCCCGCCCGTGCAGCTGCCCGCCCGTCGCGACTGGCTCTCCGGCCAGGAGCGCGGCCCGAAGGTGCAGCAGCGCCCGTAGCACGGCCGACCGGTCCGGCCCGGGAACCACCCGCGACAGCGGGGCGGCCCCGGGCCACGGAGGAGTCCGGTCACGGGGAGTGCGGTCACGGGGAATCCGGTCACAGGGAATCCACAAGAACGCTCGCTACCTTCCAGGCACGTCGACTCGTCCAAGGGTCGGCATCCCGTGGCTCTGGAGGAGATTCAGCCATGTTCCCGAACCGCAAGGCCACCGCCGCGCTCGGCGCACTCACCCTGGCCGGCGCCCTGTTCGCGGCCGCTCCCGCCGAGGCGGCGACCAGGACGGCCCCGAAGGGCGACGGTGCTGCCGCCATCTGCAAGCGCCTGCCCAAGACCGAGAAGCGGATCGCCGACTCGATCACCCGGCTGAACGGTGACGCCACCGTTCCCGGCTCGATCGCCCGCCTGCAGCAGCGGGTGGCCGACGCCAAGACGGCCGGCCACACCGAGATCGAGAAGTACCTCAACGACCGGCTCACCTTCCGCAAGAGCCTGCTGCCGACCCTGCAGACCCGGCAGGCCGACCTGAAGTCCGTGGCGACCTGGTGCGGCGCGCAGGGCGACGGCACGGCGGCGAGCAAGTGACCGTACGCCGTTCCGCGACTGCCGTCCTGCTCGCTGCGGCGCTCCTCGGCTCGGCTCCGCTGCTCACGGCCTGCGGACCGACCAGCGCCGCACCCGCGCCGCCGAACCCCGCGAGTTCGGCCACACCCACGGCACCTGCGACGCAGGCGGCGGGCGGCAGCGACGACGCCCAGCTGAAGGACATGCAGCAGAAGGTGGACGCCGCCGACAGCGCCGCCGCCCAGGCGGACTCGGACGCGGCCAAGGACAACTGACCCGTCCCACGGCCCGGGCCGGCGGGGTCCGGGCCCGGCCCTCCGGGACCTCGCAGACAGCCGCCCGAAGCGCGAAGGCCCAGGGCGCGACGGCCCGAGGCGCGGCCGGCGGTCGCCGCAGTGGGCGGCGGCCGGCGCCCCGCATCCGTCCGACACAGCAGACCGGCCTGCCCCCGCGCCCCCCGGGGGGGGCCGGGTGGAGTGTGGGGGGGGGGGTGTTTAAAAAAAAAACAAGC
>NZ_JBHJVK010000042.1:38969-82198 GCF_042264695.1 Kitasatospora sp. NPDC056138 | reverse complement strand
ATCCGCCGCTACATCATCTGGCGGAACAAGCACGCCGCCGACGAGCGCCTACGCGAAGTCGTCACCAGGGCGAACGTTGCCTGATGCGGCACTAGGCCGGCGCCCGACTGCCCGCCGTCTGGGAGTTCGACGGCGACGAACCCGTCCGGCAGCGGTGGATGCTGGCCCGCCGCAGCATCGCCAAGCCCGACGAGATCGCCTACTACCTCGCCTGTGCTCCCCTGGAGGCCACCCTTGCGGACCTCGTGCGCATCGCCGGGTGCCGCTGGAAGATCGAGGAGTGCTTCCAGAGCGCGAAGAACGAGTGCGGCCTGGACCAGTACGAGGTCCGGCGCTACGTGGGCTGGTACCGGCACGTCACGCTTGCCATGCTCGCGCACGCCTTCCTGGCGGTGATGGCCTGCCAGGAGCGTGAAAAGGGGGTGCCGAACGGGACACGCCCGACCTCGTGGACCTCACACCGGTCGAGATTCGCCGTCTGCTGGCAACTGGACCCCGCCGCCGTCCTGCGGACCGCCACCACGTCATGACGTGGTCCCGGTGGCGGCGTCGCCATCAGGCACGAGCCCGACGTTGTCACTACATGCGGCGCGGTCATCCGTTGGTGGGACGGGGCGGCGAAGACCGCCCCGCACCCGCTCCCACCCGGCTACACTCCCCACTTCCAAGCCGTTGACCAGCGGGAATGGAGAAGTCCGGCTGGAGTATTAGGGCATGTATTTGGTTGTGATCAATGCGTGTGTCAGGCGAGGTCCTTGATCCAGATCATCGCGCCGCGAAGGTGGAGGCTGACGAGGTCGCTTCCGGGTGTCTTGTCATATCGGGTGGCGATACCTCGCCAGGCCTTCAGCTTGTTGATCAGGCGCTCGACAGTGTTCCACTTTGATCGAGCGGCCGACCCCCTGAGCGGAGTCCGGCCTGCGCCCGGCACTTCCGTGTGGCCCGGCAGCGGGGCTGCACCGGGTGGCGGCAGCTCCACGATGCCGAGAAGCGGGACGAGGTGTGATCCCGCGGTGGTGTCGCCCGTCAGGCCCCGAACAGGGCGAGGGTGTCGGTGACGGTCCGCAGCAGGCTGTCCGCGTCGGCGCCGTTGCGGGAGCGGAGGTTGACGCCGTAGGCGAGCAGGGCCAGGGTTTCAGCGGCGGCGCCGGTGGCCAGGTGCGGGGACAACTGGCCGTCGCGGCGGGCGACGTCGAGGGCGGTGTCCAGCGCGTCGCGGAGTTGGCGGTGGTGGTCGTCGAGCAGCGCCCGAACCTCCGGGTCGTGGTGTTCGGTGCCCAGATGGGCATTGACGACCATGCAGCCCCAGCCCGCGTGCTCGCCCGAGCATCGGACCGCGATCAGCCCGCCGAAGAAGTCCCGCACGGCGGGCAGGCCCCGGCCGTCGTCGGCGAGTTGACGGAAGGCCGGCTGCGCGCGGTGTCGCAGGTAGCGGCGCAACGCGGCGTGGTAGAGCTGCTGTTTGCCGCCGAAGGTGGCGTAGAGGCTGGAGCGGTTCAGCCCGGTCGCGGCGACGACGTCCTGGATCGATGCCTCGGCCGCGCCGTGCTGCCAGAACAGTCGTTCGGCGCGCTCCAGCGCCAGCTCCGGGTCGAAGTGCTTGATGTCGGGCATGGCGGACCGCTCCCGGGTACTTGAAATGGTTGTTCCAAGATAGTCCTTGACGGCAGATCTGACAGCCCATCATCCTGGAACGACTGGTTCAAGTTCAGCGACCCAGATCCCACCCCGAGAAAGGGCGACCCCTGTGAGCCTTCACGACCAGCTGCGCGGCGTGCACGAGAACCGGAGTCAGTCGATCCCGGCGGAGGCCATCGAGATCATGGACCGCAACGGGCGCGAGCTCGCCGCCTCCGGCCTCGCGGAGCGCGCGCTCGGCGTGGGCGCCCCGGCTCCGCAGTTCACGCTGCCTGCGGCCACCGGGCAGCGCGTCGCGCTGGACGGGCTGCTGGCCGACGGGCCGGTCGTGCTGACCTTCTACCGTGGCGCCTGGTGCCCCTTCTGCAACCTCGCGCTGCGCGCCCTCCAGGAGCAGCACGACGCGATCACCACCCGTGGTGCCCGTCTGGTGGCCGTCTCCCCGCAGATCCCCGACGAGTCCCTGACTCTGGCCGAGAAGGAGCGGCTGGCCTTCGACGTGCTCAGCGACATCGGCTCCGAGGTCGCGGCGCGGTTCGGCATCGCCTTCGACCTCTCCGACGAACTGGGCACCCTCTACGACCAGTTGGGCTTCGACCTGAAGCGCGTCAACGCCGGCCACTCCCGCACGCTGCCGCTGCCCGCGACCTTCGTCATCGACCGCACCGGCACCATCCGCTGGGCCTTCGTCCAGACCGACTACACCCTGCGCGCCGAGCCCGCTGACATCCTGGCCGCCTTGGACACGCTCGACTGAGGGGCAAGGCCGCGGCCAGGGCGCGTATTTGGCCGTGATCAAGCGGTGGTTCTGGTGAGGTCTTTGATCCAGATCATGACTCTGTTGCCCAATTCACGGGTCTGTCCAAAGACCGTAGGTAAGCCGCCGGGGGGGATGCCCACGTCCGGGCGCGGACATGCCGATGCTCCCCCATGGGGCGGTAAAGGGTGTCATTCACGGCGAGTTCGCTCGATCGCGGCGACCCAGCCCGTCCTTACCTTGTTGCACGGGTCCCATCCCGGTCATTCGTAGGATCGGGAGGCCCAGGGGTTCCGGGTGTGGCTGTGTCCCGTCCGCCTTGTGGTGGCTCACTGAGATTGGCCGTCCGGAGCCCCGCGACGACTCGACCGCTAATTGGGATGAGCGAAGTGCATCGCTGTGTAAGGACGCGTCGGCGAGGTCGTCTGCTGGGACATTCACACGACCATCGACGACGGAGGCGCTGGTGCGCGAACTCTGGGCAGGTACGGACGCAGGCAAGGGCGAGCATCACTGCACAGTGATCGACACCGACGGGACCAAGGTGCTCTCGCGACGGGTCCCGAACAACGAGCCCGAGCTGTTGGAACTGATCGCGGACGTTCTGGACATCAGCCAGGACGTGACCTGGGCGATCGACCTCAACGCCGGCGGCGCCGCACTGCTGATCACGCTGCTGGTCAACCACGGCCAGAAGCTGCTCTACATCCCCGGCCGTACGATCCACCACGCCTCCGCGGCCTATCGGGGCGACGGGAAGACCGACGCGAAGGACGCCTACGTCATCGCGGACCAGGCCCGCATGCGCAGTGACCTGCAGCCGCTGGCAGCCGGAGACGACATCTCGGTGAACCTGAAGATCCTCACCGCGCGACGTTACGACCTGACCGCCGACCGCATCCGCGCGATCAACCGGATGCGCGCCCAGATTCTGGAGTACTTCCCGGCCCTGGAACGGGCCTTCGACTACAGCGGCTCCAAGGCGGCGTTGGTGTTGCTGACCGGCTACCAGACCCCGGCAGTCTTGAGACGGATGGGGACGAGCCGCCTTACTGCCTGGCTGAAGAACCGCAAGGTCCGCAATTCCGCCGCCGTGGCAGCAACCGCGATGGCGGCCGCGGAGTCACAGCACACTGCCGTTCCCGGGGAGAAACTGTCCGCCGCCATGGTGGTCAGGCTGGCGAAGGAGGTGATAACCCTCGATGAAGAGATCGCTGAGATTGACGCTCTGATCGAAAGCCGGTTCCGCGAGCACCGCCACGCGGAGGCCATCCTCAGCCTGCCCGGCATGGGGCCGTTGCTCAGCGCCGAGTTCATCGCCATCACCGGCGGTGACATGAGCGCTTTCGGCACCTGCGACCGCCTTGCCGGCGTCGCCGGGCTTGCCCCCGTACCGCGCGACTCGGGACGCATCTCCGGCAACCTGCACCGCCCGCGCCGATACAACCGGCGGCTCCTGCGGGTCTTCTACCTCTCCGCCCAGGTCGCAGCGCGCTGCTGCCCCGTCTCCAAGAAGTTCTACGACCGCAAACGTGGCGAGGGCAAGGGGCACGAGCAGGCCATCCTCGCCCTCGCCAGGCGCCGCCTCAACGTGATGTGGCCCTCATACGAGACAACCGGACCTTCGAACTCAACCCACCCCGAAGCGATTCCGCAGAGGCCTGACCGCTACGAACGACGGCGAGCGAAGAGGATCTCTCCCGGGGCACTGCCCTCGGGGTCGAGGAGCATCTCGGTCTCGACCGTGAATCCGGCCTCGCGCAGCCAGGCGCTCACCTGGGCTGGCCGGCGCCGGTGGACGTAGACCTTCATCGGGTGGCCACCGTAGCCCTCCGTCTTCAGCCGCGACCCGTCACCCACGTGAAAGCCAATCAGCAGCGGTGCACCAGGACGCAGTACTCGCCTGAAGCCGGAGAGAACCGTCGGGACCGCATCATCGGGGACGTGAATCAACGACCAGAACGCGAGCACACCAGCTGTCGACTCGTCGGCGAGGTCGAGAGCCGTCATCGAGCCCACCTCGAACCGGAGCCCAGGGTGTTCAGCCCTAGCCACGTCGACCATCCCGGGTGAGACGTCGATGCCGAAGGCGTCGACGCCCAGGCTCTGCAGGTAGGCGGTGACGTGGCCCGGTCCGCATCCCACGTCCGCTACTCGCCCACCGCCAGCGTCAGCGACCGCGTCAGCGAACAGGGCCAGCGCCGCCCGGAGGTACGGCTTGCTGCCCAGAACCTCGCGCAGTTGGTCTGAGTAGCTGACCGCGACCGTGTCGTACGAGGTGCGGGCATCCGCCAACCAGTTGTCCGGATTCATGCTCCGACACAGTAGTCCAGCGATCTGACGACTGGGCGGGGAGATTGGCTGACGCTGCGGGCTGGTCATTACGTTGCGTTCCCTACGGACCACGATGTGCATCCGATGCACCTTGACAACTTGATTCGGAATCTCAGTTCCCCACGCCCCGCCAGCTGCCCAGTTCAGGTGTTGATCCACATCGTCCGGGGGTGCCGCCCCCGTACATCCCCGGTACTACGGCGACCTGCGGCTACATCCGGGGTGGGACGCCCGGCCGGGGCCGCCGCGCCTACCGTCGTCGACCATGAGCAATGACCACGACGGGACCACCCGGCCCGACGACGCGCAGTTCGTCGTCGAGCTGTCCGGGGTGCACAAGGAGTTCGGCGACGCCAAGGCGCTCGACGGCCTCGACCTGCGGATCCGGGCGGGCGAGGCGGTCGCCGTGATGGGCCCCTCGGGCTGCGGCAAGTCCACCCTGCTGAACATGGTGGCCGGACTGGACCGGCCCAGCTCCGGCGCCGTCCGGGTGCAGGGCCAGGACCTCGGGCAGCTGAACGAGAACGGCCTGGCACTCTTCCGCCGCCGCCACATCGGCATGATCTTCCAGTTCTTCAACCTGATCGACGACCTCCCGGCCCTCGACAACGTCGCCCTGGCCGCCCAGCTGACCGGCACCAGCGCCAAGCAGGCGCGCCGCCGGGCGCTTGAGCTGCTGGACGAACTCGGCGTCGCCCACCGCAAGGACGTCTACCCGGCCACGCTCAGCGGCGGCGAGCGCCAGCGCGTCGCGGCGGCCCGCGCCCTGATGAACCGCCCGGCGCTGCTGCTCGCGGACGAGCCGACCGGCGCGCTGGACAGCCGCTCGGGCGAGCAGGTGATGGACCTGCTGATCGACCTCAACCAGATCGGACAGACCCTGCTGATCGTCACCCACGACCCCAACCTGGCCACCCGCTGCGCCAGCCGGCTGGTCGAGGTCGCGGACGGCAAGGTGGCGCGGGAGCGGATGCTGGAGCCGCAGTCGTGAATGGTGGTGCGGTGTGGCGGGCCTCGCGCGCGGCGGTGAAGCGGCGCAGGCTCCAGACCTTCGTGATCGGCCTGGTGGTGTTCTGCTCCACCATGACCGTGCTGCTCGCCCTGGCGGTGATCAGCGCCGCCCGGGCCCCCTTCGACGATGCCTTCGGCATCCAGCACGGCGCGCACATCGTGGCCGCCTTCGACCCGGTCAAGGCCTCGCCGGAGCAGTTGGCCGCCATCGCCCACCGGCCGGGCGTCGAGGCGGCGGCTGGACCGTTCGACCAGGCCGTGGTGGAGATCCCCACCGAGTGGCTCGGCCGCCTGCCGGGACCGCTGACCCTGGTCGGCCGGGCCGACCCGGCCGGCCCGGTAGACCGGGTGGAGCTGCTGGCCGGCCGCTGGGCCACCGGGCCCGGCGAGGTGGTCATCCAGCAGCCGTTCAGGGGCTGGCCGAATGACGCAATCGGCAAGCCGCTCACCACCAGCACCGGGCTGAAGCTCACCGTCGTCGGCTTCGCGTCCAGCATGAGCCAGTCCGCCGGCGGCTGGGTCGCCCCCGAGCAGGCGGCCGCTCTGCACCCCACCGGCCGTCAGATGCTCTACCGCTTCTCCGACGTCGGTACCGAGCAGAAGCTCACCGCCGCCCTCGGCACGGCCACCGAGGGGATGCCCAAGGACGCGCTCGTCAGCGCGCAGTCGTACCTGGTGCTCAAGCAGGCCTTCTCGGCCGGCGCCGACGCCTATCTGCCGCTGATGACGGTCTTCGGCGTGCTCGGCCTGGTCGTCGCCGCGCTGATCGTCGGCAACGTGGTGAGTGGCGCGGTGGTCTCCGGCTACCGGCACATCGGCGTGCTGAAGTCGATCGGCTTCACCCCGCGCCAGGTGGTCACCGTCTACCTGACCATGGTCTCGGTGCCCGCGGTCGTCGGCACCGTCCTCGGCACGGCGGCCGGCTGGGCCGCGTCCTACCCGATCCTCCAAGCCGCCTTCAGCGGAATCATGACCGGCACCGCCGTGATCGAGCCGGCCGGCTGGCTGCCCGCCGCCACCCTGATCAGCGTCCCGCTGCTGGTCGCCCTCGCCGCCCTGGTCCCGGCTTCGCGCGCCCACCGGCTCTCCGCCGCCCAGGCCATCTCGGCCGGCAGCGCGCCGCGCACCGGGCGCGGGCTGAAGGTCCAGCGCTGGCTGAGCGGCACCCGGCTGCCGCGCGCCGTCAGCCTCGGCCTCGGCCAGCCCTTCGCCCGCCCGGCCCGCACCGCGCTGACCATGGCAGCGATCGTCCTCGGCGTGGTCACCGTGACGGTGACGACCGGGGTGAACAGCACCCTGGGCAAGGCCATGACTCACGCCGACGAACGCCACACCCACGTCGACGTGCAGACCGTCAACTTCACGGGCAACAAGACCGAGCCACGGCTGACCCCGGCCCAGACCGAGGCGATGCTGCGCACTACCCCCGGCGCCGAGCGCGTCTCCAGCCGCGGGCTGGTCCGGGTCGGCCTGGTCGGCTATACCCAGTGGGCGTTCGTCAACTTCTACGGCGGCGACATCGCCTCGGCCAGCCGTCTCGAGGTGGTGAAGGGCCGCGCTGCGACCGGGCCGGGCGAGGTGGAGGCCGGGCCGGCCTTCCTCGACCAGCACGGGCTCAAGCTCGGGGACCGGCTCACCCTGGACCTGGAGGGCCGCCAGGTGACGGTCACGATCGTCGGCGAGGAGCTCGCGGGCAACCCCCGGGCGATCTCCTCCAACGATGCCACCAGGGCCCTGCTCACCCCCGACCCGCACGTGGCCGAGTACGACGTGAAGCTCGCCGTGGGCGCCGATGTGAAGGCGTACCTGAAGGCCGTGACGGACGCCGACCCGAGCCTGTCTCCCTCCGTGGTCACGCCCCACACGGATGGGTCGATCGTCGCCATCACGACCTTCACCACGATCTTCACCGTCCTGCTGTCGGTGGTCGCCGCGCTCGGCGTCTTCAACACCCTGCTGCTCAACATCCGCGAACGCCGCCGCGACCTCGGCATGTTGAAGTCGATCGGGATGACGCCGAGGCAGGTCGTCGCGATGACGGTGACCTCGGTGGCCTGGCAGGGCGCGGTCAGTGGGATCATCGGCATCCCGGTCGGGATCGCGGCACACCGGCTGATCGTCGAGCACGTGCCGATCATGGACTTCCCGGAGGGGATGATCGACGTCTGGGGTGCCCCGCTGCTGACCGGCCTCGCGCTGGCCGGCGTGGTGATCGCCGTCCTCGGCGCACTCGTCCCGGCCCGCTCGGCGGCCCGGCTGCCGATCGCCGAGGTGCTGCACAACGAGTGACGGGGGTACGGTCGGGCCGGGCGATGGACGGGGGTCATCGCCCGGCCTGTCGGCGGAGGGCCGCGTCCTGGTGACAGACGGGAACGAGGCCTCGACGTCGCGCCACCTCCCCCGAGCTGATCCGCATCGTCTCCCGCTCCCTCGCCCATGGCTCTCGCCCAGGTCGAGCGGGCCCGCACCGAGGCGGTGTCCGTCACCGCCTCCGGCGACCGCTGGCCGGCCGACCTCGCGGCGCACGACTCTATTGACCAATTCGCGATGGTGTTGATCAGGCGGCAAGTCGGTAGGCGAGCCGGGACAGGCGGCTCATGCGGGTCCTGGGGCGGTGGGGCTGCTGGCCGGTCCAGTAGGCGTCGAGCCTGATGATGTTGACCGCGGTGGCGGAGAAGGCACGTTGGAGGCTGACCTTGGGCAGGCCACGGTAGCGGGCCCGGCGCATCCCGGTGACGTCGAGGGCCTGGTTGATCGTGCCCTCGACGCCGGCACGCAGGGCGCACTTGGCCTGCCAGGTGTCGGCCTTCTGTGCGGTGCGGGCGGCGGCGACGGCCTCGTGGAGCTCCTGGGGCCGCAGGGTCAGCATGCGACGGCCCTTGGCTGCAGTAGTGCACTTGCTGCGGGAGGGACAGGGGCGGCAGAGGAATTCTCCAACGCCGAAGACGAGCCCACGCTCTACGGCAACAACGGCCGGGGCTTCGAGTTCACCTCGCGCAAGAGCGGGGACGTGTTCGCCGGTCCGCTGGCCTCGATCATCGCCGTCCAGCGCAAGGGGCAGGAACCAACCGCAGAGGGGTCCTTGCAACGGCTGGCCGCCATGCTACGAGGTGAAGTCGACGGTCACGCAGTCCACTTCACCCACGCTGGCCGACTGTTCCGACTGCAGTTCGGCCCGAAGGGCTGGGTCTGCTCCAGCCGTGACGGCGGCGCCTACTCCTCGGATTACTCCCTGCGGGAGAACGACCGCCCAGATGAAATTGCCAACCAGGTCATGGGCGACCTGAAGGCCGAGTTCGGCCGCGGCCACTGAGGCCCCAGCCGATCGGTCCCGCCGAAGGCTCGCTTTGGCGGGTACCGACCAGCTGGCGCTTCACTGACAGCAACTCGGAGGGCTCCCTCGCAGCCCCTCGCCGCGATCGGCATTCCGGGATGACAGGCCGCCTGCTCCGACGACCACCAGGGCAGCTAGTCGTTGGACTGCACCGCCGCTCACCGACAGCGCCGCCTACCAACAGCTCCGCCAGCAGATGCGCGCACAGCTCTAGGTCCGCGAGACCGCCAGCGCCAACGGCAAAGCCCCGGCCCAGCGCACCCGCACCGCCCACCGCCCACCCGACCGCGCCGCGCGACCGCAGCGCCCGCGAACCCCAACCGCTGGCCGACGTGTTCCTCGCCCTGGTCGCCGCCCACGGCTGGACCCTCGGCACCGCTGGCGGAGGCCTGCGCGACCGCTGGCCCGCGATCGTCGGCGCCGAGGCGGCCGCCCACTGGCACCTCGCCGGCTACGACCCGACCACCCGCCGCCTGCGCGTGGTCGCCGACTCCCCGGCCTGGGCCGCCCAGCTGCGCCTCCACCACCGCCGCATCCTCACCGACCTCGAGCAGCTGCGCCCCGGTACCGTCCGGGCCATCGACGTCCGCGTCGGCCCCGCCCCCGTGGTGCAGCACGACCAGGACCAGGACGACCGGCCCGCCCGCCACGACGACCGGCCCGCCGCGCAGCCGGCCCGGCTCCCGCTCGCCGACCACACCGCCTACCAGGACCTGCGCCGGATTCGTGAGGACGCCGTTGCTCGCCAGGCCGCACTCGACGAGGCCGCCGCCGAGCGGGAGGCCATCCTGCGCCGGCACTACAACCAGCTGCGCGAGCCCGAGGACGCCAACCGGCCCGCGATCGAGGACAGAGAGGCGCAGTAGCCCGTGCCGCCAAGCAGGACGGTCCTGCCGTTCGACCAACGGTCCATGTAGACCTGCGTCATCGCGTCGAAGTAGAAGTCCGGTGCCTCCCGCAGTGCCCTCAGCAGCCTCGGGGTCTCCCAGCTCAACATCGCCAGCCGATCGGCAACGAATTGCTTGTGCTGTTCGACGTCACGGTGGCCGCCGGAAAGCGGTCCGGCTACGAAACCGAACGAGATACGTAGCTGGGCTTCATCGCGCACCGGGTAGATGCCGTAGCTGGCCTCGCCGTCCCTGAGTCACAGCTGCCAGTCGTCCAGGGCGAGGAAGTTGTCCGCGCTGAAGATCGCCAGATGCATGCCCAGATGGCGGGTGAAGTGCTCCTTGCGCCCGAAGCTCAGCCGTCGCACGGCCGAGTGCAGGCCGTCGGCTCCCACGACCAGGTCGAAGCTCCGGGGGCGGCCGGGTCAGCCGTTGCCGAACTCGTGCACCCCCCACCAGCCGCTCGAGTCGTGGTACATGCCAACTCCTATCTCGGTGTACGCACGGTTGATCTGGGCCTGGTAGTGCGGGGGATGGTTGCGCCACATGTCCTGGAATTGCACCGCGGCCTGCTCGGCGGTCATCGACGCGTCGCTCCACATCACGATGCACTCGCCGGTCAGGGTGCGACTGGATGTGAGCATGGGCCCGGCGCCGGTGGCGTTGGCGGAGTGCGCGAAGCCGGTCTCACGCATGTGCTGCGCCCACTGGGTTGCGAAGGCGGCCAGGTCCGCCGCGGGCTTCAGCGCCGGTACGCCGACCATCGCCCGCTCCTTGTTGATCAGCTGCAGGGAAATGGCGTCGGCGTCGGCGACGGACTGCGAGGCCGGCCAGTTGCCGGTCACCGTCGGGGCGTTCGCAGGCGGACCGCCGGACGGGCCGGAGGGCTGAGTTCCTGCACCTCCGTTGGTGGTGCTGGACGACTTCGAAGACTGAGTCCCTGAACCCCCATTGGGGGTAGCCCCGCCGGTGGGCTTCACACTGGGGCGCTTCGTCGCGATGGTGGGGCTGGCAGAGAACGCGGCCGGCGAGGGAGAGGACGACGCACTGGCGAACGGCGAGGCCGAGAACGTCGCGCTCGGGGACGACACCCCGGACGCTGTGGCGGAGGGCGCAAGGGACGGGGAAACCTCCCCGGACGGGAGGACCGCAGCGGCCAGCGGCTGCGGGGCATTGCCTGCCAAGGAGGTCATGACAGCGGCCGCTCCCCCGGTGACGGCAACGAGCGCGACCGCTCCGGTGATGACCGCGACCCTGCGCGGGCGCTTGGCGGACCGGTCACGGCCGCGCCGCGTCGCGCGCCCGCTCACAACTGCCCGGTCGCCCACAGCGGTCCCGTTTTGCCAACGCCCTCCTCCCGAGGTGACCTCGTCGAATTCCACGGTCTCGAACTCACTGCTCATCAATCCACCCTCTGTACGGGTTGGTGCGACAGTCCGCTCCAACACCGAGGGAGACCCTCCAGGTGGGGCCCGATAACGGAAACGGACTACGCACATGCCGCCGAGGCCTCAGGGCGGCCACCAGGGTGCCCCGTCCGGGGGCAGGCCGAGGAAAGAAGTTGAAAAGACATCTTGCAAAGGATATTTGCAACTTCTAAGCTGCCTGGCATGGCACCTGAACCTCAGGAGATCACTGACGTAGAGGCCCTCAGGGTTCTCGCGCACCCCATGCGGCAGAAGATCGAGCAGTGCCTGCGAAAGGGTCCTGCCAACTCCGCCGCCCTCGCCCGCGAACTCGGCGAGAGCACTGGCCTGACCAGTTATCACCTGCGCCAGATGGCCAAGCACGGGTTCATCGAGGAGGTGCCTGAGCTGGCGAAGGGGCGGGAGCGGTGGTGGCGGGCGGTGCCCGGAGACCGCCGATTCCCGCCGTACAGTCGCCAGACGCCGCAGATGCGGGAGGCGCTGACACAGATGCACCGGCTGAACTTCGCCGAACTTGTCGAGAGTGTCCGGCGGTTCGAGGGTGCGCGCGACGCTCTTGGGCCCTGGGCGGATGCGGCAGTCTTCTCCCGTGCCACGCTGCGGCTCAATCCGGCCCAGCTCAGGGAGTTCTTCGAGGAGTACATCGCGCTGATCTACCGATACTCCCTGTCGCAGGAGGAGGCCGCGCCTGATGCGCGTGCCGTCCTCGTCCGCCTGCTCGGGTTTCCCGAGATCAGTCGAGAGGAGAGCACAAGGTGATGCTTTTACCCAAGCGGCTTATATGTGCGCTGGCCGCCATGGTGTTCACGGCTGTGGCCGTGTTGCTGCCCTCGCCTGCGGCCCATGCCGACGGCCGCAGCCCGAACAGCGACGGTCTGATGCGCGAGGAGGTCTCCTTTCGCGGGGGTGGTGGGCTCACGCTGCATGGGACGGTGCTGAGCCCCGTCACGCCCCAGGCGACGGGTGCACGGCCCGGGATCGTGCTCGTCGGCGGGTCGGGGCCCGGCCCCCGTGAGGAGTACCGTCAGGAGGCCGAGTCCTTCGCCCTCGCGGGCATCACGACGCTGGTCTACGACAAGCGGACGGTGCGCTACTCCACGATGGACCGCGACTTTGGGCTGCTGGCCGAGGACGCCCTGGCCGGGGTACGGCTGCTACGTGGCCGGGGGGGCGTGGATCCGCGCCACGTCGGCCTGTGGGGATTCAGCGAGGGCGGCTGGGTTGCACCGCTGGCCGCCGCACGCTCCTCCGACGTCGCCTTCGTGATCACCATCGGCGGGCCGGGCTACTCCCCACTTCGCACCCAGACCTGGAACCTCACCAACCGTCTGCAGCGCCGGGGCATCACCGGGTCCTACCTGCATGCCGTGAAGGGGCCAGCCGCCCAACTCATCGACTCCACCGCTCCGTTCCCCGAGGGCGACTACGATCCGTTGCCGGTGTGGAAACGCCTGCACCGCACTCCGGTACTTGCCCTGTGGGGCGATCACGACACCCAGGTGCCGCCGCTCGAGAGCGCGCGGATTATTGAGCGCGCCCTGGCCGACGCGGGCAACGGGCACGTGGTCATCCGCTTCCTCGGCGAAGCCGCGCACAACGGCCATCGGACGTCGGACGGCTTCGACCGGATCGGAGGGCCCCTCTACCAAGGCAAGCGGCTGGGGGCGCTGGCCCCCGGCTACATGGACACCATGACCTCCTGGGTCCATGCTGTCGCCTCCGGGCACCCTCCCCCGTCCAGTACCGCCCCCGCACCAGCGCAGGCAGCCGCTAGCACGCCCACCTCCGGCACCTGGTACGCCTGGCTCGCTCCCGTACTGCTGCTTCTCGGCTTCGCCTCCTACCCGGTGAGCGGGGCCCTTCGACGGATCACCGGACGCCCGCGTCCTCGTACGCGCTGGTGTGTCGCTCTGTGGCGTTGGCTGGCCGGGCTGGGCCTTGTCGCGACGACGGTAGCGCTGCTGTGCCCGATCGTCGTCTTCACGGCAGGCGACGGGGCAGCGACACCCGTCGTGGCGGGAAGGCCGGTCGGATGGCTGGTGGCGCAGGTGCTGAGCATCGCTGTGGTCGCGCTGACCGGAGTGGCGGCGGTGACGGCAGTGACGGCCTGGCGTCGGCGATTCGAGCACCCGTCGGCCGACGCGAGGCCCGTCCAGTCGACGGCGGCGCGGGCGACGGTGATGGTGACGGCGGTGCTGTTCGTACCGTGGGCGCTGTGGTGGGGGACGCTGCGCCCCTGAGAGCGCTCGCCGCTCCGGCAACCCCCCTGCCCGCAGACTGCCGCGGCCCGGCCGTGACCGGCGTTCGCTGGCCTCAACCGTCCCAGGCGGTCAACGCCGGTTCCGTGCTGGCCGCCTGGGAGCCGCCCTGGTCCGCGGTCCCGGCACCGCAGCCATACACGGCCGCCAATCCGTGTACCTTGCCCTTGCCGAAAAGCTCATCCGGCCTGGTCAAGCGGCATGTTGGTATTCGTGGAGTAGGCCGCCGAGGCGGTCGCGCCTGCGTATGTCGAGGCGGGTGATCTGTCCTGGATCGGTGATCGGTTGGGGAGTGGGTGGAGCGGGCGGGCGTTCGCGATGCCCTGGTGTGGTCTGTGCCCGTTGTAGAAGTGCTCGAATTCGCGCAGGGCGTGGAGTAGGTGGCGCTGGTCCCAGATCAGGGTGCGGTCCAGCAGCTCGCGGCGGCAGGTTTGCACCCAGCGTTCCATGATGGAGTTCATTCTGGGCATCTGGACGCCGCTGAGGACGACCTCGATGCCCGCGTCCTTGAGTACCTCGTCGAACAGCTCGGGGAACTTCCCGTCCCGATCCCGGATCAGGTAGCGGGCCCGGCAGCCGGCGTCCTCGAGGTCCATGACGAGGTTCTTCGCTGTCTGCGTTACCCAGGAGGCGGTCGGGTGCGCGGTTGCGCCCAGGATCCGGATCCGCCGGTTGGCGTGCTCGATGACCGCGAACACGTACATGCGGGCTCCGGACAGGGTGATGGTCTCGAAGAAGTCGCACGCGAGGAGCGCGTCGGCCTGGGAGCGCAGGAAGTCCGCCCAGGTCGTGGACGTGCGCTCGGGCGCCGGGTCGATGCCGGCGTCCTTGAGGATCTCCCAGACTGTGGACGGGGCCACCTTCACGCCGAGGACGAGCAGTTCGCCGTGCAGACGACGGTACCCCCATGCCGGGTTCTCGGCGGCCAGGCGCAGGACCAGGGCGCGGATGGAGCGTACGGTCCGCGGTCGGCCTCCGCGCTTGGGATGGGACCGGGCGGCATGACGACGGGCTACCAGGTCGCGGTGCCAGCGCAGCACGGTGTCCGGCCGCACCAGCAACCGCACTCGACGCAGTGCCTGTGCCGGGAGCTGGTGGAGCAGGGCTGCGAGGAATGCCCGGTCGCTCGCGTCGAACCGTACCCGCGCTCCGCTCAGCTGTCGTTCCAGCACGGTGATCTGATGGCGCAGTGCCAGGATCTCCACGTCCTTCTCGCGGTCGCTCATCGGCAGCAGCCGCAGCAGCGCGAGCGCGTTCGTCACGCCCAGGTATGCCAGTCTCAGCAGCACGACTGATCATCATGCCGAGGTGCCCGCCGGCTCCGCCAGGGTGCCGACTTGAGCAACCGCGCCCGACACCGAAACCGCCCTTACCAGCCCGGATGAGGTTCTCGGCAAGGGCAACGTCAGAACCAATCGGCGAAGACACGCTCAAGACGACACACCGCTCGGAAGATCACCATCCGTAGCAAGTGGGTAGTCGACCTTGATCTGCACGCAGCGACCCGGACGGTCAGCGGCCATGCGTGGCGACAAGTGCGTCGGACCCCAGATGTGCCCCTGGTGGTCGGCGCGCACCTCGACGGTGTCCGGAGCGCTGACGCCGGTGAGGCGGAGGCAGGTCTCGCCGGCGTCAGCCGATGGTGGTGTCCGGTCCTGTCCTGCTAGGACGGATCCCGGGTGGGGAGCAGGTTGCGGTAGGGCGCGGTGGGGTCGATGCCGGCAGCGCTGAGTGCGGCGGCGACCTGGTCGTCGCGCGAGCCGGCAAAGGGGTCGGTAGCGTGGGCGAGCAAGCCTTCGGTGACGGCGGCGGCGCGGTGCTGGCCGAAGCTGAGGCCGGTCCAGCCGACCCGGTGGTCGGCCGGTTCGCTGGCGAGTGCCAGCCCGGGCGCCAGCCGCTGTGCGAACGCCGAGGTCGCCGCACCCAGTCCGGTGAGCGAGCGTACGGCCTCGACGACATCCCGTGCCACTCCGGCGTGCGCGGCGTCGAGGTAGACCACCATCGCGTCGCGGCGCGGGTAGTGGGAGGCGTGTGCGAGGATCTTCGCCTGGTACGGGACGGCGCTGTCCTCCAGGGACTCCAATGCGCGGCGCCACACCTCCTCGGCTGCATCGGCGCGCCTGACGTGCACGTAGAGCCGCACGTACTCGCTGCCTCGCCGCAGACCGCCGCGCGAGCCGTGGGCCAGGACGAATCCCGGCGAGAGCCAGGGGCGGACGGCCGGCAGGGCGACGACCGCCGAGGAGTCGTCCGCCTCGACCAGCGCGTCCCGGTGCACCAGGATCCGCACGCCGCCGGTCTCCACCACCGCCGAACCGTCCGTCGCGACGGACCGCAGGGTGGCCGCGATCCGGGTGTGCTCGTGCGGTACGGCCCGGATGAGCGCGCGCTCCAAGGGTCCGGCGTGGGCCCGGGGCGGGCGTGGCCGCCGTACCGTACCGTCCTCGGGCTCCTCGATTCCCGCGTGCCAGGACTGGTAGAGCACCCCGCGCAGCACACCGCGCAACGTCCTTGATCCCTCGACCTGGTGGCGTCGGCCACCGACGGTCGCCACGGCCGCATCCAGGTCGACGGCCACCGTGTCGAGGAGTTCCGTGAGTTCGTCCGGGAGCCGGACCGGCACCGTTGCCGGGAGAGTCATCCGTCCGTTCCTTCCAGTCCGATGGCTGCGGTGAAACGCTCCGGCCGCAGCAGCAGGGTGCGGCCGATACCCGCCTGGGCGCGGTCCAGCGGCGAGAGCTGGTGCACGTGCCTGGCGGAGGCCAGAATGCGGTCGATCAGGTGCCAGCCGACCACGGCGGCCACGCGGACCGGGTCCACGTCCGGGCGGATCGACCGGTAGGCGGCGAGGAAGCCGCGCACAGCCGGACGGGCTTGCGCCAGCGCCGCCCGCCCCTGTTCGAGCAGGGCACGGTGCGCGGCGGACGGGTCCCCGGTCAACTCCTCGTCGAGGTCGTGGACGAGTCGGCGGGCCGCCCGGTAGATGAACTCCCCCACCACGCTACCGAGGTCCTTGGCCGGTTCCGCGGGGCCGAACTCCTCCCAGTCGGTGAGGTACACCTCGTCGCCGCTCAGCAGGAACTGGTCCAGCCGTAGATCGCGATGGCAGGGGACCAGCGGCACCGTGGCGTCTGCCGGCCGCAGCGCGCGGATCGCCGCCACCAGGGCGCCGTCCTGCTGGAGCAGTGCCCAGAGTTCCAACTCCCCGGCGCTGGCGGCCTGCCACTCCTTCACCGTCAGCCGGTCGAGGAAGTCCTCGTGGTCCGGTGTCTCCTGCGCGGCCGGCTCGTCGACCGCGGTAGGACTCCAGTCCACGGTGTGCAACTCCCCGACCGCCCGGCCCAGTCGGGCCGCCAGCCCCGGATCAAATCCGGGCTCCTCGGCGCGGTGACTCACCATGGTCGCGTCGGGCAGCAGCTCGAATACCGCCAGCGCATCCGCCGGCTGGACGGCAAGCAGGCCCGGGGCTCGCCAGCTGAACGGCTTCGGTCCCTCGCTGACTTGGCGGTACATCCGGTCGAACTCGGTCATGCCGTGCAGTCGGCGTGCGATGTCCCGGCCGGCCAGTTTCTTGACGAAGACGGCGCGACCGTTCCCGGTCGGACCGGACCAGTTCTCGTTGCGTCCGGGGTGGCCGACCAGCCCGGCGCGGTCGAACGCGCCGAGGCCGAGGTCGATCAGCAGCTTGTCGACCTCCGGGTAGGCGTCGAGCGGGGCGGGCTCGTACGGCGGGTGGTCGGTGGACGGGTGACTGGGCACAGGCAGGCTCCTGGGAGTCCGGTGTAGGGGTGCCGGGGTGCCGCACCCCGGGCGGGGTGCGGCGCTTCGACACGTCAAGCGATGCAGACGACGGTGGTCCGGGGAGTGATCGTGATCATCCCGGTGGAGGTGGTGTCACCCTTGGTCCACAGCGTGATCATGATGTCCCGCCCGCCGTTGTCGGTGCCGGCTGCCACCAGCTCGTCCGCCTGGGTATAGGCGGTGTAGCCGGTCAGCAGCTCATCGGAGGCAGAGCTCAATTCAACTGACATACAAGCTCCTTGACTGTTTCGAGGGGTGAACGGGAGGGTGCCGCACCCCGGGTGGGGTGCGGCGCTTCGACACGTCAGGCCATGCAGACGACGGTGGTCCGCGGGGTCTGCGGGGTGTACACGGTGACACCGGTCTGGGTGAGGGTCACGGTGATGATGATGATGTCCCGTCCGCCGTTGTCGGTGCCGGCGGCCACCAGCTCGTCCGCCTGGGTGTAGGCGGTGTAGCCGGCCAGCAGCTCGTCCGAGGCGACGTTCAACTCGTATGACATCTGGACTCCTTGGTAGGTGGATCAACCGTGCGTCCCCGTTCGGTGGGGACGGTCGAGCACGCTAGTCGGGCCGATCCGGGCCGGAATCGGGGATTCCCGCAGGATTCCTGCGCACCCGGTGGTCAGCCGAAGCTGCGGGAATCCACGATGCGGCCGGCCCCGCCCGGCCGCAGGATCACCGGTGACGTGTCGTTCACCCCCATCGACCCGGGAGACCCCGCATGATCCGAGCAGTCCGCCGACGACTACGGCGGGTGCCGTTCCGCCAGCAGCTGTCCGGGACGGAGTGCGCCGCAGCCTGCCTGGCCATGGTGCTGGCCCACCACGGTCGCGAGGTGTCGGTCGCGGACTGCCGCGAGCGGCTGGGGCCCGGGCGTGACGGCGTCGGACTCGGCCGACTCGCCGCGGTCGCCGGGGAGCACGAGCTCGATGCCGCGCTGGAACGCGTCGCCGACCCGCTGCTCGACCAGGGGCCCGAGCCCACTGTCGTCTTTCTCGCCCGCCACCATCTGGTGGTCCTGGAGGCGGTCACCCGCCGCGGCGTCGTCCGGCTCGCGGACCCGGCCCAGGGCCGGGTCCGGCTGACCCGCGCGGAGTTCGCCGAACAGTACGGGGGCCTGCGCCTGAGGATGGCCCCCGGTGCCGGGTTCGTCCGCCAGACCCAGCCCTGGCACCGCGCGCTGGTCGTGCGCTATCTGCGCGACTTCGTCGCCGCACCCGGCAGTAGACGGCTGCTCGGCCTGATCGCGGTGCTCGCCGGAATGATCCAACTCCTGGGCCTGGCAATGCCGTTCGCCACCCAGGTGATCGTCGACCGGGTCCTCCCGGACCACCGGACCGATCTGATGGACCTGCTGGGCACCGCGCTGGCCGGTACCGTCCTGTTGCACGGCGCACTCACCCTGCTGCGGCAGCTGCTGACCGTGGCCCTGCGGGTGCGGTCGGACGCCGTGCTCTCCCAGGACTTCATCGACCGGCTCTGGCGGCTACCGATCCGCTTCTTCCTGCAACGCTCCCGCGGTGACCTGCTGTTGCGGGTGCAGAGCGTGTCCGCCACCCGTGAAGTGCTCACCCAGCACGTACTGACGTCGCTGCTGGACGGCGGGACGCTGCTGGTGTACGTCGGCGTACTGATCGTCCTGGTGCCCGGCTACCTGCCCGTGGTGGCCGCGCTCGCCGCGCTCCAGGGCGCGCTGCTGGCCGGGACGTACGCGCGGGCCAAGCGGCTGGCACAGCGTGAACTCACCCTGCGCTCCGAGGAGCAGGGCTATCTGGTGGAGGCGCTGGATGCGGTGCTGCCGGTACGGGCCAACGGCATCGAAGGGAGGGTACGGGCGCACTGGCGCACCAAGTTCGACCGCTACCAGGACGCGATGGCCGGCCGGGCACGGTTGGGCGCGTGGATCCAGGCAGGGCAGTCCACCCTCACCGTGCTGGCGCCCCTCGCGCTGCTGTGGAGCGGTCTGCTGATGGTGCTGCACGGGCGGATGACCCTCGGCACGATGCTGGCCGCCAACAGCATGGCCCTGTCGGTGCTCGGCCCGGTCCAGACCCTGGTCGTGGCCGGCCAAGCCTTCTCCACGCTGCGGGCCCAGATCGAGCGCATCTACGACGTCCTGGACACGCCCGCAGAGCCGGCCGGCACGGCCGCCCTGCCGGGCTCCGGCCCGCTCAGGGTGACCGTCCGCGGGGTGTCGTTCCGCTACCACGGCGACGGGCCAGCCGTCCTGGACGGCGTCGACTTCGAGGTGCCGCCCGGCGGAAAGCTCGGCATCGTCGGCCGCACCGGCTCCGGCAAGAGCACGCTCGGCCTGGTCGTGCTCGGCCTGCTCCGTCCGGTGGAGGGCGTGGTGCGACTCGACGGCGTACCGGTGGACGGGCTGGACCCCGACCGGCTCCGCCGGGAGTTCGGCGCGGTACTGCAGGAGTTGAGCCTGTTCAACGGCACTATCAAGGAGAACCTGGTGCTCGGCCGGCCCGAGGCCACGCAGTCCGAGATCGAGGAGGCGTGCCGGATCGCCGGGCTGCTCGACGATGTGCGCCGGCTGCCGATGGTGTTCGACACCCCGGTCGGCGAGGGCGGTACCGCCCTGTCCGCGGGCCAGCGGCAGCGGCTCGCACTCGCCCGGGCGCTGATCCACCGGCCCCGACTGCTGCTGCTCGACGAGGCGACCAGCCACCTCGATCCGGCGACCGAGCGCCAGGTCGACGCCGCGCTGGAACGGCTGGCGATCACCCGCATCGTGATCTCACACCGCCTGTCCGCCGTCCGCGACGCCGGCCGGACCCTGGTGCTGGCCGGCGGCCGGATCGTGGCCGCCGGCCGACACGAGGAACTGGTCCGCCGATCCGAGCACTACCGCGAGATGTTCGCCCCGGAGCCGGATACCGCCGCGGCCATGGCCCCGGCGCCGATGTCGGGGCCGGCGCCGACCGAGGCCGTCCGGTGATCGGGCCGGACCGCGTCCAGGGCCCGCGCCACCGCGCCCCGACAGTTGATCCCCAACTTCCGGTACACGCCGGTGAGATGGGACTCGACGGTGCGGACGCTGACGAACAGGCGCTGGGCGATGGCCTGGTTGGTCAGCCCATGAGCCACCAGGTCCGCGACCTCGCTTTCGCGCGGCGACAGCAACGGCTCCCCGGTGGTGAGCGGCGATACCGGCACGGCCTCCGTCGCGGCGACCCGTACCACCGGGGCAGGTGCGCCGGAGCGCCAGGGCCGCTCCGCCCTCGCCAGCAGGGCGTACGCCCCGACCCGGCCGAACAGCTGCCGCGCCGCGCCAGCCGCGCTCTCGTAGCCTGCCCGGTCGCCGTGCTCCGCGGAGATCTCGGCAGCGAGCAGCTGCGCCAGCCCCGCCCGGACCACGAAACCGGAGGCCGCCAGGCGGTCCGCCGCCCGGCGGGCCAGCGCGGATGCCCGGTCATGCTCGCCGCGGGCCCGCAGCAGCCGGGCCGAGGCCAGTGGCACCACGGCACCGGCGGCGGGCAGTCCGGCGCTCCGGGCCGCTCGCCCCGCCAGCTCGACGTGCCGGGCGAGCAGAGCCGTGTTCCCCTCGGCCGCGTACACCACGGCCATCAGATCGTGGCCGTGGGCGGGCATCGGGTCACGCCACCGGCCGTCCCCGAGGCTCAGCAGCCGGGCGGCCTCCGCCCCCGTCAGCGGATGCCCGCAGGCCACCGCCGCCTCCACGGAGGCGTGCCGAACCACCGCGCGCCATACCGCCGTTGACGGTTCCGGCAGGCTGCGGAGCAGTTCCAGCGCCGGGCCGGCAGCCTCCGGACCGGACTGCCACAGCACCGCCCGCAGCCGCAGCGCCGCCGCGGTCGCCAGCGTCTCGGCCGCACCGAGCTCCCGTGCCAGGTCGAACGCCTCCTGCGCGGCGGCGAGCGCATTCTCCAGCGGGCCCGACATCAGTAACAGTGCCGTCTGGACGGCGCGCAGCTGCGGGATCACGTAGTTGTGCTGGTGGCGTTGCGCGAGCGCGATCCCCCGCTCGATGCGGTCGGCGGTCCGTTGCCTCCGCTCCAACAGCACTCCCGCCCAGCCGAGTTCCGGCAGGGTGGCAAGCGCGCGGATCCGCCCGCGCTCGTCGAGCGAGTCGGCGAGCCCTTCCGCCGCGTCCAGGGTCCGACGGGCGCCCGGGACCGCGCCCTGGCCGATCGCGGCCAGACTGGTCAGACCGTGCGCCGTCAAACGCGTCTCGGCGGAGTCGTCGGTGCGGAGGGCGGCCACGACCCGGCGCAGGCACCGCTCGGTCCGGCCGTTCATCAGATCGAGTCTGGCAAGCTGGAGTTCGTCCTCGGCTCGGCCCCCGGGGCGCCGCAGCAGGCTGTGCGCCCGGCCCGTGCGGCCGCGCAAACGCTCCACCAGGGCTGCCGACCCGACGGCCTGCGCCCGGCCTGCCGACGACCGGGTCAGCAGTGGGCGCAGTACCTCGGCGGCCTCGTCCAGTCGGCCGGTGAGGGTGAGCGAGCGGCCCAGCAGTGCGGTGGCCTCGGTCCGCAGCTCGGTGGTCCCCGGCTGTTCGGGGAGCGCGTCGAGGACCGCGCGCAGCCAGCGGGCGCTGGTCGAGGGCGCCGGTTCGAGCATGGAGCGAGCGGCTTCGGTGAGTCTCGTCAGCTCGTCCAGGCCTGCGGTCGGCGTCGCGTACTCGGCCTGACCGGCCCAGATCGCGGGGGGCGCCCCGGTCCGTTCGAGGTGACGGGCGGCGCGCCGGTGGGCCTCGGACCGCCATGCTGGGCCAGCCAGCCGGTAGCTTGCGGCACCCGGTAGTAGCTGGGCGAACCGGTACCGGCTGCCGGTCCATTCGACACAGCCGTGCCCGATCAGCTCGTCGAGCGCTCCGCCGACCGCCCGGGCGGGTAAGCCGGCCACCACCGCCACCAGCGGGAGGTCGAACTCCGGGCCGCACACCGCTGCCGCCCGCAACACCGCGCGGGCGCGCTCCGACAGCGTGGCCAGTTCCCCGCGCAGTTCCGGGTCCGGCTGCCAGTCGTCCGACGGCGGATCGCCCGTCCGTCGGCCGTCCACTCGGATTCTGCTCGGATGGCAGGCGCTGCGCGGATCGCCCGCAGCCAGCCGGGCCACCAGGTCGGGCGGCAGATCCGCGAGCGCCCGCAGGTAGCGGGGGTTGCCGCAGCTCGCCTCGGCCAGCAGCCGCCGGTGTGCCGGTGCCACCCCCGGCACCAGGAGGGCCAGGTCGGGAAGGGCCAGTGGGCCGAGCTCGATCCGTAGCGCGTCGGCGTCGGCGAGGGTCCGCGCCAGCTGGGGTGGACAGCCACCGCTGCGACAGGCCAGTACGACGGTGAACCGCCCGTTCGGTGGACTCGCGATCAGCCGGTCGAGCAGCAGCAGCGACTCCCGGTCGGCCCACTGCAGGTCGTCCAGGAGCAGGACGAGCGAGACCCCGGCGAGCGTGTCCCGCAGCCGCCGGTGGAGCCGGTGCTCCGGCCGCCCGCTCTCCTCGCCGTCGGTGAAGCGTTCGAGCAGGGTGCGGGCGTCGGTGGCCCAGAGCGCGTCCAGCAGCAGCCCGTACGGCACCGGCCGGCCGCCCGGCGTGGCCCGCGCCTGCCCCATCGGCCGCCCCGAGGCGGCAACCGACCGCCGTAGCTCCGCCAGTAGCCGCGTCTTGCCGATCCCGGGCGGCCCCTCCACCACCGCGACCGCCGCCTGCCGGTCGTCGGCCTCCACCAGCCCGACCAGCCGGTGCAGTTCACGGTCGCGTCCGACCGAAACCCCATCTCCCCAAGAACTCAGCATAAGCTGAAATGAAATCACATCGCGATCAACTTTCACACCAGCAGCACACAGGGGATCCGCCCGCCGGACCGGGCAACGGGTTCCCGGACACCCGAGCACCAGGGACGGCGCCGACGGTCACCGATCCTGGTGGTCCCGCACATCCTGGGCCCGCCACGGCTGCCGGCCCTTCGCGGTCTCCCTCGCCCGCCGGCACACGACAGCGGACTGCCCGGACCGCGACCAGGCCCCGGTACGGCGATCCGCCGGGTTCCGCGCGTTCAGGTGGACTCGGACCGGCCGAACCCACCGACGGTGGTCAGTTCACGGCGCACCCGGTCACGGATCCGGGCCACCACCGGGGAGTCGGCGAATTCCTCGGTGACCAGGATCAGCCAGTCGGTCTCCGCGTCCAGATCGGTCAAGGCCGCCGGCGGGACGTACGCCTCGTCGGGCGCGGGCGGACGGCGGTGGCCCGCCTCGGCGGCCTCCAGCGCGGCCGCGAGCACCGCCGCCTCGACCACCGCGGCCCGGCGGTGGTCGTCCATGCCGCCGCAGGCCGCGGCCGCCCAACGCGGCACCTTGGGATGCTGGTGGGCGCGGAGCCAGAGCTGCGCATCGCGGATCTCGATCACCCGCCGGTAGAGCGCGAACTCCGCCCGCCCGTGCAGCCGGAGTCCCGAGCCGGGCGGTTCAAGGACGATCTCCGGCCGGATCGCCCGCAACTCCGTCCAGAGCGGCCCGAGCCGCCGGTGACTGCGCCGGGCACGCAGTCGGCGCAGCGGCCCGGAGACCCGGCCGGGCAGGGCCACGAGCGTGGCACCGCCGATCCCCAGGACCAGTGCCAGCAGCGCCACCGGCCCGGAGAAGGCGTCCTCGCCGTTGTCCTGCCGGCCGGTTCGCAGTCCGGCCACGAGCGGCATCAGGCTCGCCGCGACCCAGACCAGGCCGGCCGTCCCGCCGGCGACCACCAGCCGCAGACCGGTGCGCAGCCGTCCCGGCCCGAGGCCGTGTGCCGCACGGTGCATCACCGCGGTGAACAGGCCGACGCACCACGCGCTGTGTGCGGTGAACAGCAGGGTGAACGCGGCCAGTGCGACCCTCCCGCCGTCCGGCACGGTCAGGAAGGCGACCGGTTCTTCGTGATCCGCAGCGAGAACCCGCTGCTTGTTCGAGGTGGCCGTCGAGACGGCCACGGACGGCTGGCGGCCGGTGAGCGCCTGGGTGGAGGCCGACCCTGACCGGTACCGGCGGGGGAGCGACGAAGAAGAGAGCACTCTCCTGGAGATGCTCCTGAACATGCACTTCGGCAAGGCCGACCGCCCGGAGCTGCGGGAACGCTACCGCCGGCTGCGCTTCGGCAGCTGATCCACTGCCCGACCTGACGATCTCCACCTCGGGGATCCCGTGGCTGGTGCGTGGAGGACATCGGCTGCCTCCGGTACCGCCAAGGTCACTTGAGCAGCAACGCGCCAGATCGACGGCTTGGGTGGAGGACCATCGGGTCGTTGGGCGGATCCACGTTCGTGCCCGAATGTAGTTATTCGATCGCCGAGTTGATGGCCGCGTACTCACCGCCGATGCCGAACCCGGTGAAGAACCGGCAGAGGAAGAAGAACCAGGCGGTCCAGGAGAAGGCGGTGACGGCGGTGGCGGTGAGGTACACCGCCAGCGTCACCATGAAGAGCTTCTTGCGCCCGAGCCGGTCGGTGAGCCAGCCGAAGAAGAGCGCCCCGCAGCAGGCGCCCGCCACGTACAGGGCCGCCGCCCAGGTGGTCACCTGCGCGGAGCTGATGGCGAGTCCGCTGCCCTGGTCGGAGAGCCGCCCCGCCATGTTGCCGACGATCGTCACCTCCAGGCCGTCGAGGATCCAGACCGTGCCCAGGCCGATGACGATCCGCCAGTGCCAGGACGACCAGGGCAGCCGGTCCAGCCGGGCCGGGACGTCGGTGCGGACGTCGCCGGCCGCCGCCCCCGCTCCGGACGGGCCGCGCCGCTGCTGATGACCGACTCCGTCGAGCTCCGCCACGGGATGCCTCCGTCGTCCCTCGGGTACCGCTTCGGGCGGCGGTGCGTGTACCCCGGTTCCGGCGGAACACAACCCGACGACGCCGGACTACCCCTGAAGGTGTGAAGGTTTCCGGAGGATGTCCTGGGTGCATGGGGAGTCCACTCCTTACAGGTAAGGCGAGCCTTGCTATGCTTCGGGTACGTCCCGGGGGAGAAGTCCGGTGAGAATCCGGCGCTGACCCGCAACGGTGGACGGGGCCCGCCCCCGCAAGCCCGATCGCCCTCGGCGACGTACGACCTCCCGTCAACTCGCCGTGGACTGCGAGGGGATGCCGCACGGCGCCACCGTGCGCGGACGCACGCGTCCGTGCCGCCCCCCGGCGCCGGGCCGCCCCCGGCACGGACACGGCCCGACCCGAAGGCGCCCCACCGTGAGCACCCTGGCCGCCGATCCGCGACCCGCACCGCCGCCGTCCCCGCCCTCGCCCCCGCCGCGCCGTACCCCGGTCCTGCCGCTCGGCCTCGGACTGGCCGCCGCCCTGCTGCTCTCGCTGGTCTGCGGCGTCGGACTCGGCGCCGCCGACCTCCCCTGGGGGCGGACCCTGCACCTCCTGCAGGCCGGGCTGACCGGAGGCCGGATCGCGGCCGAGGACGCCGCCGCCTACACCATCGTCTGGGAGATCCGGCTGCCCAGGACCGTGCTCGCCGCCACCGTCGGCGCCGGACTGGCCGTCACCGGAGTGGCCGTCCAGGCCATGGTGCGCAACGCTCTCGCCGATCCGTTCGTGCTCGGCATCTCCTCCGGCGCCTCGGTCGGCGCCAACGCCGTACTCCTGCTCGGGGCCTTCGCCTCGCTCGGGGCCTGGGCGCTCTCCGCCTCCGCCTTCCTCTCCGCCCTGGCCGCCATGGCCCTGGTCCACGCCGTCGCGCGGACCGCACACGGCCTCACCCCGTTGCGCCTGGTGCTGACCGGAACGGCGCTCGCGTACGGCTTCTCCGCCGTCACCGCGCTGATGGTCTTCGGCGCCGAACGCGGCGAGGCGGCCCGCTCGGCGATGATGTGGCTGCTTGGCAGCCTGGGCGGCGCCACCTGGGGATCGGTACCGATCGCCGCCGGCTGCGTGCTCGCCGGGACCGCCTACCTGCTCGGTACGGCGGGCCGCCTGGACGCCCTCGCCATGGGCGACGAGACCGCCGCCGCCCTCGGCGTGGACGCCGGACGGCTGCGCAGCCGGCTCTTCCTGGTCACCGCCGCCGTCACCGGCACCGTGGTGGCCGTCAGCGGCGCGATCGGCTTCGTCGGCCTGATGGTCCCGCACCTGGTGCGGATGCTGGTCGGAGCCGGCCACCGAAGGGTGCTGACGATCGCCCCGATCGCCGGAGCCGTCCTGCTGGTCTGGGTGGACGTCATCTCCCGACTGCTGCTCGCCCCCGCCGAACTCCCGGTCGGTGTGATCACCGCCGTCCTCGGCGTGCCCTGCTTCCTGCTGCTGATGCGCCGCCGCAGCTACGCCTTCGGAGGCCGCTGATGCGCGTCGACATCGAGGACGTCTCGGTCGAGATCGCCGGGGCCCGGCTGGTCCACGAGGTGACCGTACGGGCCGGCAGCGGCACGGTGCTCGGCCTGGTCGGACCGAACGGCAGCGGCAAGTCCACCCTGCTGCGCTGCGTCTACCGGGCCCTGCGGCCCGCCGCGGGCGCCGTCCGGCTCGACGGGGAGGACCTGCACGGCCTGAGCCCCCGCGAGGGCGCCCGCCGGGTCGGCGCGCTGCCGCAGGAGAGTTCGGCCGAGTTCGACTTCACGGTCGCCGAGGTGGTCGCGATGGGACGCCTGCCGCACCGCAGCGGCTTCGCCCGCGGCGGGGACGACGGGCTGTGCGCCACCGCGCTCGGCAGGGTGGGAGCCGGGCACCTGGCGCAGCGCGGCTTCCTGCAGCTCTCCGGCGGCGAGAAGCAGCGGGTGCTGATCGCCCGTGCCCTGGTCCAGCAGCCGCGGGTCCTGGTGCTGGACGAGCCGACCAACCACCTGGACATCGCCCACCAGTTGGAGGTGCTCGCGCTGGTCCGCGACAGCGGGCTGACCGTGCTCACCGCACTGCACGACCTCAACCTGGCCGCCGCGCACTGCGACGAGCTGCACGTGATCGCCCACGGCCGGATCGTCGCCTCGGGCCCGCCCGGTGAGGTGCTCCGACCCGCCCTGCTGGCCGAGGTGTTCGGGGTGCGGGCGCATCCCGTACGGCACCCGGAGACCGGCGCCGTCCAACTGCTCTTCGACCGTCTGCACCCGTGAGGACCCCTCTGATGCGTTCCGCCGCCACCCGCTCCGCCACCGTCGTCGTCCTGCTCGCGCTCGGCCTGACCGGCTGCGGCGCCGAGGTCGCCACCACCGCCCCGGAGGGGGCGGACACCTCGGCGCACTACCCCGTCACGGTCGAGAACTGCGGCAGCGAGGTGACCTACCGGCGCAAGCCCGAACGGGTCGTCACCAACGACATCGGCATCACCGAGATGATGTTCGCGCTGGGACTCACCGACCGGATGGCCGGCTACGCGATGCCCGACGAGAAGGGCGACCTGACCGCCGTCCCGTGGCGCGACGGCTACCAGCGTGCCAAGTGGCTCTCCAAGGACCGGATCACCAAGGAGGTGGTCCTGGACGCCAGGGCGGACTTCGTCTTCGGCGGCTGGAGCTACGGCTGGGACGAGGCCGCCGGCCTGACCCCCGAGACCCTCGGGAAGCTGGACATCGCGGCCTACACCCTCACCGAGTCCTGCCGGAACGGCCGGGAGAAGGCGCGCGGGGTGATGCCGCCGCTGGACGCGCTCTACACGGACCTCGCCAACCTCGGCGAGATCTTCGACGTCCGGCCCAGGGCCGAGGAACTGATCGCGGGCTTCAAGGCCGAGGTCGCCGAGGCACGGACGGCCGCACCGGGCCGCCGGCCGAGCGTCTTCCTCTACGACAGCGGCCAGGACAAGCCGTTCACCTCCGGCCGGTTCGCCGCTCCTGACGAGATCATCGCCAAGGCCGGCGGGACCAACGTCTTCGGCGACCTGGCGGACTCCTGGACCACCGTGGGCTGGGAGTCGGTGGTCCAGCGCAAGCCCGAGGTGATCGTGATCAACGACTACGGCGACACCGGTGCCGAGGCCAAGAAGGAGTTCCTCAGGTCCTACCCGCCGCTGGCGGACGTGCCGGCGGTCAGGAACGACCGGATCTTCGTGCTGCGCTACGCCGACCTGGTGGAGAGCCCGCGCAACCCGGCGGCGATCACCGCACTGGGGGCTTACCTGCGGACGGTGCCGCAGGCCGGCTGAGACCGCCCCGGGGGCGGGGGGAAGGGGGGCCGCCGGTGGCTGCGTTAGAGTTGCTGGTTGAAATATGAACTACATGGAGGGTGTGAGTTCAGGTGCAGTTCGGAATCTTCACGGTCGGTGACGTCACGACCGATCCCACCACCGGCAGGACCCCGTCCGAGCACGAGCGGATCAAGGCGATGGTCGCCATCGCGCGCAAGGCCGAGGAGGTGGGCCTGGACGTCTTCGCGACCGGTGAGCACCACAACCCGCCGTTCGTCCCGTCCTCGCCCACCACCATGCTCGGGTACATAGCGGCGCACACCGAGCGGATCATCCTCTCCACCTCGACGACGCTGATCACCACCAACGACCCGGTGAAGATCGCCGAGGACTTCGCCATGCTCCAGCACCTGGCCGACGGCCGGGTCGACCTGATGCTCGGACGCGGCAACACCGGCCCGGTCTACCCGTGGTTCGGCCAGGACATCCGCCAGGGCATCCCGCTCGCCATCGAGAACTACGCGCTGCTGCACCAGCTCTGGCGGCAGGAGACGGTCGACTGGAAGGGCCGCTTCCGCACCCCGCTGCAGGGCTTCACCTCCACCCCGCGCCCGCTGGACGACGTCCCGCCGTTCGTCTGGCACGGCTCCATCCGCAGCCCCGAGATCGCCGAACAGGCCGCCTACTACGGCGACGGCTTCTTCGCCAACAACATCTTCTGGCCCAAGGAGCACTTCCAGAAGCTCATCGAGCTCTACCGCACCCGCTACGCCCACTACGGCCACGGCACCGCCGAGCAGGCGTACGTCGGCCTCGGCGGCCAGGTGTTCATGCGGCGCAACTCGCAGGACGCGGTACGGGAGTTCCGCCCCTACTTCGACAACGCGCCCGTCTACGGCCACGGCCCGTCGCTGGAGGAGTTCACCGAGCAGACCCCGCTCACCGTCGGCAGCCCGCAGGAGGTCATCGAGAAGACCCTGACGTTCCGCGAGTCCTTCGGCGACTACCAGCGCCAGCTCTTCCTGATGGACCACGCCGGACTGCCGCTGAAGACCGTGCTGGAGCAGCTCGACCTGCTCGGCGAGGAGGTCGTGCCCGTGCTGCGCAAGGAGTTCGCGAAGAATCGGCCGATCGAGGTCCCGGCCGGACCCACCCACGCGGAGCGCGTCGCCCGCGCCCGGCACGCGGAGGAGGCGGAGTGACGCGCACTCCGGACGCCGTCCCGGCCGGCCGTCCTCCACCCTCCCCTGGCTCCACCCGGGGCCCGCACGCTCGTCGGCCGGCCCGCCGGGGCCACCGACCGCGCACCGGGCGAGCGGGCTGAAGGGGCCGAGAGCCGGGTCGCCGGACTGCGCGCACCGGCCGTGGACATCGCCGGCCACCCGGCCGCCCGGCCACCGGCCTCCGCCCGCCCGCGCTGCGGGCCGGGCGGCACCGGACCGGCAGCCAACGCCCCTGCGGGAGGCCCCGGTTGGCGGACCGGGGCGCTCGCATACACTCCGGCCATGGCGAACAGCGTGTGGGACGAGCGGGACATCCCCGACCTCAGCGGGAAGACGGCCCTGGTCACCGGCGGGAACAGCGGGATCGGCTACCACCAGGTCCACCGGCTGGCCGCCCGCGGCTGCCGGGTGCTCCTCGGTGCCCGGAACCCGGCGAAGGGCGAAGCGGCGCTGGCCCGCCTGCGGGCCTTGGTCCCGGACGGCCGGATCGAACTGCTCCAGGTCGACCTGGCCGACCTGGACTCGGTGCGGAGCGCGGCCGAGCGGGCCACCGGCGCCCTCGACGGCCTCGACCTGCTGGTCAACAACGCCGGAGTGATGGCCGTCCCGAGCCGGCAGACGACCGCCCAGGGCCTGGAACTCCAGATCGGCACCAACCACTTCGGCCACTTCGCGCTCACCGGACACCTGCTGCCGCTGCTCACCGAGCGGCCGGACAGCCGGGTGGTGACGGTCAGCAGTCTGGCCCACCGCACCGGCCGGATCGACTTCGGCGACCTCCAGTCCGAGCACGGCTACCGGGCCTGGCAGGCGTACGGCGCGTCCAAGCTCGCCAACGCCGTGTTCGTCCTGGAACTCCAGCGCCGGCTCACGGCGGCCCGGCTCGCCGTCACCAGCATCGGCGCCCACCCGGGCTTCTCCGCCACCGAGATCGGGGACAAGGGCCCGAGCCTGGCCGGCGGCAGCATCCTGTCCGCTCCCACCTCCTGGGGCACCCGGCTGATCGGCCAGCGCGCCGAGCGCGGGGCGCTGCCCGTGCTGCGCGCGGCCACCGACCCGTACGCGATCGGCGGCAGCTACTACGGACCGCTGGGCCTCGGCGAACTGCGCGGAGCTCCCGGAGTGGTCGCCTTCCGGCAGAAGGCGCACGACACCCGGCTCGGGCGGTGGCTGTGGGCCGAGTCCGAGCGGGTGACCGGGGTGGCCTTCGCACTCTGACCGGAGCCGGCGGGACTCGGGCCGGGCCGGTGCGGGGCGGGGCCCGCGGCCCCGGCAAGGAGCCGGTCTTGTCTGCCCGAGGGGCGCTCGGTAGGTTGCTGCCGGGCGCCCCTCCGGGCGTCGCGGACCGGGCGGAGCAGGGGAGCTGCTGGTGGCGGACTGGGTCGGGCGTACGGCCGGGGAGATCGCCGGGGCGGTGCGGCGCGGTGAGGTGACGCCTCGTCAGGTGGTGGCCGAGCACCTGGCCAGGATCGAGCGGGTGGAACCCCGGGTCGGGGCGTTCCGCAAGGTCCTCGCCGAGCAGGCGCTTGCCGCGGCCGACCGGCTCGCCGACCGGGACGACCTGGCGTCGCTGCCGCTGGCGGGTGTCCCGGTCGCCGTCAAGGACAACCTGCCGGTGGCGGGTGAGGCGACCAGGAACGGCTCGGCCGCGACCCCCGACACACCGGCGCCCGCCGACCACGAGACCGTCCGCCGCCTGCGGGCCGCCGGAGCCGTGGTCGTCGGCCTCACCGCGGTCCCCGAACTCTGTGTGTTCGGTACCACCGACAGTGTGTTCGGCACCACCCGCAGCCCGTGGGACCTCTCCCGGAGCTCCGGCGGTTCCTCCGGCGGCAGCGCCGCCGCGGTGGCCGCCGCGATGGTGCCGATCGCGGTCGGGAACGACGGCATGGGCTCGATCCGCATCCCCTCCGCCAACTGCGGGGTGCTGGGCCTCAAACCCGGCCACGGCCTGGTGCCGGCCGACCTCGGCCACGACGGCTGGTCCGGCATGTCGGAGAACGGCCCGATCGCCACCTGCGCCGCCGACGCCCGGCTGATGCTGGCGGTCCTCGCGGGCGAGGAGCCCGGGGTCGGCCCGGGGCCGGCCGCACACGCCGAGGACGGTCCGCTGCGGATCGCCCTCTCCGTCCGCTGCCCCACCGCCGGGATCCAGGTCGCCCCGCAGCTGGTCGCCGCCGTCCGCGACACCGGCCGGCATCTCGCCGAGGCCGGGCACCGGGTCACCCGGGCCGAGGTGTCCTACCCGTGGTGGCTGGGTGCCGCGTCCGTCGGCCGCTGGCTGGCCGGAACGGCCGACGACGCGCGGGGACTCCACCCGCAGCTGCTCAACCCCAGGACCCGGCGCCATGCCGCCCTGGGCCGGGCGGTCACCCGGGCCGGACTCGTCCGCCAGAGCCAGCGCAGCAACTGGCAGACGCAGTTGGACCGGTTCTTCGCGCAGTACGACGTGCTGGTCACGCCCACCCTCGCGCGGCCCGCGCCGCCCGCGTACCGCTGGCACACCCGCGGCTGGCTCGGCAACGTGCTGTCCAACGCCCGGTACGCACCCTTCAGTCACCCCTGGAACCTCGCCCGCTGGCCCGCGCTCGCGCTGCCCGCCGGACACCACCCCGACTTCGCCGGGGCCCTGCCGCTCTCGGTGCAGCTGGTGGCACCGCCCGGGGGCGAGCAGCGCCTGCTCGCGCTGGCGGCGGAGCTGGAGGAGCGCCGCCCCTGGCCGCGTACGGCGCCGGACCCGGCGCGCTAGCCGACTGCGGGGCTCCGCCGGCTGCGCGGTGGTGCGCGCGAGCCCGCGAAGTGCGCGTCCGCCGCCTGATGCGGGCCCGCGCGGGGCGAGGGCCCGGGAGTCCCGCCGGTGCCACGGTTTCCCGTCCGACCCGTGCGGGCGTACCGTGGCGACACGGTGCCGCATGTCGTCCCCGCGCCCGCGGGAGGGGTGGGCGGCCTTGCCGGTCCGGTGTCGTCGCGCAGGCGCTGGAGGCGACCGATGGGCGATCCGAAGGCATTCCTGAACAACCCCCGCCGGCACCGTGCACGGCGGGCGGTGCCCGAGCGCGTCCAGGACTGGGCGGAGGTCTACCGCGAGCGGGCGCTGCTGCCGATCATCGGCGGGCAGGCAGCCCGCTGCATGGACTGCGGCATCCCGTTCTGCCACAGCGCCTGCCCGCTCGGGAACCTGATCCCGGAGTGGAACACCCTGGTCGCGGCAGACGAGTGGCACGCCGCGAGCGCCCGGCTGCACGCGACCAACAACTTCCCCGAGTTCACCGGACGGCTCTGCCCGGCGCCCTGCGAGAGCGCCTGTGTGCTGGCCATCGACTCGGAGGCCGTCACGATCAAGAACGTCGAGCTGGAAATCGCCGACCGCGCCTGGGAGTCGGGTTACGAGCAGCCGCAGCCGCCGGAGCGGCTCTCCGGCTGCACCGTCGCGGTGGTCGGCTCCGGTCCCGCCGGGCTGGCCGCCGCGCAGCAGCTGACCCGTGCCGGGCACACCACCACCGTCTACGAGCGGTCGGACCGGATCGGCGGACTGCTCCGCTACGGCATCCCGGACTTCCGGCTGGAGAAGCACCGCCTCGACCGCCGGATCGAACAGATGCGGACCGAGGGCACCAGGTTCCGTACCGGTGTCGCGGTCGGCCGCGAGCTGCGCGCCGACGACCTGCGGGCGCGCTACGACGCGCTGGTGCTCGCGGTCGGCGCCACCGCCAGTCGCGAACTCGCCGTACCAGGACGTGAACTCGCCGGCATCCACCAGGCGATGGAGTACCTGCCGCAGGCCAACCGGGCGGTGGCCGGTGACGGCGGACCGGCGGTCTCGGCCGAGGGCCGACGGGTGGTCATCGTCGGGGGCGGCGACACCGCAGCCGACTGCGTGGGTACGGCATTGCGCCAACATGCTTCGGAAATACGGCAGTTGGACATCAACCCGCGTCCGCCCGAACTGCGCGCGGAGGGCCAGCCGTGGCCGGTGCATCCGAAGGTGTACCGGGTCACGACCTCGCACGAGGAGGCGCAGGAGCTGGCCGCCGAGCCGGGCGACCCGCGCGAGTTCGCCGCCACCACCGTACGGTTCGAGGGTGCCGGGGGGCGGGTCCGGGCGGTGTGCCTGGCCGAGGCCGAACCGGGGGACCGGCGGCCCCGACCGGGCACCGAGCGGGTGATCGCGGCCGATCTGGTGCTGCTCGCGCTCGGCTTCTCCGGCCCGGAGCACGGCAGCGGCCTGGTCGACCAGCTCGGCCTGGGCCTGGACCCCGCCGGGAACCTCGCCCGTGACGGCGCCTTCGCGACCGGCACGGACGGTGTGTTCGTGGCGGGTGACGCCGGGCGCGGGCAGTCCCTGATCGTCTGGGCGATCGCCGAGGGACGTTCGGTGGCCGCCGCCGTCGACCGCTACCTGACCGGCTCCACCGCCCTGCCGGCACCCGTCGCCCCGACCGACCGCCCGCTCACCGTCCAGTGAACCCGCTCACCGTCCGGTGAACGGAACCCACGGGGCGGTGCGGTCGGGTCCGCCAGGGCGCCCGGCCGGTCGGTGGCGCGGGACTCGGTGCGAGTGCCGGACTCCGGTGTGAGCACGCGACTCCGGTGCGAGTGCGGGGTGTCGGATCCGGGCGAGTGCTCCGGTCGACCGCTCCGGTCGACCGCTCCGGGCGAGTGCGGGTGGCCGCGAGGGGCGCGGCGGTCCGTGGGCTGGTCGCGCACGGACTACCGCGCCCCTCGCGGCGGTTGGGCCGGCGGGTGGAGGTCAGCCCTTGCACAGACCCCGGGCGTAGTCCACGGTGGCGGCGTCCTGGGAGAACTTCCACTCGGGGCTCAGCAGCTGGGCGTCGAGCTGGGCGGCGGCGGTCGGGTCCTCGACGATGTAACCGAAGTCCTGCAGCCAGGCCGGGTAGAGGTTCTTGGAGCCGATGTAGAAGGCGGAACCGTCGACCGAGACCAGCTTGTGGTGCAGGGCGAAGGGCTTGCCGTCGGCCCAGGTGGTGCCGGGCGCGGCGCGGAACGAGGCCAGCTGGAGGTTCTGGCACATGGTGGTCTTCGCCGCCTGGGCCGAACCGCCGTTCAGCTTGCCGAGCCGGGCCAGCAGGGTGTCGCTGATCTCCGACAGGGACTTGATCTGCGAGTAGCCGCCGCTGCCGACCGCGCCCCGGTTGGCCGGGTCGCTGACCACGATGCGCACCTTGACCCCGGCGGCCAGCTTGGCGGCGAGGGTGTCGTAGAGGCGGACGTCGTAGCGGGGGAGCGGCGGGCAGGTGCCGTTCACGTCCTGCTGGGAGATCTCGACGTGGCTGTCGGCACTGGCGACCAGGGCCCGCAGGGCGTTCTCCTCCGGGTTGACGGTCTCGTAGTCCCGGTCGCCGTTGGTGTTGTCGTGCAGGTTGATGGGGCCGCAGGTGGTGTCGCCGCCGGCCGTCGGAGCGGGCCGGTAGGTGGACAGCGGGTCCTTGTCACGGATGCCGACGCCCAGGCCGCCGACGGCGATCACCGGGGTGTTGCCGGTGGCGGGCGCGGCGGAGGGGTTGCGGTCCTGCTCCATGGTGGGCATGCAGGCGGCGCCGTTGGAGGAGGCGAACCAGGCGGCCGAGAGGACCCCGGTGTTCCGGCAGGTCCAGGTCCACAGCGTGTCCAGGTAGCGGCCGGCCGAGCCGGCGGCGGGACCGGTCAGCGCGAGGTCGACGTCGGACACCGGGTGGGTGGTGTCGATGTAGTCGTCCTTCCAGCCGTTGATGCCGCCGGTGACCACGCTCCGGCCGTCGACCACCAGGAGCTTGGAGTGGTTCCAGGAGAAGGCGGTCTTCGAGGCGGTCATCGAGGCCACCGTCAGCGTGATGTCCGGCGCCGCGCTGCCGAGCCTGCGCACCAGCTCGTCGCGGTAGGAGGTCGGCAGGACGTTGATGTTGTACAGCGGCGCGGCCCCGACCAGGATGCGCACCTGGAGCTTGTTCCCGGAAGCCGCCGCCGCCTTGAGGCCGGCGACGATCGCGTCCTCGAACGCGCCGTTCGGGAACGGGGCGAGGGTCGAGATGTCGACGGTACGGGTCGCCCCGGCGATGTTCTCGGTCATCTTGGCCAGCAGGGCCCGAGTCCCGGGCCGGTCGGTGCAGTTGGCGTCGCCCCAGCAGCCGGGGGTCTGCAGCAGCCAGCCGCCCGGGTCGCCGGCCGGGGCGTCGAGGGCGTTGCCGCTGGTGCGCTGCCAGACCGAACCCTCCAGGCCGGGGGAGACCTGACGCAGCGTCCCCTCGACGGAGTCCAGGTGCGGGGTCGCAGTCCGGGCGGCCGTACCGCTCGCGGGCCGGGCGGTGTCCGCGAAGGCGGGGCCGGCGGCGGCGGGTACTGCGCCGAAGATGGCGGCACCGGCCAGGACCGTCCCGGTGAGTCGGCGAAGGCGTCGGGGCTGATGGCGGAGCAAGATGTGATCCTTTGGGAAGCGATTAACTGTGCATTTACTGTACGGTAACCTGATATTTCATCAGAACCCGCCGAGCGGCGGGTTCATGTCAGACCGATCGGATCGCCAACTCGTCCACGGTCGTGGACGGTTGGCGGAGTGGCCCGCCATCCGGCGGGGGTCGGTGCAGGTCGGCGTAGGTGGGGCGCCGGAGTGCCGGCACCCGGGGCGCCGGCCGGGCGGTGTGCCGGCGGTGCTCCCCGGGGTCCGGAGGGGTCGTCGCTCCGTTCACCGGCCGCACACCCGGCGGTCGCGGTCCCGCCTTCCGGGGTGCAGGATCCTTCACGTCTCCCGGTGCTCGGCACCGCGCGTAGACGACGCGCATAGAGTGCCCTTGACCGGCTCTGTTACCCGCCAGTACGGTCTGGGGCACCGTACCCGGAAGAGCGGCGACGGGCGAACCGCGCCCACCCGCTCGGGGGTAGAAGGAGCAGTACTCAGATGGTCGGAAACACCCTCAGAAGCCGTTCCCAGAAGCTCGCCGTCCTCGCGGTCGGCGTGGTCGTGGGCGGGGCGGTGGCCGGCGGCGGCTTCGCGGTCGCCGACTCGTCGGCGCCGAAGAGCGACCGGCAGATCACCAACATGACCGACGAGGTCAGCAAGATCAAGGCGTACTACGGCGACACGGTGGACGCCAACGGCGAGCACTGGGCCTCGCCGAACAGCAACTACGCCGCGCAGGTCAAGTCGATCGAGACCAAGGCGCAGAAGTACCTGGAGAGCAAGATACGGCACGACCGCAGCGGCAAGAAGGCGATCGTGCTCGACGTCGACGACACCTCGCTGTCGACGTACAACTACGAGTTGGAGACGACCTTCGTCTACAACCCGGCCAGCAACGCGCAGTACATCGCCACCAAGACCATGCCGGCCGTGTTCGGGATGAACACGCTGGCGACCTGGGCGAAGAAGCAGGGCTACACCGTCTTCTTCGTCACCGGGCGTCCCGAGACCCAGCGTTCGGCGACGGCGGCCAACCTCGCCGCCGTCGGGTTCCCGGCCGCCGACCAGGAGCACCTGTACCTGAAGAACCCGGTGACCCCGCCGTCGTACCTGCCCTGCGGCAAGACCTGCACGACGATCGAGTACAAGTCGGGTACCCGGGCGCACATCGAGAGCCTGGGCTACCAGATCGTCGCCAACTTCGGCGACCAGTACAGCGACCTGTCGGGCGGTCACGCGGAGAAGACCTACAAGATCCCGAACCCGATGTACTACCTGCCCTGACATGACGTCGGCCGTGTGAACGGCGGCAGTGCGAAACGGCCCCCTGCTCCTGCCCGCTCCGGGTGGGGCAGGGGGTTTCGGGCATCCGGCTCCGGCCGGCGCCGCGACCGGACTTCTGCTGCTCGACGGCGATGCCTACGACAAGGCGCCGAGCCATCGCTGCATCGTCCACCCCGGCGCACCGCTGACCGTCGAAACCGGCTCGACACCGCCGTGATCGTCTGGTCGACCACCGACTGCACGGGGACCGACAACCGGGTGGTCGCCCGGGACCAGGTCTTCACCCTGCCCAACGGCCGCGCCGTGTACTCCTGGTACGACCGGTCGTAGCAGGCCCGCAGTACGGGTCCGGTCCGTCGACCCCGGGGGAGGGAGCCGGCGGACCGCCGTGTCACCGGGTCCGTCACCGACCGGGCCGTCGCACCGCATGCAGGATCAACTCCCTGACACACCGCCTCTGTGGCCCGGCCGCCGGGGCGCCGGTCGGGGGCACGGCGAAAATTCTCCCGTTCAGGTGCGACCGGATCGGCCGCCCGACCCGTCCTTGGGTTCGGGGCCCGTAGCCGAGCGGGTCGGCCGGACCGCTGACCGCAGGGGCAGCGGGTTGTGAGTGGGGAGTGAGATGGACGATTTCCGTGAGGTCCTGAGCGACGAACTGTCGCTCGAACCGCCACCGCCCCTCCTGGGCGGGATGATCGAGGAGGCCGCGCGTGCCGGGCGGCGCACTCGCAGGGTGCGGATGTGGACCGCCGTCGCGGGGTCGGCCACTGCGATCGCCGTCGTGGCGGTCCTGCTGGGCGTGGTGACCAACAAGGGGCCGGCCGCCGGTGGCGGGCCGGCCCGGCTCGACGCGGCTGCGGGGAGCGGCGCCCCGGCCGTCCCGCAGTCCTCCGGTGCCGCCTCGGCAGCCGCACCGTCCGCTGCGCCGTCCACGGCTCTCCCGCCGACGTCCGGAGCGTCACCGACCGTCAGCCCGGCGTCCTCGCGCACCGGTGTCCCGGGTACTCCGCCGGATGACGGGAAGGTCCCGGCGACGGCGCCCGGCCTGCTGCAGCAACTGCTGAGCCTGCTGCCTCCCGGCCAGACCAGCCACTACGCGGGGAACGGGGGCGACGAACCGCTGGTGCAGACGTACCTGACCACGGCGGCCGGCACCGGGATGATCAGGCTGAGCGTGCACCCCATCGCGGGGCGGATGGTCTGCGACGGGGGCACGTCGAAGTGCGTGACCGACGCCGCCGGTCGGATCGTGCAGGTCTACCACATGGAGGGCAACTGCGTGCAGAGCACGGGGGTGCTGGCCGACCGGGGTGACGGCACGGTGGTGCAGATCGACATCGGCAGCTGCCTGGACTCCCAGGACGACCGCAACAGACCCGGTGTGCAGGCCCTGACGGTGGAGCAGGCCATCGCGATCGCCGAGAACCCGGCCGTCGGCACGCGTCTGGAGCGCACGACGGTCCTGGCCGGTGCCGCCCGGTTCCCGGACCTGCCGGCCTTGTTGTGACCCTGCGGCGGCTGGGGGCGGTACCCGGTACCGGGAGCCCGTCCCCACGAATGACCGCCGCACAGTGACCGACCAGCAGCGCCACGGCCCCCCGTGTCATCGACGGGCCGTGGCGCCAGTATCGTTTTCAGGCCGGTGAGCCGGTCGGAACGGGGGAAAGCTCATGCGTGGTGAGCAGGAGTACATAGCCTTCGCCGAGGCCAACGTCGTGCGGCTGCGGCAGATCGCCTATCTGATGTGCCGTGACTGGCACCTCGCCCAGGACCTCACTCAGAGCACGCTCACCAAGATGTACGTCGCCTGGAACCGGATCGGCCGCAAGGGCCCCGACGACCCGTTCCACTACGCCCGCAAGGTGTTGCTGAACACCTTGCTGGACCATCGCCGCCTGCGCAGCAGCAGTGAGCTCACCGTCGAGCAGCTGCCGGACCGGACCGCCGACAGCGACCCCACGGCCGTGCGGCTGACGCTGCTGGACGCGCTGGGACGGCTGGCCCCGCGCGACCGCGCCATCCTCCTGCTGCGCTACTGGGAGGACCACAGCGTCGAGACGACCGCAGAGATCCTCTCGCTCAGCCCGTCGATGGTGAAGTCGCGCAGCATGCGGTCCCTGGCGGTACTGCGGGAGCAGCTCGGCGGCGACCGTGGCCTGTTCTTCGACGACGCCGGGCACGACGCCGGACTGAGGTTCCGGGCGACGGCCGGGACCCACTGAGCGATTCGTCCACCGGGCCCGGGAGCCCTCGCACTCGCCCCACCGGTATGCCCGGCCGGGTGAGTACGAGGGCTCCCGGGCCGTTTCGTTGCCCGTTGCCCGTTGCCCGTTGCCCGTTGCCCGTTGCCCGCTGTACCGCCGGCTGCTGTGGCTCTGTCCGGCGAAGCCGCCCGCTGTGGCTCTGCCCGCCGTACCGCCGCCCGCTGTGGCTCTGTCTGCCGCCCGTCGGCCGCCGCCCGCCGTAGTGCGTCCCGGGCGGCTTCGCCGCGCTGTCCCTCCGGACGCCCCGTCAGGGTGCGGAACAAGCCACCCGGGCGTCGGCGCGGGCCGTGTGCCCGGGTGTCGCGGGGGGACACCGGGACGGGTGGGACCTGCGGGGAGCCCGGCCGGAACGGTGTACGAGGGTGAACGAACGGGTCGTACACCTATTCCAGGTACGAACAGTCCCTGGCAGGGCGGGCACAAGCCCGCGTGTACGGACACGCGTACGCCGGGGCGGGTGCGGCGCGCATCCGCCGACCGCTGCCGCGCCGCCCCGCGCCCCGGAGTGAACGGCATCCGGCCAAAGCCCCGGAAAGCCTGGCACGCCCTGCCCGGGCCGCCCTAGGCTCCGTTGCGTGAACAAGGCGTTGCGCCGAGTAACGCCACATGAATCGTTTTTGACGTCCCGTCACCTCTCGGATCAGCGGCCGGCCTCCGTTCCGGTGGCTGTCGGCCCGAGACTGTCCGAGAGCCGTGCGACGACCGGAGCGCGACTCGCGACCGAGGAGATCTGTGGTGGACATGCGGTACGAGGCGTATTCCTACGCCGACCCGCTCTTCTACGACTCGCCAGTCCGGTGGGCCGCCCATGAGGAGTTCGCGGCCGTGACCGAGCCCCTGCCGCCCGGCTGGGTCCGGCAGGACCGGGACATCTGGGTCGTGGTCCAGCCGGCCGGGGCCGGACTGCCCGACCAGGGCTGGAAGGTCCACGTCTCCGCCTGCCTGGACAACGCCGAGCGGGTGCTCGACACGGTCCGCTCGTACTGTCAGCGGGTCGGCATGCCGTTCAAGTACCTGCGCAGCCTGCCGATCCTCCAGGTCCAGAACTCCAAGTACGCCAACCGGGGCGGCAGTGGGAAGTTCTGCACGCTGTACCCCCTGGACGAGGACGGCCTGCGGCGCTGCCTCACCGAGCTCGGGGCCGAACTGGCCGGGGAGCCGGGCCCGTACATCCTGAGCGACCTGCGCTGGGAGGACGGCCCGCTCTACCTCAGGTACGGCGCGTTCACCGAACGCTGGTGCCGCGCCGACACCGGGGAGCAGGTCCCGGCGCTCGCCGATCCCGAGGGCCGGCTGGTGCCCGACGTCCGCGCCGCCGTCTTCGAGGTGCCGTCCTGGGCGCCCGTCCCCGACTTCCTCCGGCCCGCCCTGACCGCTCGCAGGGCCGGTGGCGGCACGGCCCTGCCCTACCGGGTCGAGCGGGCCCTGCACTTCTCCAACGCGGGCGGCATCTACCTGGCCCACGACCGCTCGGACGGGACACCGGTCGTCCTCAAGGAGGCCCGCCCGCACGCCGGTCTCGACCAGCGGGGGACCGACGCCGTCACCCGGCTGGGGCACGAGTACGACATCCTCACCCGGCTCGCCGGCATCCCCGCCGTGCCCGCGCTGCACGGCCGGCTGACCTCCTGGGAACACCACTTCCTGGTCCAGGAGTACGTCGAGGGCGCCACCCTGAACGAGTGGCTGGTGCAGAACTACCCCCTGGTCCACCCGGACCCGGACGAGGCCGTCGTCACCGACTACGTCCGCCGGGCCCTCGACATCCTCGACCAGGTGGAACGCGGGCTCGCCGCGATCCACGCCCGGGGCGTGGTCTTCGGCGACCTGCACCCGCGCAACCTGATGCTCCGCCCGGACGGCTCCGTCGTCTTCATCGACTTCGAACTCGCCAGCCCCATCGATGAGTTCGTCCGTCCTGCGCTCGGCGCCGCCGGATTCGCCGCCCCGGCCGGCCGCACCGGAGTCGAGCTGGACCAGCACGCCCTGGCGGCCCTGCGGCTGTGGCTGCTGCTGCCGCTCCAGCAGCTGCTGGCACTCGACCCCGGCAAGACCGACGAGCTCATCGACGTGGTGGAACGCCGCTTCCCCCTCCCGGACGGCTACACCGCCCCGATCCGCGCCCACCTCGTCCGGCGGGAGCCGTCGCTGCCCGGCTACGAGGAGATCGGCCACCACCGCGCCGAACTCACCGCACTGCTCACCGCGGACGTCCCCGACTGGAAGGCCATCCGCAGCTCACTGGCCGCCGGGATCGCCGCCACCGCGACCCCGGACCGCGCCGACCGGCTGTTCCCCGGCGACGTCGCCCAGTTCACCCACGACTCGCTCGGACTCGCCTACGGCGCGGCCGGCGTCCTCTACGCCCTCGACGCCACCGGATGCCGGATCGACCCGGAGCACCTGGACTGGCTCACCGCGGCCGCCGGGCGAAGCCCCGTACGGCCCGGCCTGTACACCGGGAGCCACGGCGTCGCCTACACCCTGGACCTGCTCGGGGCCCGCACCGCCGCCCTCGACCTGCTGGACCGGCTGACCAGCGGGCCCGACCGGCCGACCGGCACCGACCCCGTCCATGGACAGGCGGGCCTCGGCCAGGGGCGGGCCGGCATCGCCCTCACCCTGCTGCACTTCGCCGAGGCCGCCGCCGACCCCGCACTGCTGGAGCGGGCCGTCGCCCTCGCCGAGGCCGCCGCCGACACCCTGACCGGTGCCGTACCAGGGATCGCCGCAGCCGAACCCGGCCTGCTGAGCGGCCCCACCGGAGCGGCGCTCGCCCTGCTGCGGCTGTACGAGCACACCGGCGACATCCGGCTGCTGGACCGGGCGGAGGCCACCCTCGCCCACGACCTGGAGCGCTGCGTCCTCGCGGCCGACGGCACCGTCCAGGTGCGGGACGGCCTGCGGGTCCTGCCCTACCTGGAGGGCGGCAGCGCCGGCATCGGCCTGGTCCTGGACCAGCTGCTGACCCACCGCCCGGACTCCGCCCTGCGCGGCCGCGCACCCGCGCTGATCCGCGCCGCAGAGCCCGAGTTCATCATCCAGCCCGGACTCTTCAACGGGCGGGCCGGCCTGATCGGCCACCTCGGACTGCTCCGCAACACCGGCGACCGCGCCCGCTGCGCCGCCCACGCCGACCGCCACCGCAAGCTGCTGAGCTGGCACCAGATCTCCTACCGAGGTCAACTCGCCTTCCCCGGCGAGCAGTTGCTCAGGCTGTCGGCCGACCTGGCCACCGGCTCGGCCGGCGTCCTGCTCGCCCTCGGCACCACCATGGCCGGAACCCCGTTCCTGCCGTGGACCGCGCCCATCGGGCGCCCCGGTCCGGCCTCCGCGCCCTGACCGGCCCAACAGACCCCCGGCGACCCCCGCCGGGAGAAATCCCGTCCGCACACAGGAGGAAACCATGGAGATTCTGGACCTGCAGGCCCTGGAAGCACCCGAGGCCCCCGTCGAGGAGACCGCGCCGAGCACCCTGAGCGTGCTCAACTGCACCGTGAGCACCGCCAGCACCATCCTCTGCCTCTGACACCTGTCAGCTGATACCCGTCGCCGGCCCG
>NZ_JBHJVK010000042.1:0-38871 GCF_042264695.1 Kitasatospora sp. NPDC056138 | reverse complement strand
GCGCCGAGCACCCTGAGCGTGCTCAACTGCACCGTGAGCACCGCCAGCACCATCCTCTGCCTCTGACACCTGTCAGCTGATACCCGTCGCCGGCCCGGGGGCCTTCCACCCCCTGGCCGGTGGCCTTGGTCCGGCGCCGACCGGGACCCGCCCTCCCCGGCTTCCCGGCCACAGGCACCCGCTCGCGCAGGAGCTGCGCCCCTGAAGTGCACGGCCGTCCGCCCAGGGCCCCGGGACCAGTCCACGTTCGTGCCACAGAGTGGAGCCGACTGCCGATGCCCCTCGAGAACGGCCGCGCCGGCGACCTCCTGCTGCGCGCCACCCTGCGCAGCAGCGCCCTGGCCACCTCGCTCCTGCTGCTGGCCATCCTGGTCGGCACGGTGGCCACCATCGCACTGCCCGCCACCCTCGCCGCCGCCGTGGACGAAGCCCTGGCCGGCCGCACCGGCCACGCGACCTGGGTCTTCCTGCTGACCCTCGCCGTCCTCACCGCCGCCGAGACCTGCTCCGACCTGGCCGAGCCCTGGACCGCCGCCGCCAACACCGCCCGGCTGAGCCAGCGCCTGGTCCGGCACACCCTGGCGCTGGGCCTGCCCGGCAGCCGACGGTTCGGCACGGGCGACCTGGTGGCCCGGCTGGTCGCCGCCGCGCCGGAGGCCGGAGGAGCGGCGGCCGCCCTCGGCTACGCCGCCGTACAGACCGCCGCCTCGGTGGCCGCCCTGGTCGCCCTCGCCCTCATCGACCCGGCACCCGCCCTCGTCGTCCTCGCCGGAGCACCGGTCGGCCTGATCGCCGTCCGGCTCTTCGTCCGCCGCGCCTCGCAGGCCGCCGCCGACTACCAGCTCGCCCAGGCCGACCTGCTGGCCCGGCTGCTCGACGCCCTCGCCGGGCTGCGCACCATCAGGGCCGCCGCCGGGGCGGACCGCGAGATCGCCAGGGTCCTGCGCCCGCTGCCCGACCTCGACCGGGCCGGCCGCGCCCTCTGGGCCGACCAGCGCACCGTCCTGTGGCGAACGGCGCTGCTGCTGCCCGTCCTGCAGATCGGCACCCTCGCCGTCGCCGGGACGGAGGCGGCCACCGGCCGGGTCACACCGGGCGAACTGCTGGCCGCCGTCGGCTACACCACCCTGGCCCTGGGTTTCCTGGGCAGCGCGCAGTCCCTGCTGGCCTTCGCCCGGGCCCGGGCCGGGGCCGCCCGGTTGGCCGAAGTACTGAACACGCCCGCGATGCCGCCGGGAAGCCGCGAACTGCCCGACGGGCCTGGCGACCTGCTCTTCGACGAGGTCACCGTACGGATCGACGGCGCGACCGTGCTGGACCGCGTCAGCTGCCGGGTCCCGGCCGGGGCGACCGTCGCCCTGGTCGGTCCCAGCGGCTCGGGAAAGTCCACCCTCGCCGCGCTCGCGGGGCGCCTGATCGACCCGGACGAAGGACGCGTCCTGCTGGACGGCGTCCCGCTGACCGAGATCCGGCTCGGCCGGCTGCGCCGCGCGGTGACCTACGCCCCGCCGCGCCCCGCCCTGCTCGGCGACACCCTGGCCGACGCCCTCGCCTACACCGACCCGCCCGCGCCGGGGCCGCAGGACGTCAGGACCGCCGCCCTCGACGCGCAGGCGGACGCGTTCATCCGGCGGCTCCCCGACGGGTACGACACCCCGCTGCGCGGACTGCGGCTCTCCGGCGGCCAGATCCAGCGGCTCGGCCTGGCCCGCGCGATCGCCCGGGGCGGACGGCTGATCATCCTCGACGACGCCACCTCCAGCCTCGACACGGCGACCGAGGCCAGGATCGACTCCGCCGTCCGCCGGGCCCTGCCGGACCGCACCCGTCTGGTGGTGGCCCACCGGGCCGCGACCGCCGCCCAGGCCGACCTGGTCGCCTGGCTGGACGCTGGACGCCTGCGGGCCCTCGCGCCGCACCGGATCCTGCGGGAGGACCCCGGCTACCGCGCCCTGTTCGCCGACTCCTGCGGCCCTCCCGGCGAACCGGACCGGCCGCGCCCGAGCGGTACCGCGCCGGGCCCTGCCGTCACGCCGCCGGCGGTCGATGCCCCGGCCGCCGATGCCCCGGCCGAAGTCCTGGCCGCCGAAGCCCCGGCGGCGCCGTGAGCGCGCCAGGATGGGCCCTGCTCCGGTCCGAACTGGCCACCAGGAAAAGGCCGTTGGCCATGATGGCGCTCTGGACCCTGGCGGAGGCCCTGCCGGCGGCGCTCTCCGGCCGACTGGTCGCCCAGGCGCTGGACGACGGCTTCCTGGCGGGCCGACCGGCGCTGGGCGTGGGCTGGCTGCTCGCGCTCGGCGCGGTCTCCGTGGTCGGCGCGTTCGGCCAGCGCCAGGTCTACCCCCATGTCGCGGACGTGGTGGAGCCCCTGCGCGACGCACTGACCACCCGCGTGGTCGGCGCCACCCTGCGCGCCGGCACCGGGGCCGGCGCCGGAGGGGGTGCCACCGCCGGCACCGGCGAGGGCGACACCGCCGCCGTCTCCCGGCTGGCGCGCCAGGTGGAGACGGTCCGCGACTGCGTGGCCGGCCAGCTGCTGATCGTCCGGCACTTCGCGGTGACCGTCGTCTTCGTCCTGCTGGGCGCGGCCTCGCTCGCCCCAGGCCTGCTGCCGCGCATCGCCCTGCCGCTCGGGGCGGCCCTGCTCGCCTTCGTGCTCCTGTTGCCTCGGCTGACGGTGCGTCAGGTAGCCCTGCTGGAGGCCGAGGAGGAGCTCGCCGAGCTGGCGTCCCGGACCTTCGCGGCAGTCGGCGACATCACCGCCTGCGGTGCGGTCGGCAGAGCCACCGCCCGACTCGACGAGGTGATCACCGCGCAGACCCGGGCCCGGCAGGCGCTCGCCAGAACCGGCGCGCTGCGCCGCCTCACCGTGGCCGCCGGAGCCCACCTGCCCGCCGCGCTCATCCTGCTGGACGCCGGGGGACTGGTCAGGGGCGGGCTGCCGGCCGGTGCCGTGGTCGGGGCCCTCGCCTACGTCACGATGAGCCTGGAACCGGCGCTGCGCACCCTGGTCCAGGGCGTCGGCGCCTCCGGACTGCGGCTGACGGTCGCGCTCGAGCGCCTGGCCCGGCGGGCCGCCGTGCCCCCCGCATCCGCCGTGCCCGCTGCATCCGCCGTGCCCCCCGTGCCCGCCGTTGTTCCCTCCGCGCCTGCCGTGCCCGCCGTGCCCGCCGTACGTGCTGTACCTGCCGTACCGGTCGGGCCGCCGCCACCCACCGGCCGGCCGCGCCTGCACGGGCACGCGGTCGAGCTCGACCGGGTGAGCTTCACCCACCACCCGCAGGCCGATCCGATCCTCGACCGGTTCAGCCTCCGGATCGAGGACGGCGAGCACCTGGCGATCGTCGGCCCGAGCGGCATCGGGAAGTCCACGGTGGCCGACCTGATGGCCGGGCTGGCCGCCCCCACCGGCGGGACCGTCCGCCTCGGCGGGGTCGAGGCGGACGAACTGACCGCAGCCGAGCTGGCCGCGTTCCGGGTGCTGGTCCCGCAGGAGGCGTACGTCTTCGCGGGAACCCTGCGGGAGAACCTCGCTCCGCTCGGCCCGGTGCTGCCGGGACCGGACGGTGAACGGCTGGCGCAGGCCGTCCGGCTGCTCGGCCTGGGGCCGGTGGTCCGGCGGCTCGGCGGTCTCGACGCGCGGCTCGGCGGTGCGCAGCTGTCCACCGGTGAGCGGCAGTTGGTGGCACTGGTCCGCACCTATCTGTCCCCGGCCCGGGTGGTCCTCCTGGACGAGGCGACCTCCCACCTCGATCCGGCGGCCGAGGCGGTGGTCGAAACGGCCTTCCGCAGGCGTCCGGGCACGCTGGTGGTGATCGCCCACCGGATCAGCTCGGCCCTGCGCGCCGACCGGATCGTCCTGCTGGACGGCGAACCCGTGGTGGGCACCCACGCGGAGCTGCTGGCAGCGGCGCCCGGCTACCGCGAGCTGGTCGCCCACTGGGAGAACGGCGCGGGACGCGGTGCGCCGCCCGATCGGGCACGGGCACGGCCGACCCTCCTCGACGCCCGGCCCGGGGCGTGACCCGGCGGTGCGGGACCGGCCGGGTGGCGGGCGGAGCCGCTCGGGCCGCCGGTCACCCGTCTCCCCATTCCCACCGTTGCCCATTCCCCTTCCCCCCGCCCCCGGTTCCCCCCGTCCGGCCCGGGCCCGGCGGACCGTGGCTACCGGCCCGGCAGGCGCCGCAGGGCCAGGATCGCGGTGTCGTCACCGAGCCGTCCCCGGGTGTGGTCGAGGACCATCCGCTCGACCAGGGCAACCAGTTCGGTGACGGAGAGCCGGTCGGGGGCCGGTGTCCCGGCCAGCCGGGAGCGGACGGGGAGGAACACCCCGCTGCGGTCCCTGGCCTCGCTCACCCCGTCCGTGAACAGCAGCAGGCTGTCGGTCTCGCCGAAGGGCACCCGGACGGACTGCGGGGGCCCGTCGACCATCGCGCCCAGGCCCAGCGGCGGATAGGCCCCCTCGGGGAGCACCCGCACGCCGTCGGGCCCGATGGCGAGGGGGCCTTCGTGGCCGAGGTTGACGAGTTCGATCCAGTCGGGGGGCGAGCCGTCCGCCGATGCGGGGAAGGACACCAGGACGGCGGTGGCGAAGCGGTCGTCCGGCCGGCCCATGGCTGCCGAGTAGTCGTTGCTGCGGAGCATCCGGCTCTCCAGGCGCTCGGCGACGGTGACCAGGTCCCGCTCGTGGAAGCCCGCCTCCCGGAAGGTGCCGACCAGGGCCGAGGCCGCCGAGACCGCACTGATCCCCTTGCCCTGCACGTCGCCGAGCAGGGCCCGGGCACCGTACGGGGTCTCCAGGACTTCGAAGAAGTCGCCGCCCACCCGCGCCTCGCTGTCCGCGGCGAGGTAGGTCCCGGCCACGTCCAGACCGCCGGTTCCCGGGGGAATCGGCCTGAGCACCACCTGGCGGGTCGCGTCCGCGGCGCTCTCCACCCGGAGCAGGTGGTTCTGGGCGCGCACGCGGAGCCAGGACACCAGCACGGCGACCGCGCCGCCGACGACGACCAGCGCGTGGTCGGTCGGTCCCATCTGGTCCGGGTGCGGCCAGGCGTTGTCGAGCTCGGGGTAGCCGAGCGCCGCCGCGGCCGCGAACAGGGCGGTGATCACGGGGCCGCAGACGGCCGCCGCGATGCCCGGGACGAGCACGATCCAGGTGACGATCCGGAACTCCCCGGAGGAGTTCCAGTCACCGAGCGCGATGACTGCCAGCAACACGGCCGGTAGCACCCAGGAGACGTCCCGGCCCCGGAAACTCATGACCGGCTTGACACTGCGCGGGGGCGTCAGCGCCCGCAGGCCCGACGCGCGACGCGGGAGGTTCCGGTCCTCGGCCGTGTTCATCGTCCCTCGTGTTGCTCCTCTTCCCCTCCTTTATGGCACATCCGCGCGCGGTTTGGCCCGCTCAGCGGCGATGTTCCGAACGGACCGCCGATCGCACCGCCGGGCGGGACTCCGGCGGGGACTTCGGGCGGGACTTCGCTCGTGGCGCCGCTCGGGGCGCACGAGGTGAGCTGACGAAGTGCCCCACGGCTCTGTTGAGGTCGGGCGCCACGGCGCGAAGGATTGTCGACCGACCGTCCCGTCGCCTTCCGGAGGGAAGCACGAAATGCTGACACTGTCCTGGACCACCCCGGTCACGGTGCCCGGAGACCCCGCGACCGCACGGGACCGGCTGTGGCGGGCGCTGCTGGACAAGGCGGAGAACCCGGTCCCGTACGTCCCGGCGATCACCGCCTGCACGGTGGTCGAGCGGTACGCCGACGGGTTCCTGCGCGAGGCGGTCCGGGGCGAACGCAGACTGGTCCAGCGGGTCTTCGCGGACGAGGCGGCGGGCCGGGTTGTCTTCCGGCACGTGGACGGTACCGACTTCGCCGAGATCCGCGACCAGCTCGGCGAGGCCGGGGACGGCCGGCCGACCCTGACCCTCGCGGTGCGGCTGACCGCCGAGGCGACGGAGCGCGCGGAGCACGACAGCGAGTACGTCCGGGCGCTGAACCAGGACTTCGAGGCCACGCTGGCCGAGATGACGCAGGCGCTGCTGGCGGCGGCGGCCCGGTTCGGGGAGCTCGCCGGAGTGCGGTGAACCCGCCCGGGCGCCGCGCGGGTTCACCGAAAGTCCCCCGACCGCCGTCCGTTCGGTGCCAGGATGATCTTCATGACTGCACGCTCGACTGCGCGTTTCACCGGAAAGGTCGCCCTGATCACGGGTGGCGGCACCAACATCGGCCGGACCACCGCCCTGAGCTTCGCCCGTGAGGGCGCGCTGGTGGTCGTCGCGGGCCGGACCGCCGGGAGCCTGGCGGAGACCGTCGGCGCCATCGAGGCCGAGGGCGGCAAGGCGGACGCGATCACCGCGGACGTCACCGACTCGACCGAGGTGGCGCGGCTGGTGGCAACCGTGGTCGAGCGGCACGGCGGGCTGCACATCGCCTTCAACAACGCGGGAACGATCGGAAAGCCCGGCCCGCTGGCCGAGTTGGAGGAGGACGTTTGGGACCAGGTGTTCGCCGTGAACACCCGGGGCGTCTGGCTGGCGATGAAGTACGAGATCGAGCACATGCGGCAGCACGGCGGCGGCGTGATCGTCAACGCCGCCTCCAACATCGGCTTCCACGGCCGCCGTCCGGGCCTCGGCGCGTACGCCGCGTCCAAGGCGGCGGTCAGCGTGCTCACCCGCAACGCGGCCCGCGAGTACATCGGCGAGGGCGTCCGGATCAACGCGGTGAGCGCCGGGGGCACCGACACCCCGATGTCCTTCCGCAGCGGCGAGACCACCGAGCAGCGCGACGCCCGGGTCGCGGCGGCCGTCCCGCTGGGCCGGGTGGCGACCACCCAGGAGATCGCCGACGGCGTTCTCTGGCTCGCCTCCGACCACTCGCGCTACGTGGTCGGCCACGACCTCGTCATCGACGGCGGCGCCACGGCCTGACCCACCGCCCGGCCGCGCACCGCCCTGCTGCGCGCTGCCCTCGGGGCGCTCGCTCGGCCACGCACTCCTGGCAAGCGTTGTGGGGGCAACCCCTCACGAGTTCGAATCTCGTATCCTCCGCCACGGCTGACCAGCCGAAACGAAGACCCCGATCGCGATGCGACCGGGGTCTTCGTTGTTTCCTGGTCTCAGTAGTCCGCAGGCTTGCTCCCCGTACTCAGGATGCGGACTACGGGACGGGGGCGGGCTCCTCCGGCGCTCGGGTGTCAACGGGTGTTTCGTCGGGGCCGACGGTGATGCTGCGGCGTTTGGAGATCCACACTGCGGTGATGACGACGGCCAGGGCCACCAGGGCGATAGTCAGCCGGAGGCCGAGGTTGGCGTGCGAGCCGAAGCCGAGTTCGACGATGGCTGGGGCGACCAGAAGGGAGACCAGGTTCATCACCTTCAGCAGCGGGTTGATGGCGGGTCCTGCGGTGTCCTTGAAGGGATCCCCTACGGTGTCACCGATGACGGTGGCGGCGTGGGCGGGGCTGCCCTTGCCTCCGTGGTGGCCGTCCTCGACCAGTTTCTTGGCGTTGTCCCAGGCGCCACCGGAGGTGGCGAGGAAGACGGCCATCAGGGTGCCGGTGCCGATGGCGCCGGCCAGGTAGGAGCCGAGCGAGCCGACGCCGAGGAGGAAGCCCACGGCGATCGGGGCCAGCACGGCGAGCAGACCCGGGGTGGCCAGTTCGCGCAGTGCATCGCGGGTGCAGATGTCCACCACCCGGCCGTACTCGGGCCGCTCGGTGCCGTCCATGATGCCGGGGCGGGTGCGGAACTGGCGACGGACCTCGTAGACCACTGCGCCGGCGGAGCGCGAGACGGCGTTGATGGCCAGGCCGGAGAAGAGGAAGACGACGGCAGCGCCGAGCAGCAGGCCGACCAGGTCGTTGGGCTGGTCGATGGCCAGGCTCAGGCTCGAGCCGTGGGCGGCCGGGCCGATCTGCGCCTCGGTGGTGTTGATGGCGTCGGTGTAGGAGCCGAACAGCGCGGTGGCGGCAAGCACCGCCGTGGCAATGGCGATGCCCTTGGTGATCGCCTTGGTGGTGTTGCCGACCGCGTCCAGCTCGGTGAGCACCTGCGCGCCGGCGCCGGTGACGTCGCCGGACATCTCGGCGATGCCCTGGGCGTTGTCGGAGACGGGGCCGAAGGTGTCCATGGCCACGATCACGCCCACGGTCGTCAGCAGCCCAGTGCCGGCCAGCGCGACCGCGAACAGGGACAGGATCAGGGAGCCGCCGCCGAGGAGGTAAGCGCCGTAGACGGCGGCGCCGATGGCCACGGCGGAGTACACGGCCGCCTCAAGGCCAAGCGCGATACCGGAGAGCACCACGGTGGCCGGCCCGGTGAGTGAGGTCTTGCCCACGTCCCGCACCGGCCGGCGGGTGGTCTCGGTGAAGTAGCCGGTCAGCTGCTGGATGACGGTGGCCAGTATGATCCCGATGGCCACCGCGGCCAGGGCGAAAAGCCGCGGGCTGCCCGCGTGCCGGGTGATCTCGGCCGGTACCCCGTGCAGACCGGAGAAGTGGGCCGGTAGGAACGCGAAAACCGCGCCGGCTACCAGGGCGAGCGAGACCACCGCGGAGGCGAAGAACCCGCGGTTGATGGCGGTCATACCGCTGCGGTCCCCGGGCCGCGGGGAGACCGCCACGATGCCCAGCACTGCGGTGAGCGCCCCGATCCCGGGTACTACCAGCGGGAAGGCCAGCCCGAGGTCACCGAAGGCGGCCCTGCCCAGGATCAGCGCGGCGACCAGGGTCACCGCGTAGGACTCGAACAGGTCGGCCGCCATCCCCGCGCAGTCCCCCACGTTGTCGCCCACGTTGTCGGCGATCGTCGCCGCGTTGCGCGGATCGTCCTCCGGGATTCCCTGCTCCACCTTGCCCACCAGGTCCGCGCCGACGTCTGCGGCCTTGGTGAAGATCCCTCCGCCCACCCGCATGAACATCGCCAGCAACGCCGCACCGAAACCGAACCCCTCCAGCACCTTCGGCGCGTTCGTCTGGTAGATCAGCACCACCGCGGCCGCCCCCAGCAATCCCAGCCCCACGGTGAACATGCCCACCACCCCGCCGGTGCGGAAGCCGATCCGCATCGCGCGATGCGAGACCGTACGCACCAGCGGTGCCGCCGTCGGCCCCTCCCAATCGCCTGCCGCAGGAACCGGCGGTGTTGCCGCCCGCGCCGCTGCCGCTACCCGCACATTGCTGCGTACGGCCAACTGCATCCCCACGTACCCGGTCGTCGCCGAGAACGCCGCCCCGACCAGGAAGAACACCGAACGCCCCACCCGCTGCCCCCAGTTGTCCGCCGGGAGCAACAGCAGCACGAAAGGCACCACCCCGGCGAACACCCCCAGGGTGCGGAACTGGCGCGCCAGATACGCGTTCGCGCCCTCCTGGATCGCCGCGGCGATCCGCTGCATCGCCGGCGTGCCCTCGTCCGCGGCCAGCACCTGCCTCACAAACACCCAGGCCACCACTAGTGCACCGGCCGCGATCAGCGCGACCACCACCACCAGGGTTCGGCCCGACCCGGTCAGCACAGGTGCCACTGCGCCTGGAGCACCGAGCCGGCTCCGCCCAGGGACGAACGCGGCGGTGTACTGCACAGCGGATGCGCCGGCGAGAACGAACCCAGCCATTCCGTCCTCCTCGACGTCGTGCTGGTGCGCTGGGCGCACCGAACCGCTCGGCTGCGCGGGCGAGTCGCGCGATCTCCGAATAACCCGGCTTACTGCGACCGGATCGCTGCCGGAGAATCCCTCTGTGTCGACTCCTGCGGAGTGGCTCTGGCGAACGCGCCGCCCCGGGGACGAAGCGGACGAAGCCCTGTTCAGACAGAGGCTAACCCTGGGCGTTGAAGGTCTGCAGAGTAGAGAGTGCAACCGGGTGGCCGCGATGCGGCCGCGGCTGATCCGCCGGAGAATGAAGACCTGGAGTCGTCGCGGCACAGGACGCCCGGGATCGCGGAAGGAGGCCGACATGGACTTCGAGGTGATCGTCGAGATCCCCCAAGGCTCGCGCAACAAGTACGAGATGGACCATGCAGCCGGGCGGATCCGCCTGGACCGGATGCTGTTCACGGCCACCCGCTACCCAGCGGACTACGGGTTCATCGAAGATACCCTCGGTGGGGACGGCGACCCTCTCGACGCCCTCGTGCTCGTCGGCGAGCCCACCTTTCCGGGATGCGGCATCACGTGTCGCGCCATCGGCATGTTCGTCATGACCGACGAGAAAGGGCCGGACGAGAAAGTGCTCTGCGTGCCCGCTCACGACCCGCGCTTCGCACGGCTGCAGGACATCGACGACATGCCTCCGTTCGACCTGCAGGAGATCACCCACTTCTTCGAGGTCTACAAGGACCTCGAACCCGGAAAATCCGTCGAGGGCTCCCACTGGGAGAACAAGGCCGGCGCCTACGCCGAGATCGAAGCCTCGCGTTCCCGAGCCGCCGCCGCATAGCGGGTGATCTCCGCCGGTGTCACGGGGAAGCTCGCTGGGTCCTCAGTTCAGCAACCCGGCGGGCTCGTGCACGGCCGGTCCCGAGCGGCGATTGCGCTCGGGCAACAGGAGCGCCCGTACGTCTGCCTGATGCTCAGGAAGCGGTCGGGGGCGGATGCCTCTATTGCTGCACCTCGCTGGTTCGGTGTGGTTGCAGTTCTGGTTGCGTTCACCCTCGTCCGGCGCTGTTCGCAGCCCGGCGAACGAGCCGCTCCACCGCAGGTCGGGACGCCCGCACCCGCCCTTGAACAGCCTGACGAACAGTTGGAAAGCGTCTTGGGGGCAACCCTCACGAGTTCGAATCTCGTATCCTCCGCAGTGCCTGAGCAGGCAAAACGAAGGCCCGGACCGCTCACAGCCTCTGCGGCGCCGGTCACTGTCAAGTGGCGGTGAGAACCAGCACGGCCTGGTCGTCGATGGTGGAATCAGCTGCGAAGGCGGCGACTGCGGCGGTGACGGTCTCAATGAGGGCGGCGGCGGTGGGGGACGTGGTCCCAAGCGTGACAAGGGCCTCAGCCAAGCGGTCCTCACCGAAGAACTCGCCGTCCGCTGAGCGTGCCTCGGTGATGCCGTCGGTGACCAGGACCAGAGCGTCGCCCGGATACAGGTCGATGCTGCAAGCAGATCCGTCGGGATCGGGGCCGATACCCAGGAGCATGCCTGGCTGGGCGAGTTCTTCGACCGTGCCGTCGGCGCGGCGTACGAGCGGGGGTACGTGGCCGGCGCGAATCAGGTTCAGTGCGAGGTGGGATACGGTCCGCCGTAGTTCGGCGTAGACGAGTGAAACGAAGCAGACCTCGTCGGCGGGGCTATCCGCCAGAGCGTCGTTGATGGCGGCGACCACCGCCGCCGGGTCGTTCAGGAGACGGGCGGCGGCGCGTGCGGTGTGGCGGACCATGCCGGTGATGGTGGCGGCCAGAGCACCGCGCCCGCACACGTCACCTATCATGAGCGCCCAGCAGTCGTCGGACAGCGGGAAGACATCGTAGAAGTCTCCACCAACGTCAAGTCCTTCGCCGGCGGGATGGTACGAGGCCGCCAGAGTGGTGCCGGGAATCCTGGGCAACTCGGGAGGCAACAGGCCTGCCTGCAGGTCACGGGCCAGTTGGACGCGGTCGGTGAACTGGTGGGCGTTGTCAGCACTGGATGCGGCCCGGCGGGCGAGCTCCTCGGCTAGGGCGACGATGTGGCTGTCCATCGGCCGGTCAGTAGCCAGCAGGGTCAGTACGCCGAAGGTGCCGCCGCGAGTGGCCAGCGGTGCGCACACGTAACCGGTGACGCCGAGCTGCGCGAAGAGACCGCCCGTACGGGCGCTGAAGTGGTCGGTCTCAGTGGTGCCGGAGGCCAGTACACGAGCAACCGCGTTGTCGACCTCGTCGCTCAGTTCGGGGGAGGTGAGGAGGCCTTCCTCGGCCCGGGTGGAGGCGGCCACGGCGATCCGCCGGGTCTGGCCACCCTCGACCACGTGGACGGCACACAGTGGCGCCAAGGTCGGCACGGTCAGCCGGGCCAGGCACTGCAGGCAGTCGAAGTAGTGCAGCTCGCGCGTGATGGCGGTGCTGGCGTCCAACACGAAAGCCAAGTCCTCACGGGCCGCTTTCTCACGCTGCTGGGCGGCATGGCCTGCCTCCACCGCGCGGTGGCGTTCGATGGCCAGGGCGGCAATGCGGGTGAATGCGGCGCTGAGCGCCACGTCCTTGTCCTCGGGGGCCTTGGGGGTGCGGTGGTATATCGCGAAGGTGCCCAGCAGCCGACCGTCCACTCCTTCGATCGGGGTGGACCAGCATGCCGCGACCTCAGCCCGCTTTGCCAAGTCGCGATAGCCCTCCCACCGGGGATCGGTGGCGATGTCGGTGACGATCACTGGCGCGCGCAGGAAGGCGGCCGTGCCGCATGAGCCGACGCCGTCGCCGATGGCGATCCCGTCGACCGCCTCGTTGTAGAAGGCGGGCAGGGTCGGGCCGGTGCCGTGCCGCAGGTGCCGGCCGTCGGCATCGACAAGCAGCACCGAGACGATCATTTCCGGGGAAAGGTCCTCGATAGCCCTGGCCATGCCGCTCAGGATCTCGTCCAGCTGGGCGTCACGCGCGATCTGCTCCAGCAGTATGCGCTGCTCGGCGGCCAGGAGCTGGGCATGGTGGTACGCGGTGGTCTCCACCGCGATCACCACCACTCCGTCGACCTGGCCGACCAGGTCTCGGCGGGGCTCGTAGGTGAAGTCGAAGAACCCCTCCCGCTCCGTCCCCGGCTCACCGAGCACGAGCCGCCTGCCTTGGGCCCGGTACGCGGTGCCGGTGTGGTACACCGCATCGAGCCGGTCGAGGACGCCCTGCGAAGCCAGTTCCGGAATCAGTTCTCCGATCGGCACGCCAGTGCGCCTGCGGTCGCCTCCACAGGCCTCGAAGAACGCCGAATTCGCTGCCTCCAGCACATGCCTCGGGCCGCTCAGCGCAGCGAAAATCACCGGAGCCTGCCCGAACAGGTCCGCGTACTCCCTGCTCCGCCACTGCGGGGACCTGAGATGTGTCGTGACAGGGCCAAGGTGATCAGGCTGTAGGGACATGACAGCTGCCCTCTCCTGCATCAGCCGACCGCGCCGTCGCGCCCTACCCCCACGATGACACACCGCTACGCGGATTCCAGGCCCCGGATTCGACCCGCCCTGAAGATGGGGATCAATCCGTCGGGGCGGCTCAGCGCGGAGCGTCACCCGGGAGCCGGTGGCGGAGGGAGTCTTGGGAGTCGACGTACTTGAGCATGAGGCGGGCGAACTCCAGGCGCTCGCGCTCGGTCCAGTCGGCGGTGATGTACTCGAAGGCCGAGCGCTGGTGGCGGCTGAAGCGGGCCATCAGCTCGCGGCCGTCGGGGCTGAGGTGGAGGACGGTGCGGCGGCCGTCCTGCTGGGAGGCGGCACGGATCAGATAGCCGGCCGAGATGCAGTCGGAGACCATGCGGCTGGCCACCGACGGGTCCACGCCCAGGTGCTGGGCGACCGCGCCGACAGTGATCTCGCCGGTACCGGACTGCCCGGCTGGCTCGTTCTCCGGCGCGTCCTGCTCAGCCTCCAGGACGATCCTGAGTACCAGCGTGCGGCTCAGGTCCTTCTGGGAGATCGGGTCCTCAACCTCCAGGAGCGAGGAGCGCCGCAGCCTCCCGAAGGCCGGGCCCACGGCGTCCAGCAGCTCGTCCGCCGTCTTCGGCTCGCGCTTCGTCATGCCCGCCATCGTACAGACATGGATGACACTGCGAAGGAATGTGTTGACCCCCAATTAGATGCATGACAGCATGCATATGTCGTCAAACAGCGAACGGAGCATTCCATGACCATCCTCATCACCGGCGCCCGCGGCAAGGTCGGCCAGGCTGTCATCGGCCGCCTGCACTCCGCCGGTCTCACCGTCCGCGCCGCCAGCGCCAGCCCCGCCGAACTGACCGCCCCCGCAGGCGTCGAGGTCGCCGAGCTCGCCCTCGACCGGCCCGAGACCTTCGACGCCGCTCTCCGCGGCGTCCGCCAGGTCTTCCTCTACCCCCAGCCCGCCGGCATCCACGAGCTGGTCAAGGCCGCCGAGGCCGCCGACGTCGAGCACGTCGTCCTGCTCTCCTCGTCCTCCGTCCTCGGCCCCGACGCCGAGCACGACCCGCTCGCCAGCCACAGCCTCCAGGTCGAGCGCGCCCTCGCCGCCTCCAATCTCACCTGCACGTTCCTGCGCCCGGACGCCTTCGCCAGCAACTCCCTCGGCTGGGCCTACTTCATCGGCCGGTCGATGCCGATCCAGCTCGCCTACCCGGACGCGCACATCGCGCCCATCCACCCCGAGGACATCGCCGACATCGCCGTCGAGGCCCTGACCGGCACCTCCCTCACCGGCCACTCGGTCACCCTGACCGGCCCCGAGTCGCTCACCTTCCGCGAGCAGCTCGCCCTCCTCGCCGACACCCTCGGCCGTGACATCCCGGTCGAGCAGATCACCCGCGCCGAGGCCGAGCAGCAGATGGGCAACTACATGCCCGCGCCGATGGTCTCCTCGCTGCTCGACCTGTGGGAGGCCGCCGACCACGGTCCGGCGGCCATCGCCGACACCACCCAGACCCTCCTCGGCCGCCCCGCCCGCACCTACCGCCAGTGGGCCGCCGAAAACGCCTCCGCCTTCACCCAGCACTGATCCGCACGGGCCCACACCACAGAGGCCCGCCCCGCCACCCAAGGGATTCCATGTCCACGGCCTTGACCCGGGCCCCCGCCACCCAGCAGACCACGACCGACCGCCGCCGATGGGCCGTCCTCGCCGTCGTCCTCCTCGCCGCAGTCCTCGACCTCCTCGACGCGACGATCACCAACATCGCCGCCCCGGCCGTCGCCACCGACCTGAACGGCGGCGACGCCCTCGTCCAGTGGCTGGGCGCCGGTTGCGCCCTGGCCGTGGGCGTCCTGCTGGTGGTCGGTGGCAGGCTCGGCGACAAGTTCGGACGGCGCCGCCTGTTCCTGATCGGCCTCATCGGCTTCACGCCTGCGGCCTGGCCTTCGGCCCCGCCTCCGTCATCGGGTTCCGCCTGCTCCAGGGAGCCTTCGGTGCCCTCGTGATCCCGCAGGGGTTCGGCATCCTCGGCGAGGTCTTCCCCCCGCACGAGCTCGGCAAGGCGTTCGGCGTCTTCGCTCCCTGTCTCGGCCTGTCGGCGATCAGCGGCCCGGTCCTCGCCGGGGTCCTCATCGACGGCTTCGGCTGGCACTCCATGTTTCTGATCAACATCGCGCTCGGCGGCCTCGCGATCGTACTGGCCACCCGGCTGCTGCCCCGCGACACCGGCGACCGGACGGTCACCGTCGACGGTCCGGGCTCCGGGCTGCTCGCCGCCACGATGCTCGGCCTGCTCTACGGCCTGATCGACGGCTCCAGCCACGACTGGACGCCCGTCCCGGTCCTCTTCCTCACCGCCGGAGCCCTGTTCTTCGCGCTGTTCTGCCTGCGCCAGCGAAGCGCCGCCAGCCCGCTCATTGAACCCTCGCTGTTGAAGAACCGTGGCTTCACCTCCGGCCTGATCCTCGGCCTCGTCTTCTACGCGGCGGTCGCCGGCCTGCTCCTCGTCCTGTCCCTCTTCCTCCAGGACGGGCTGCACCGCACCCCGACTCAGGCCTCGCTCGGCCTCGCCCCGATCGCCGCCGGAATCATCCTCGCCTCGATCGCCGCGCACCACCTGATGGCCCGCCTCGGCCGCACGCTCATCCTCGTCGGGCTGCTGCTCACGCTGGCCGGCACGCTGTCGCTGCTTGTCCTGGTCCGTGCTGGCAGCCCGACATCATGGACCCTCATCGCCCCGGTCCTCGTCACCGGCCTCGGCCTCGGTACCTGCTTCGGCACCGTCTACGAGGTCACCCTCGGCGGTGTCGGCGCGAAGGAGTCGGGCAGCGCCAGCGGTTCGCTCTCCGCCGTCGCGCAACTCGCCAACAGCATCGGCGCCGCAGGCATCACCACTGTCCACTTCCGTACCCCGGCGGCTCCGCGACCGCAGCCGTCCACAGCCTCGCCGTGGTCGCCGTGGCCACCCTTGCCTGCTGCGCCCTCGTCTGGCTACTGCCCCGCAACGCCCGGCCCCGGCATCACTGACCCACCCAGGAGCGCGACATGAAACCCATCGGTTACTGGCTCAACCGCACCGACCAGGCCCTCACCGACTACATGAACTCCATGCTGGCCGAGTTCGGTCTCACGCGGATCGCCTGGCAGATCCTCAACGCCGTCGAGGACGATCCGCAGGCCACCGACAGCGACGTGCTGGCCGTCCTGGCCGCCAACGCCGATGCCGCCGCCCTGACCGGCGCCATTGAGACAATTGTCGCTGACGGCTGGGTCGCCCGGCCGGAGCCGGGCCGCCTCGCCCTGACCGACGACGGCCGCGCCCGCCTCGCCGAGGCTGCCGAACGCGTCGGCGCCTTCCGCGAGCTGTCGACGGCCGGAATCACCGGCGAGGAGTACCGGATCGCCGTCACCGTCCTGGAGCGGATGACCCACAATCTGGAGAGCGGAGCAGAACAATGAGTTCACCCAAGCCACAGCCTCGTCATCAGTAGCCGACGTCCTGGCGACAGAGCCCTGCGGCCGCTCTCCTTGTCCCGGTTCCAACACCACCGACACAGGCAGGACGACTCCACCAAGCCTGATGCCAGAGCGACCCGATGCGACCGTGGTTGCAGTTCTGGTTGCATTCACCCCGGTCCGGCCACGTACGAGCCTCATCAGATGCGCCGCTCGCCACAGCTCAGGACGCGTGCGGCCGCCGCCGAATTCCCAGGCGAACAGTTGGAAAGCGTGTTGGGGGCAACCCCTCACGAGTTCAAATCTCGCATTCTCCGCCTCTGCTCACTCGGACAAACGATGGCCCCGACCGCCCAGCGGTCGGGGCCATCGGCGTCTCGTGGTCTCAGTTCTGGTCTCAGCCGGGGTTCCGACCCCTCACGGAGATCAACCATCGCTTCAGCTCGAATGCGGCGGGGCGGCCCTGCGGCCACCGCGATGAGGGCCGCCGGAGCAACTTCACGGCAGGGCTTGACCATCCGCCACCGCATCGCGCACCGGGCAGGAGCGGCTACGGCCGTACAGCCCCTGGATGACCGCACCCCGTCTCGGCCACCGTCCGAGCACCCGACTGGCAGCGAGTGGTGGTGGCCATGACGGCGGCGGTCGGAAGCTGCGGTGCGTCATGGTCGTGCCCGACGCCACTGAATGCACGCGGTTCTTCTCAGGCGGCTTGCCGTACTTGCCGCATGCGAGGCCGCGGCGAGCTCGGCCGCATTCCCACCCAGCAGCGACTGACAAGATCAACAGAAGACGCGAGGGTCAGAACTCAACCGCCGGCAAAGGGCCGGCCCCAAAGCCAATCACCGGCAGGGAGGTCTGGAGGTGCTGCGCTGCCAGGCTCGTAGGCGATCCCGGCCCCCGGAACTCAGCGCTCGTCGGCGGTGACCCCCAGTACGTCGTTCGGCGACCACTCGTGCTCCAGGATCGAGTAGGTGATCGAGTCACGCCAGGCGCCACGGACGAAGACGTGGTCGCGGATCCGGCCGTCCTCGGTCATCCCCGCCCGCAGGAGGGTCCGGGCCGACGCCTCGTTGAGGGGCGAGCGGGCTGCCCAGATGCGGTGCACGCCAAGGATGTTGAAACCGAGCGCGCACAGCAGGTGGACTGTCTCCGTACCGAGTCCCTTGCCCCACTCGCCCGGATGCAAGGCGAATCCGATCGTGGCCGCTTGCTGTGGTTCGGTCGCCAGCCGCGCGTAGCCGATCAGCTGGTGCTCGCCGAGCCTGGTGATGGCAAGGCAGTACTCGGTTCTCGGCGTGTCCTTCGCGGAGGCGATGGACCGGTTGATGATCGCCTGGACCTGGTCGGGGGTGCGGGGCTCGAAGCTGAGGTGCCTGGTGGCCTCGGGGTCGCCGTAGATGGCCAGGAGGGCGTCGGCGTCCTCGGGTTCGACTTCGCGCAGTGCCAGGCGGGGGCCGGCCAGGTGGACTGGAGTCATGGCTGCGGAGCCTACCGGTGGGGTCACCGGATGAGCACCGACGTCGGGGTAGCGGAAGGCTTCGATCTCGTCGCGCAGACCGGCCGCCGCTCGGCAGCTTCGTCGGCCGTCGGCGTGCAGCGCGGCGTGAACGCGCTGGGCGCTGCTCGTGATACCGAAGTTCCGCTGCTCGATGGGGAGATCGAGCACGGGGCGGACGGCCTCGGCGGCGCCCTCGATCTCGCCTCGGGCGATGCGGGCGAGGGCGAGGTCGGTCTGTGCGCCGGCCTCGTCGCCGAAGGCCCACTCGTCCTCGGATGCGGTGCGGTAGGCGGCGACGGCTGCCTCCGCCTGGCTCTCGCCGAGCGCGGGATCCTCACCGAGGTGCACGGTGGCCTCGGCGACGTAGTAGAGCTGGCGGGGCTCCGGGAAGGTCATGATGCCGCCGAAGTCGTCGAGGTCGTCGAGTTCGACGGCCGCGCGGGCGTCCTCGGCCTGCTGGATGGCGGTACGGGTGGCCTCGACGGCCTACAGCACTGCCAAGGCCGGGCTGATCGGCTTCACCAGGTCGCTGGCCAGGGAACTTGGCCCAGCCGGAATCTGCGTGAACACTGTGCTGCCCGGCGCCATCCAGGTCGAGGTGGAGAACGACCTGCCCACCCACCACCGTGCCCGGCCCGAGGACCAGATCCGCCGCCAGTGCGTCCAGCGCCGGGGCCGCCCTGAGGATGTCGCCGCCGCCGCGGCCTTCCTCGCCTGCCCGAGCGCGTCCTTCATCACCGGTCAGTCGTTGCACGTCGACGGCGGCTGGATCCTCCACTGACCGCCCACCCACCAAGCCAGGAAGAGACCACCGTGCAGCACCGTGTCCGCGTCATCCTCCTCACCCCGAACAACACCATGCTGCTGATCAAGCGCATCCGCCCCGGAATCGACCCGTACTGGGTCATCGTCGGCGGCAAGATCAAACCCACCGACGCCAGCCCCGAGGAGGCCCTACTCCGCGAGGTCCGCGAGGAGATCGCGGGCGAAGCTCAGATCGCCAGCCTCCTCCACACCATCGAGACCGACGGCGAGCGCCAGGACTTCTCCCTCGCCACCATCGACAAGTGGAACTTCGAGGACCGCACCGGCCCCGAGTTCAGCCAGGAAGACCGGGGCGAGTACCTCCTGGAGGAGATCCCCCTCACCACCGAAGCCCTTGACGCGATCAACCTCCTGCCCAAGGAGATCGCCACCGTCCTCCACGAGGCCGCCGGCCACGGAGAACTCCTCGCCGCAAGGTAGCCCGAACAGCAGCAGTCAGCCGGACACCGGCCAGTGCCCGGCTGCCTGCATCACCACCCGCACGACGGAGCAATTGTCAAGACTTGTGGATTGAAGAGGTGCGCGCTTCGTCCAGCTTTCATGTCAGTGCGTGCTCGTAAGGTGCGCTCACGAGTGTGATCGCGACCGACCACGAGCCTGGAGGCTTGGACGTGCTGCTGGAGAACAAGATTGCCGTCATCTACGGGGCCGGTGGTGCGGTCGGTCAAGCGGTTGCCAGGGTCTTCGCCCGCGAGGGAGCTCGGGTCTTCCTCACCGGTCGCAGGCTCGCAGGGCTTGAGGAGTTGGCGAAGGAGATCACGGCTGCCGGAGGTCGGGCGGAGGTCGCTCAGGTCGACGCACTTGACCGGGATGCGGTCGAGCGGCACGCCGCTGAGGTCGTTGGCAAGGCCGACGGAATCGACATCTCTGTCAATGCCGTCAGCATCCGCGGAGACCTGCAGGGAACGCCACTGATCGGTCTGTCCTTGGAGGACTTCCTCACACCGATCAACACCGCGGCAACTGCGAACTTCCTCACTGCGACGACTGCCGCCCGACACATGGCCGAGAAGGGAGCGGGCGTGATCGTGACCTTCTCGACAACCGCGGCGCATCTTTCCGGACGCGACCAGGGCTTCCACGCGACCGCAGGCTTCGGAGTGGCCTGTGGCGCAGTCGAGTTGCTGTCACGGCATCTGGCGGGCGAGGTGGGACCTCAAGGGGTGCGCGTGGTCTGCCTTCGTCCGGATGGGATTCCGGAGGCATGGGTGGCCTGGGGCATGATCGAGGACGCCGAGCCCGATCCCGAGGGCAGCCCGACGGTCAAGGCCTATATGGAGCGTGGCACGGTACTGCGTCGGCTGCCGAAGCTCGCCGAAGTCGCTGAGACGGCAGCGTTTATGGCATCAGACCGGGCTGGAGCGATCACGGGGACTGTGGTCAACCTCAGCTGCGGATCCGTCATCGACTGACTCCATCGAGAAATCGTCAAGACCTGCCGAGCTGGTCAACTGAACCGCCCCGGCTTGGCCGGGTGGTTCTGTTCACGAGATTCGACAGCGGTTGTTCATCATTTTGGGAGGCGCCCCGCGGTTGGCGTGTTCGATGTTCACGAGAACCGACAGCAGCGGGGCCGAGCATGGGTTCTGCGCGACGATCCCCCTGAGTGATACCGGTGAGTGATGGTGGGTCAGCGGGGCTGGAGGGTGTAGTGGGCCTCGATGACGCCGTTGGCGAAGGTGTGGGTGGAGGCCAGGGTCATGGGGATCTGCTCGCCGTCGGCGAGGGTGCGGCCGGTGCCGACGATCACCGGGTCGATCTGCAGGTAGAGCTCGTCCAGCAGGCCGTTGCGGATCAGGTACTGGACCAGGGTGATGCTGCCGCCGACGTTGATGGTGCCGCCGGGCTGCTCCTTGAGCGCGCGGATCTGGCTGGCGATGTCCGCGCCGGTGATCAGGTGGCTGTGCTGCCACTGCGCGACGTCGGTGAGGGTGTTGGAGACGACGTACTTGGGGGAGGAGTTCATCCAGTCGGCGGTCGGCACCTGCTCGTTGGTGGCGTACGGGAAGAACGTGCTCCACATCCGGTAGGTGCTGCCGCCCAGCAGGGCGGTGTCGGCGTCTTCGAAGAGCCGCATCAGGGCGGCGGTGACCTCGGGGGTGGAGTACTGCATGCTCCACTTCTCGGGGGCCTCCACGACGCCGTCCAGCGACGAGAACAGACCGGCGATGATCTTCCGCATGAAATGCTCCTGCAAGCTCGGGTATCGGTTGCTTCACCCGGTCAGACGGAGCACCCGGGCGGAACTCATCGCTCTCGTCGGAAGATCTTCAGAAATTTTTTCGCCTGCCTGGGCTCGGCCTGAGCCTGGAGCGGGCCCGGCCCGCCAGATCCCCCGCCAGCGGGCCGATGAGTCCCGGCCCGCCCAGCGGTCTGAGTCGGTATGGAGACCGTGGAATTCACCCTCGTCCCGCCCCCACCGGGGGCCGGGCCGTTCCTCGCCGATCGGCTGGCCGCGCTGCTGACGGCCCGTCCGGACGCGGCGCTCGTCATCTGCGACGTGTCCGCCGTCGACCGGCCCGGCCCGGCCGACCTGGACCACCTCGCCCGGCTGCGGCTGATCGCGCGGCGGGCCGGCCGGGAGCTGCTGCTGCGCGGCGCCGGGCCCCGGCTGCGGCTACTGCTGGCGCTGACCGGCCTGGGCGAGGTACTCGGAGAGACCGCCGACGGGCCGTCAGCTCCCGGCAGTGTCGGCGGTCAGCCGCATGGGGAGTCCCCATAGCGGGAAGAGCCGCTCAGTGTCCATGTGGTTGGTCATGGTGCTGATCCGGCCGTCGGTGATCTCCAGCAGCGTGATACCCCAAGGGGTCCAGCCGTTGCCGTCCTCGGCTGGCCGGTACTGTGCGAACGCCGGCGTGCCGTTCGCCTCGACGGGGACCATTCGCGACCCCCGGCAGCCGCAGCCGGCCCCCAGCCACCACTCGCCCAGCTCCACCACGCCGCGCACCCACATCTGGTAGGGCGGCATGTTGAGCACCGCGTCCTCGTGCAGCAGGCTCTTCAGCGCCTCGATGTCGAAGGCCTCGAAGGCGCTGACGTACCTCGCCAACAGCGCCCGCTGCGTCTCGTCCAGCGGCTTGAAGGTGTCGCTGTCCGGCACCCCGCCACCGTCGGCCAGAGTCGCCCGGGCCCGCTGCAGGGCGCTGTTCACCGAGGCGGCCGAGGTCTCCAGCAGCTCGGCGGTCTCAGCCGCCGACCACGCCAGCACCTCACGCAGGATCAGCACCGCACGCTGGCGGGCCGGGAGCTTCTGCAGCGCGGAGACGAAGGCCAGCCGGATCGTCTCCCGGCCCACCGCGACCTCGGCCGGATCCCCGCACAGCACCCGCTCGTCAGGGATCGGACCGATCCAGATCCGCTCCTCCAACTGCGCCAGGTCCGGCGCGGTCGCCGGGCACGGCGCCGACAGGTCCATCGGGCGGGCCCGCCGCTGCGCGGCCGGGGCCATGTCCAAGCAGACGTTGGTCGCGATCCGGTACAGCCAGGTCCGCAGCGCCGCCCGCCCCTCGAACCCGTCGAACTTCGACCAGGCGCGGACCAGAGTCTCCTGCACGGCATCCTCGGCCTCGAAGGCCGACCCGAGCATCCGGTAGCAGTAGGCCGTCAGCTCCCGCCGAAACGGTTCGAGCAGCTCGACAACATCGTCACGATCCATGGTCACAGGCATGCCCGCCACCCTAGCCACCAGATCTGACCAAGATCAGCACTCCAACGGCTCCGGCTGCGCCCTCAAGCCGCCTGAGCAGAAGCACTGACGCCCGGTGGTGTCCGAACCCGTGAACATTTCGATTCCAGGCCGACGTCGGCTGCCTCCCGAACCCGTGGACAAGTGGTGTCCGTTCTCGTGACCAGAGCCAGCCGGGAGCAATTGTCGAGAGTTGTATATCGGGTGACGTGTGATCAGGCTGCGACGGTCCCCTCGCGCTCGACCAGGACACCGTTCTCGAACTTGGCCCCCGCGCGGACCAGGGGGACGAGGGAGGCGCCGGTGATGGCCCGCCAGCGGTCCTGGGCGGACTCGACCAGCTTGAACACCATCGCGAGGGCTGCGGCCGGGCTGCCGGCCCCGCGGGTGACCTTGGTCCGCAGCTTGACCGTGGAGAACGTGGACTCGATGGGGTTCGTGGTCCGCAGGTGGATCCAGTGCTCGGCCGGGAAGTCGTAGAACGCCAACAGCTCCTCCGCATCGTCGGTGATCTTCACGACGGCCTTGGGGAACTTGGCGCGGTAGGTCTTCGCGAATGCCTCGATGGCCCTCTCGGCGTGCGCGCGGTCCTCGGCGTTGTAGATCTCCTGCATCGCCTTCGTCGCGCCCGGCTGCACGGACTTCGGCAGGGCGTTCGTGACATTTCGGGCTTTGTGGACCCAACACCTTTGATGCCGAGCGGCAGGGAAGACCTCGGCCAGGGCCTTCCACAGGCCCATCGCGCCGTCGCCGAACACCAGTTCCGGGTCTCGCATGCCCCGGCGACGGCAGTCGCGCAGCAGGTCAGCCCACGACTCCGTGGACTCGCGCAGCCCCTCCGCGATGGCGATCAGCTCCTTGGTGCCGTCGAGGCGGACACCGAGCAGGACCAGCACGCAGGAGTGGGCCTGGCCGAGCCGGACTTTGGGGTGCACTCCGTCGGCCCACACGTAGACGAAGTCCCGGTCCGCGAGGTCGCGCTCTTGGAACGCGGCGTGGTCGTCCTGCCACTGCTTCGTCAGCCGGGTCACCGTCGCCGGCGACAGTCCGGCCGCCGAGCCGAGGAACTGCTCCAGCGCGGGTACGAAGTCCCCGGACGACAGTCCGTGCAGGTAGAGCAGCGGCAGCACCTCGGAGACCTTCGGCGACTTGCGGCACCACGGGGCAAGGATCTTCGAGGAGAACCGCATCCGCTCGCCGGTGGCCTCGTCCACGCGGCGGTCGTTCACCCGCGGCGCGGTGACCTCGACGGAGCCGGCGGCGGTCACGACGGTGCGGGGCCGGTGGTGGCCGTTGCGGACCACCAGGCGGTGCCCGCGCTCATCGCGCTCGGCGGCCAGCTCGGCTATGTACTGGTTGACTTCGGCTTCCAGCGCCGCGGCGAGCATCCGGCGGGCGCCCTCGCGGACGATCTCGTCGATCAGGGAGCCGGTCTCGGTGGTGCCGTCGGCGGTGACTACGCTCAGCACGGGCGTGCCTTCCCGACCCGCGCTGCGAACGCGGGTCTACTCGGTGACTGGTCGATCAATCACCCGGGAAGGTACGCCCTTCGCGCGCTCCCGGGGAGCTGATCCACAAGTCCTGAGCATTGCTCCGCACGACGCGCCGGGCGGAGCTGGCTTCAGGACGAAGCAGCCGCAGGCAAGCCAGGCCAGTACTGCTCCTGGAGCGCGTCGAAGAATTCGTCGAAATCGATCTCGGGGCTTCTTGCCATGATCTCGTAGCCGCCGAACCGGAAGACCTCATATCCACGCAGGCGCAGGGCCTGCCCTCGGCGACCATCCTGGAGTACCGCTCTGGAGAAGCCGATTCGCCGTCGGCGTAGTGGTGCTTGCCGTCCACCTCAATGACGATTCGGATGCCGCCAGGGACCAGCAGCAGAAAGCTCATCCTCTCGCGCGGTAGTCGATCGGGTTTGCCGAGCAGCGCGCGTTCACGGCGGGTGAGTGGATCGTAGTGGAGGTAAACCTGTGGCAGCAGTCTCAACGGGCCCTGCAGTCCGCCATCGGGCCGTCCTCCTCGACGCCCTCGGCCGGACCACCCACCCGCTCGGCGACGCCCGTAGGCCCGCCGGCCTCAGTTGCCGCGGTCCAGCCGCCGGGCCAACACTCGGCCGCGCTCGGCCTGCACTGCTCCGGCCTTCCCAGCCGCGTAGTGAAGCAGGCCGAACGGCGCGTGCAGCCGCAGTCGATCGACCACCAGGGAGCCGCCAGCGCCTCGGGCGGTGACGGCGAAGCGGTAGTCCATCCGCACGCCGCCAGGACTGACCACCTCACCGCTGACCGTCGCCTCATCCGGCAGCCGGGCGTCCTCGGTGCGCAGGGTGACCTGGATGACGTTGTCGTGCCGGACCAGTCCGAGGAACCGGAAGCGCTCGACGGCCACGTAGTGCGTGACCCCGCCCTCGCACCGCACGTCCCGCACGTCCACGAGCAGCGGGGAGAGCCCGATGTAGTTCTCGGGGTCCGCCAGATGGGCAAGCACAGCGGCGGGCGTCGCCGCGATGTCGTAGCTGTGGCTCAGTTCGGTGCTGGGCACGTCCAACTCCCCTGTCCGGTCCGGGTCCGGGTCCGGCTGTGGTCGTGGACCGGGAACGTTCGGTGGATGATCGCACCATCCCGCTGGTTCCGCCAGGCCATGCGGGAAGCTCCTCTGCAAGGGGCGGATCAGGGGACTCAGCGGAACGCCGGTGCCAGGTTCCGGCAAAGCGCGGCACGCCGGGGACTCCCGCACTTCCAGGATCCTGTGACGGAAGGGTCGGACCTCCTGGCCAGCTCGGCGCGGCCCAGGAGTGACCGGTGGTCTCGACTCTGGTCTCGTTCATCTCCCTTCGCCAGGGTCCAGACGGCGACTGGTTCCTTGGTCCGCCGCAGGTCAGGAATCGCGTGAACACGAGCGGACCGTGCGGGGAAGAATCGGAAAGCGTGTTGGGGGCTACCCCAGGGCTGTTGCAAAGTCGCGTGATCTTGCGGGTGCGCTGGTCAGAGCAGGCGGGTGAGGTCCAGGGGCGGATGTGGGGCTGGTGGGAGAGGGGGCGGGGGCTCGCGGCGATGTTGCGGTGCCTGGTCTGGCGGAGGCTGTCGATCGCGAAGTTCCGCAGGGTGGCCATGCTCTCCGGACGACCAGCAGGAAGCGCGCCCTCGCTGTCACGGCTGTAGCGCCGGGTTCTCGCCGGCCGGCTGGGACGCGGCTGCAACGTGCTGGAGTACCAGCAGATCCATCGGTGTCACCTGGACCGTGAGCGACAACTCGCCCGTGCCGGAGAGTTGTACCGTTTCGGTCGCGCGCAGCCGGCGTGCGATTCCGCCGATCTGTGCGCCAGTCATCCGAGTCAGTGTGTACGGGCCCTCAAGGCCGTCGATCCCCAGCCCCGGCTTGCGCCAGCGGATCAGAGCAGCTCCGGCAGCAGGAGCGGCCAGGAGCAGGACGCCCAATGCCTGCCGTCCGGTGTCGGTGCGGACGGCGCGGGCGTAGAGGGTGGTGCCGGTGGCGAGATCTGCGATGTCGAGGTCAGCCGAACGGGGCTTGACCAGCCGCAACGCCGTCAGTAGGCCGTCCAGTCGCCGCCGTTGGGCGGCGGAGGTGGGGAGCGCACCGGCTATCGGAAGCTGGAGGCGGCGGGGGAGTGCCGCCATGAGCAGGCTCAGCAGCAGGAGACCCAGGACAAGCTCGGCTGTCAGGGTCAGGAGCCAGGCTTCATCGGAGAGTCCGAACAGGTTGGGGTTCAGAAGGGTGCCCAGCACGACGGCCAGAAGAGCGAGTGTGTACCCGATGCGTATGAGACGTCCTGGCATTCCAGATCCTCTTCTGTCTTGAGACGGTGGCCGTGTCAGGCCGAAGCGTTGCACTCAACAGGCGGTCCTGCAAAACGAGTTGAACAATTCGGCACAAGCCGGGACCATCGCGCCGTCGGGTCGGGCGGGCCGGGGGCACCGCGCGGAGCCGTCGAGCGGGCGGAGTTTCATGGTGTGGAACGGGACCTGCCGGCCGGGCACCGGGCCGCCGCGGTCGCAGCCAGCCGAAGCGTCCGACCTGAGTGCGCCGAGCTGCCGACACCCGCCAGGTCAGACCCCGACGCATTGCCGACACGACGTATCGCTCCCGCCCCCTACGGGTGGTTCAGGTCGAGCTGCCAGCGGATCTCGCCGTCGTGGAGTCCGTCCGTCGGCCGCAGGCCCAGGGCGGTGGCGATCGCGGCCGAGGCGTGGTGGTCGGGGTGGATGTGCGCGATCACGGTGGTGAGCGGTGCGGCCGGGGCGAAGGGCTGCTCGGTGAGGCGGGCGAGCAGGGCACGGGCGGCCTCGGTGGCGTACCCGTGCCCCTGCCACGGGGTGCCCACGACCCAGGCCAGTTCGACGGTCGGTCCGGTGACGGTGGCCTGGACGGTACCCACCAGGCAGCCCTCCTCGCGCAGGCGCAGCACCCAGTTCAGCCAGCGCACTCCGGGTTCGGGAGAGCCCGCCGTCAGCCGCTGGTAGCGGGTGCGCAGGGCCTGCGGGGTGTGGGGCTCACCGCCGGTGAAGGCGTGCAGCCGGGGATCGCCCAGTACCTCGGCCATCTCCTCGGCGTGCTCGACCCGGAGCGACAGCAGATCCAGGCGCCCGGTCGACGGGAGGTCGAGCGCGGGCACGGGCGGCCGGGCGGCCAGCGAGCGGGCCTCGACATGGGCCGTCCGCTCGGCGAAGACCCGGCGCGCCTCGGGGTTGAGGGTGCGCAGCGCGACCAGGGCGGCGAAGATCACGTCGCAGAGCTCGTGCTGGACGTCGTCCCAGGTGTGCGTCACACCCTTGCGCGGGTTCTGGCCGGTCGCACCGATCACCGCCTGCCCGACCTCGCCGACCTCCTCCGAGAGCTTGATGATGCGCAGCAGCCGCTCGTCCCCGGCCGAGAGCGGGCTCTCACGGTCGAGCCAGTCGACCAGGCGGTCGACGGTGTCCCAGGTGGTGCTGTCCATGTGTGCCGGCTCCTTCGGAAACGGGTGCGACCCCTACCGTACGGGCTGCGCGGGAACGCCCTCCGGCCGCCCGTACGGCCGCCGACCGTCGGGTTAACGGGTTGCCGTCCGCGGCGCCGGGCGGGCAGGCTGCCGACATGATCGGGCTGCGCGTACTGACCTCGGACGACTGGAAGATCTGGCGCGAACTGCGGCTGGCCTCGCTCGTCGAGGCGCCGGACGCGTTCGGCGCCCGGCTGGCGGACTGGCGGGGCGAGGGGGACCGGGAGGAGCGCTGGCGCTCGCGTCTGGAGATCCCGGATTCGCACAACATCGTCGCCCTCCTCGACGGCACCCCGGCCGGGATGGTCAGCGGAGTCCCGACCGAGCAGAACGACGTCGCCGAGCTGATCACCATGTGGGTCAGCCCGCCGGCCCGGGGCCGGGGCGTCGGGGACTTCCTGATCCGGGAGGTCGAACGCTGGGCGGCGCAGCGCGGCGCCGCAGTCCTCCAGCTGTCGGTGGCGCCGGGCAACCTCCGCGCGGACACCCTCTACCGCCGCAACGGCTTCCTCGCCACCGGGACTCCCGGCGAGCCGCTGCCCGGCGACGCGGGCTGGGAACGGCGGCTGGCCAAGCGGCTGGTCGGGCAGCACCCGGCAGGCTGACGGCCTGCTGGGGCCTCAGCCGACCCGGTGGACCTGCACCCGGTGAACCTGCACCCGGTGGGTCGTGCACTCGGCGGGTCCTGAACCGGGCGGTCGGTAGGGGGGAACCACAGGCGGGAACCAGGCGGGCAGTCACCAGGGCAGCCAGGGCAGCCAGCGGGCCTTGTAGACCGCCGAGCCCGGCAGGTGGACCAGGCCGGTCGGCCGGTGGAGGCGGAGCGTGGCGGTGTCCCAGGGCTCCGGGTTGCCCGGCTCCGGGCGGGTGGTGAGGATCTGCCCGGTCGCCGGGTCGTCGCCGACGCTCTTCACCGACGACAGGTGTGCGAGGTCCGGATCGGGCGGGGGCAGGAAGGCCAGCCTCCTGGTGTCGAACTGCCGGACCCCGGCCTCCCCGGTGACCCAGAGCCGGCCCGGGTGCCGGGCGACGTGCTCCAGGTCGTGGCCGCCCGGGACGGCCAGTGGCAGGCGCAGCTGTTCGGTGAGTGCGGGGCTGCGCCGGTCCCCGGTCGGGCGGAGCGCGAGCAGGTGCTCGGCGCCGAGGGCCCAGAGCACCTGCCGGGCGTCGTCCCAGCAGACCCCGTGCGCGCCGTGCAGGGCGAAGGCCGTGCAGGCCACACCGCGCGGGGAGGTGCTCGCCGGATAGAGGCGGACGGTGCCCGGACTGCTCGCCGCCACGGCGATGTGACCGCCGGGCAGGACCTCCAGGCTGTGCGGGTTGAGATCCGGCAGTCGAGTCGCCCAGAGGACCCGCCCGCCGGGGAAGGCGACGACCGCCGCCAGCCCGCCCGAGGCGCAGGTGAGCAGCAGTCGCTTCCCCCGGTACCAGCGGGGTTTGACCTCGCTGACGAGCTGCCAGCTGTCCGCCGGGACGAGGTCTGCCAGGTCCGACTGCGGCGACCACCGCCAGCGGACCGTCCACTCCGGGCCGCCCCGGTCCCCGCCGCCGGGGCGCGGTCCGCTCCGGAGACCGAGTGCCAGCAGCTGCCCGGTGGCCTGGTCCCCGGTGATGATCGTGCTCATCCGACCGCCCTTGCCGACTCGATCCGGCCTGACCGGATCCGGTCCGACTGATCCGGCCCGTCCGAGCGGATCCGCCCGAGCCGGACACCGCCCGAGGACGCCGGCCCGGCCCGGTTCAGGGCGGATCGTCGGATTCGGTGCGGAACCGGCTGTTTCGGGCCTTACCGTACCGCCCGGCGGCTACTCGGTGCGGCGCGGCGCGTCGGCCCCGGGCGGCGTGGGATCCGCGGCTGCGGTACGCCGGCGCCTGAGCCAGAGCGTCAGCGGCACCGCGGAGGCCAGCCCCAGCAGACCGGGGGCCTCGGCCTCGGGGGCGTCGGCCGTGGCGCGCGCCTGGAGCCGGGGCTGGTCGAAGGTGGCGGGCTCGGGCAGGGTGGCCCAGTGCGTGACGGGCCAGGCCACGACGACGGCGCGGCCGACGACGTGGTCCAGCGGGACGAAACCGTCTCCCGCGACGGCGAGTTGGTGGTAGCGCGAGTCGGCGGAGTTGTTGCGGTGGTCGCCCATCACCCAGAGCTTGCCCTCGGGCACGGTGACGGTCCCGACCGAGTCGTTGTCGCAGGGTGTCGCGCCGGGGTAGAGGTAGGGCTCGTCGAGCGCGACGCCGTTGACCGAGACGGGGGAGCCCGCCGTGCACTTCACGGTGTCCCCGCCGACCGCGATGACCCGCTTGATCAGGTCCTGTTCGTCGGCCGAGGGAACCAGCCCGACCAGGCTCAGGGCCCGGTGCACCGCGCCGACGTGCGGCACGGGCTCGTCCTTCAGCCAGTCGCCCGGATCGCGGAAGACGATGACGTCACCGCGTGACGGTGTGGAGCCCAGCCACGGCGTCAGTTTGTCGACCAGGACCCGGTCGCCTATTCGCAGGGTGTTCTCCATCGACCCGGACGGGATGTAGAAGGCCTGGATGAAGAAGGTCTTGATGACGAAGGCGAGCGCGAGCGCTATCCCGATCATGACCGGAATCTCCGCCCATGCTGGACGTTTCACCCGGTCCCGGGCGCGCGTTCCTCGAATCCGTCCCCACCTGCGACCCATCAGGAGCTCCCCGTACCCATGTCCGTACCCGTGCGTGCGGGGGCGCGTGGTGCGTTCCCCCACCTCTCCAACGTGTGATGGTTCCCGGCGCGCCGACCAGGGCGGATTGCGGCGCGGTGCCGGTCGGTCCCCGGTGCGGTGCCGGTCGCTGTCCGGCCGTCGGTGAAACGGCTGCGGAGCCCCGTTCTCCCGGCCGGTCCAGGTACGGGATCGATTTCTGACACTCCATCATCAAGAGCGTTAAGCATGGGGTATGAATAGATGTCCGGTCGGCGCTGACGGTTGGGGGACGCGGCGATGAGCCGCACGGTCGTTCCCGGCAGGCCCCCCGCCGACGAAGGGAGCTCGTGTGCCGATCCTGGTCACCGACCTCGACGGAACCCTGCTCGGTGGAGACGCGATCGACCGGCGCCGCCTGCGCGACGCGCTGGAACGCCACCCCGAGGTGACGGTCGTCTTCGCCACCGGACGCTCACTGCCCTCCGTGCGCGAGGCGCTGGAAGACCCCCTGGTGCCGCGACCCCGCTGGATCATCGCAGACGTCGGCGCCAGCGTCCTGGACGGTGTGGACCACACCCCGGTCGAGCCCCTCCAGAGCGAGCTGCGCGGCGACTGGCCCGGCACCGGACACATCCGTGCCCGGCTGCGCCGCTTCCCCGCGCTGAGCTACCAGGAGGGCGTACCGCAGGACGGCCGCTGCTCGTTCTTCGTCCACCCCGAGGACCTCACCACCGACATCACCGAAGCCGTCGAGGAACTGGGCTGCACCTGGGTCTACTCGGCGGACCGCTACTTCGACGTGCTCCCCGGCGGCGTGTCCAAGGGCAGCGCACTCGCCGCGCTCGCCCACCGGCAGGGCTGGCCGACGGCCGGCATCCTGGTCGCCGGCGACACCCGGAACGACCTGTCCATGTTCCGCCTCGGTGCGCACGGCGTGGCCGTCGGCAACTCCGAACCCGCGCTGATCGCCGCGCTGGAGGGCCGGCCGGCCGTCCACCTGCCCCGGGAGCAGGGCGCCGCGGGGGTGCTCCGGGCGCTGCTGGAGCTCGGCTGGGTCGAGACCGGCTCGCCCCTGGTGATCGGCTACCACCGCCCGCCGGTCAGCTGGACCCCGGAGGCCGAATGGCAGGAGCCGTCCAGCCCGAACGGCATCCTGCCCACCCTGCGCAGCCTCTTCGGCGGAGGACTGGACGCCACCTGGGTGGCCGCCGCCGTGCTGGCCGAGGACGAGCACGCGGCCCGGCTCGACGGGCACGGCACCAAGATCCCGCTCTCCTTCCTGCGGCTGCGCCCCGACGAGTGGCGGGCCTACTTCCACCGGGCGTGCAAGGAGGCACTCTGGCCGGTGCTGATGTCCCAGCCCGGCCGGCTGCGCTTCGACCCCGCCGCCTGGGAGCGCTACCGGGCGGTCAACGCGCGCTTCGCCGAGCGCATCGCGGACGAGGCGGCTCCGGACGGCACGGTCTGGCTGCACGACTACAACCTCTGGCTGGTGCCGGGCATCCTCCGGGAGAGCCGTCCTGACCTGCGGGTCGGCCTGTTCCACCACACCCCCTTCCCGGCGCCGGAAGTCTTCGCCCGGCTACCGGTCGCCGACGAGGTCCGTAGCTCGCTCGGCCGACTCGACTGGGCCGGCTTCCACACCGAGACCTTCGCCGAGAACTTCCGGGCACTCCTCCCGGACGGTGCGCGGCCGAGGATCGGCGTCCACCCGCTGGGCGTCGACCGGGAAGCCATCGAGGCACTGGCCCGCAACCGGGTGCCGGGCATCCGGCGCGGGGACGGCCGACTGGTGCTCTCCGTCGAGCGGCTGGACTACACCAAGGCGCCGGTCGAGAAGGTCGACGCGGTCGAGACGCTGCTGGCCCGGCGCCCCGAGCTGCGCGGACGGTTCCGCTTCCGGCTGGTCTGCGCCCCGCCGGAGCCGGGCATCACCGCGTACGACAGCACGCTGCGGGAGCTCGAACGGCGGGTCGAAGAGGTCAACCAGGCCTGGAGCGAAGGTGGTTGGGAGCCGATCGACTACCGGCCCCGCTCGCTCTCGTTCACCGAGGTGGTGGACCACTACCTCGCCGCCGACGTCCTCTGGATCACCTCCTTGCAGGACGGGATGAACCTGACCGCCAAGGAGTTCGTCGCGGCGCAGGCGGCGGCCGGCCGCTCCGGTGTGCTGGTGCTCTCCCGGTACGCCGGAGCAGCCGAGGAGTTGGGGCCGGCCGCGGTGCTCACGGATCCGAACTCCCCGGACGACCTCGCCGGCCGCCTGGCCCTGGCCCTCTCCCTCAACCCCGCCGAGCGGCGTGCACGGCTGGCCGACCTGGCCGGCCGGCTCGGGCACCGTCACCCGACCGAGTGGGCTGCGGAGATCATCGCAGCCATCAGGACCCCGGGCACCTGATCCCCCGCGCACCTGCGCACCCGCGCACCCGCGCCTCGACGCCCACGCTGGGCGGCTGGCTGAGCGGCCGGGTGGCCGGGCGGTCATGCGGGCGGCGGCCACGGGAGCGGCGCCGGGTACGCCGCCCGGAGTCGCTGCCGGGCCGCCCGGCCGCCGTCGGGGCGGCAGGCCGAGAGGTGGTCGAGGCCGAGGAGCGCGGCGCCGAGGACCGGGGGAGCGGTCACCACCCTGATCTCGGCGAGCGGTGCGCGGTCGGCCAGCCGGTCGGCGACGCTGTCCAGCAGCAGCGGCCGGTACGCGGCCAGCACCCCGCCGCCGAGCACCAGCGGCGTCGGCGTCCCCAGCAAATCGAGCCGGGTGAGCGCGACTTCGGCGAGCCGGACGATCTCGTCGGCCTGACGGTCGACCAGCTCGAGCGCGGTCGGGTCCCCGGCCGTGGCCGTGGCGAACAGGAGCGGGACGATCTCGTGCAGTCGCGTACGCCCCACCTCACCGAGGTGGACGGCCTCGGCGAGCCGGGTCGCGCTCGGCAGGCCGAAGTGCGCGGCGATCGCGGGTGCGAGTCCGGTTGCCGGACCACGCCCGTCCTCCGCCCGTACGGCGTGCCACATGCACTCCACGGCCAGCACCTCGCCGCCGCCCCAGTCGCCGGTCAGCCGTCCGAGTGCGGGGAACCGGGCGGTCCGGCCGTCCGGGAGCAGGCCCACACAGTTCGCCCCGGCGCCGCAGACCACCGCGACCCCGAACGGGTCCTCCGTGCCCGCCCGCAGCACGCCGAAGGTGTCGTTGCGGACGGCCACCGACCGGGTCCAGCCCTGCTCCTCCAGCGCCTTCCGCAGCCGCTCCTCCTCTATCGGCAGATCGGCGTTGGCCAGGCACGCGCTGGTGTGCTCGGCCACCAGGCGCTGCCCGGCCGTCGCGTGCGGGTCCGCCCCGGTGTCCCGTTCGGCCGGCGTGCTCCGCCCCGGCGGCAGTCCGGCCTGTGCCGCAGCGGCCCGGACCAGCGGGGCCAGTGCGGCGACCGCAGCGTGCGCGCCGACCACGTGCGGCCGGAAGCCCCCGCCCCGCGCGCTGCCGAGGACGGTGCCGTCCTCGCCGAGCAGCAGGACGTCGGTCTTGCTGTTGCCCGCGTCGACGGCGAGCACGCCCGGCAGGCCGTGCGGGGCGGGCGGGCCGGGGGCGCGGGTCGACCGGGACGGGCCGGGCGGGCCGGGAGTGCGGGTCAGTCGGGGTGCGGCAGGCAAGCTGATTCGGCCTCTCGGGTCGACCGGTGTTCCCGGACCGGGGTGGGGCATCGGCACGTCCGCCGAACGGCGCGGCCTCCGGCGGCCTCCGGCGGCCTCCGACAGCCGCAGACGGCCGCCGGAGGCCGCCGACGTGTCGAGAACTCCTATTGTGCCGGTCCGAAAACCCGGTCGGCTCAGCGTGCCAGACGACCCATCAGGGCGGAGGCGACGCCGATGCCGACCAGGGCGGCGAAGGCCAGCACCGCCAGGTCGAGGCCGAGGTGCGCGGGGGTGCCGAGCAGCAGGCCGCGCAGGGCGTCGACCTCGTAGCTGAGCGGGTTGCCCTTGCTGACCGCCTGCAGCCAGCCGGGCATCAGGGCCACCGGGTAGAGCGCGTTGGAGGCGAAGAACAGCGGCATGGTGATGGCCTGGCCGATGCCCATCAGCCGGTCCCGGGTGAGCACGATCCCGGCGATCGACACCGACAGGCAGGAGAAGAACGCCGAGCCCAGCACCACCACCACGGCGACTCCGGCCAGGTCCAACGGGTTCCAGCTGAGCGAGACGCCCAGGGCGGCGGCGATCAGCAGCACCACGACGGCCTGGATCAGCGCCTTGACCCCGGCGGCGAAGGCCTTGCCGGTGACCAGCGCCGAACGCGGGGTGGGGGTGACCAGCAGCTTGGTGAGGACCCCCGAGTCGCGCTCCCAGATGATCATGATGCCGTAGAAGATGGCGATGAACATCGCGGACTGCGCGATGATCCCGGGTGCCAGGTAGTCCAGATAGGGCACGTCGCCGGTGGGAATCGCCCGGATCCGGGTGAAGGTCTCCCCGAAGATCAGCAGCCAGAGGGCTGGCTGGACGGCACGGGTGTAGAGCTCGGTCCGGTCGTGGCGCAGCTTCTGCAGCTCCACCAGGCACATGGCGAGCATCCGGTTGACCACCATCCGCCAGCCCCGGCGCGGCTGCGGCGGTACCAGCAGAAGGCTCGCCCGCTCCGACGCGGAGTCGGCGGGCACTGTTCCGGCCGGATCCCGGTCAGCCGACGCGGGACGCGGTGTGGCGGGTACGGCGGACATCTCTGAAGTCGCCTCCGTCCTCGGTGGATTCCCGGCCGTCGAGGCCGCTCCCGGCGTAGTGCCGGAAGACGTCCTCCAGGGTCGGCGCTGCGGCGGTCGGTCCGGTCGGTCCGATGGCCGACCGCTCGGTGGTCGACAGCTCCGCGGTCGACGCTGTCGCCGTCGGTGGTGCCGCTGTGACGGGATCTGCGGCGGGCCGCCCGGCGGAGACGGCGGCGCGGCCGAGCCCGGTCCTGAGTTCCTCCGGCGTGCCGACGGCCCGGATCCGCCCGCGGTGCATCAGGGCGACCCGGTCGCAGTACTGCTCCGCCTCGTCCATGTAGTGCGTGGTGACCAGGACCGTCATCCCGGTGGCCACCCGCACCCGGGTGATGTGCTCCCACACGCTGGTCCGCGCGATCGGGTCGAGCCCGATCGTCGGTTCGTCCAGGATCAGCAGGCGCGGTGCGCTCACCAGGGCCTGCGCCAGTTCGAGCCGGCGCACCATGCCGCCGGAGTACGTGCCGGCGAGCCGGTCGGCGGACTCGGTCAGTCCGACCGCCGCCAGCACCGCGCCGACCCGGTCGGTGCGTTCGCGGCGCGGTACGTCGAAGACGCGGGCGAAGAGCGCGACGTTCTCCCGGCCGGTCAGCCCGCTGTCGGCCGAGAGCTGCTGGGGGACGTAGCCCAGCAGCCGCCGTACGGCCATCCGCTCGCGGGCGCAGTCGTGGCCGAACACCTCGACCATGCCCGCCGGCACCGGCAGCAGCGTGGTGATCACCCGGATCGCGGTGGTCTTGCCCGCACCGTTGGGCCCGAGCAGGCCGAACACCTCCCCGGGCCGGACGTCGAGGTCGACCCCGTCGACGGCCCTGGTGCTGCCGAAGGAGTACCGCAGCCCGGTGCAGCGCAGGGCTCCCGGGCCGGTGGCGCCCGGTGTCCGGTGGCGCTGTGCCTGCTCCGTCGCCGTCATGTCCGGTCTCCCTCCTGGCCGCAGTGCTCCTGCTCCAGCCGTTGGGTGTGCTCCTGGCGGCACTGCTCCGGTAGGGGCTCATCGTCCTGCCGCCGGCCCTCGGTGTCCTGCCGCAGGCTCTCGGTGAGCCTGCGCAGCGCGGGCAGCGCCGCCGCCAGGGCCGCCCGGTCCTCCCCGGTCAGTTCGGCGAACCGCTCCCGGACCAGCGCGCTGCGCCGGGCGTCCCAGGCCCGCAGCCGCTCCACGGCCGAGGGCGTGACGTACAGCAGTGCGGCGCGGCGGTCGAGCGGATCGGGTTCGCGGCCCAGCAGCCCGGCCCGGACCAGCTGGTTGACCAGCGTGGAGACCGAGTTGTCGGCCAGGTACAGCTCCTCGGCCGCGGCCGAGACCCGGATCCCGGGCCGTGCGGCCACCAGGCGCAGCAACTCGACCTGGGCGCCGCGCAGTCGTGGTGCGGTGAGCCCGCTGCGGAGCCTTCGCCGCAGCACGCGTTGGAAGCCGACCAGCTGCTCGGTGAGTTCGCCGGCCAGGTCCTTCGGCACCATACTCCCGATTTTAGCTCTCAGTGAGAGCTAACGGCAGGGGGCGCAAGGGAGTTCGCGGGCGAAGCCGGGTGAGCGGCACGGCCGCCGGGAGGCGCCCGGTGGAGCTGTCTCGCGAGCGGGCGGCGGAGCCGGTGGTGGCCCGTCGGAGGGTCGGGTCCCCCGGCCGGCGTGCCGTCCGCGTGTGGTTCGCGCTCTTCGCCGCCCTGCACAGGGCCGCTCTCGTGCAGCGGGTGCGAGCGGGCACGGCACGAGCGGGCGCAGCGGTCCGCTCGTGCCGGGGGCGTGCCGGGGGCGTCAGAACCAGCCCAGCGTCTTCCACGCGCTGTCCGGCAGAATGGAGAAGACGCCGGTCGGCAGCAGGGTCGTGAGCCCGCTCACCGGCCAGTACCGGGGCCCGCGGAGTCCGGTCATCCTGCGCACCGCGAGATTGACCAGGAACCAGAGCCCCAGGCAGAAGCCGAGCACGACGGTCAGGAGGATGATCCAGGGCAGGATCCCGTCGTTGTCGTTCGGGTCTCGCGTCCCGAGTCCGAGCCAGACGAGCGGGTAGTTGCGGCAGAAGACCACGACCATGCCCAGCGGGAGGACCCCGAGATATCCCAGGCCCAGGTTGGCCGTCACGGACGCCAGCCAGGAGAGCGGCCCTCCCGCTCCGCCGTCCGCCCGGTCGGGTGCCGTGCCGTCACGCATGGTGTGCCCCCACTGTCCGGGAACCGTCCGGAACCGTCCGGAACTGTCCAAACTGTCCAACCATTGTGTCGTCGGGCCCGGAAGGGCCCTCGCCGAGCGCCCGATGCCGTGTCCCCAGGCCCCCCGCCAGGCAGCGTAACCGACAGTGTGGTTGCCGTCCCGATCCGTCAGCCGGTCAGATTTTGGGCAAACCAGGATAGTTGCCACTCTGTGACGCGCGTAGACTGCACAGCGTACCTGTCTGGTGCACGCGCCCAGACCCGATTACACCTACGGAGCCCCCTCATATGGACACTCTGTCCACCGCCGACTCCGACGGCGCCATCGAGACCCGAGGTATCGAGCCAGTACCGGACAGTGAGCGGCACGGCCGCGTCCGCGAGCTCTTCCCGACCTGGGTCGCAGCCAATATCAGTGTGTTGTTGCTCACCATGGGTGCGGCCCTGGTGGTCTTCAACGCGCTGAACTTCTGGCAGGTCCTGATCGTCGCCGCGTGCGCCGCGACAGCGTCGTTCGGCATGGTCGGACTGCTGTCGGTCTCCGGCAAGTGGGGTGGCGCGCCGGGCGCGATGCTCTCCCGCGCGACCTTCGGTGTCCGAGGCAACCTCTTCCCGGGCTCGATCCTGTGGGTCGCCCGCTTCGGCTGGGAGACGATCAACGCGGTCACCGGCGCCTACGCCGTGCTGACCGTGCTGGACCTGCTCTTCGGCATCAAGAGCAACACCGTGCTCATCGTCGTCACGCTCTTCGTGTTCGTCGCCTGCACCTTCCTGGTGAGCGGCATGGGCCGCAAGGCGCTGAACGTCTGCAACAAGTGGTCGACCTACCTGTTCGGCGTCTTCAGCATCATGGTGCTGGTCTACCTGATCGCCAACATGAACTGGGGCGAGGTCTTCGCCAAGCCCGCGGGCACGACCGCGATGCTGATCACCGGTATCGGCACCATCGCGGCCGGCGGCATCAGCTGGGTGCCCACCGGTCCCGACTTCGCGCGCTACCTCCCGCACGCGGCCTCCGGCAAGAAGATCGTCGGTGTGACGGTCTCCGGTGCCGCTCTGGTGATGGTCCCGATGGTGCTGATGGGCGGGGTCATGGCGGTCGCCACCCCGGACCTCGCCAAGGCGCAGGACCCGGTCTCCTTCCTCGGGGACATCCTGCCGACCTGGCTCGCCGTGCCGTACCTGCTCACCGCGATCGTGGGCATGCTGCTGATCAACAGCCTGTCGATGTACTCGGCCGGGTTCACCGCCCAGACCATGGGTGTGAAGCTGCCGCGCGCGATGGCGGTCAGCATCAACGCGGTGATCTCCCTGGTCGGCGGTCTGATGCTGATGCTGGTGGCGAAGAGCTTCCTCGGCTCCTTCATCACCTTCCTGATCCTGCTCGCGGTCTCCTTCTCGGCCTGGATCGGTGTCTACACGGTCGACATGCTGCGCCGCCGCTCCCGCGCCGTGCGGTACGACCCGGAGGGCCTGATGGACACCGGCCGCACCAGCCGCTACTGGTACGTCGGCGGCTTCTGCTGGCAGGCGATGACGGCCTGGACGCTCGCGCTCGCGGCGGGTGTCTGCTTCACCAAGTGCGACTGGTTCACCGGCCCGTTCGCCTCCACCCCGGTCGGTGAGTACGGCCTCGGCTGGGCCGCCACCATCGTCATCTCCGCGCTGATCATGGCGCTGCTCCCGGCCCCCCGGGAGAACACGGAGAACACGGAGAACACGGAGAACACGGAGAACACGGAGAACACGGAGAACACGGAGAACACGGAGAACACGGAGAACACGGAGAACACGGAGA